>CAYVHH010000072.1:0-5037 GCA_964450175.1 uncultured bacterium | reverse complement strand
TGAAGGCGCCGGGCTTCGGCGATCGCCGCAAGGCGATGCTCGAGGACATCTCGGTGCTGACCGGGGGTAAGGCCATCACGGAAGATCTCGGCATCAAGCTCGAGAACATCAAGGTCACCGATCTCGGCCGCGCCAAGAAGGTCGTGGTCGACAAGGACAACACGACCCTCGTCGAGGGCGCCGGCAAGACGAAGGAGATCGAGGGCCGCATCAAGCAGATCCGCGCCCAGATCGAGGAGACGACCTCCGACTACGACCGCGAGAAGCTGCAGGAGCGGCTGGCGAAGCTGGCCGGCGGCGTGGCGGTGATCAAGGTCGGGGCGGCCACCGAGACCGCGATGAAGGAAAAGAAGGCCCGGGTCGAGGACGCGCTGAACGCGACCCGCGCGGCGGTCGAGGAAGGCATCGTGCCGGGTGGCGGCGTGGCGCTCCTGAGAAGCGCGAAGGCGATCGACGGCGTGAAGCTCAGCGGCGACGAGAAGGTCGGCGCGATGATCGTCAAGCGGGCGCTCGAGGAGCCCATTCGCCAGATCGTCGAGAACGCGGGCCTCGAGGGCAGCGTGATCGTCGAGAAGGTCAAGAGCGAGACCGTGCCGAACCGTGGCTTCGACGCGGACAGCATGGAATACGTCGACATGATCCAGGCCGGCATCATCGACCCGACCAAGGTCGAGCGGGTGGCGCTGCAGAACGCGGCGTCGGTCGCGTCCCTGCTGCTGACGACCGAGGCGCTGATCACCGATCTGCCGGAAGAGAAGCCGGCGGCGGCACCGCCGATGCCCCACGGGGATTTCTAGCTCTTCGCGGTCGTACGTTCGTGCCCGCGCGATGCGTGGGCGCCGGCCCGGGCCAGATGGCTCGGGCCGGTTGTCTTTTCAGGCGATCTCGCGCCGGCCTTCGAGGGCCTTCGAGAGCGTCACCTGGTCGGCGTATTCCAGATCGCCGCCGACCGGGAGCCCGCGCGCGATGCGCGTGAGCCGCACGCCGAGCGGGCGCAGGAGCTTGGCGAGATAGAGCGCCGTCGCCTCGCCCTCCACGTTCGGATTGGTCGCCAGGATGACCTCGGCGACCGCGCTGCCTTCCAGGCGCGCCAGCAGCTCGCGAACCTTCAGGTCGTCGGGGCCGATACCGTCGAGCGGCGAGAGCGCGCCCAGGAGCACGTGATAGCGGCCCCGGTATTCGCCGGTGCGCTCCATCGCCATCAGGTCGTTCGGCTCCTCGACGACGCAGAGCAAGCGTCCGTCGCGGGCGGGATCCGCGCACAGACGGCACGGATCCTGGTCCGTGACGTTGAAGCACGTGCCGCAGTAGACGATACGATCCTTGACGGCGACGAGCGACTCGGAGAGCTCGCGGACTTCGGCGGCCGGGCGCTTGAGTAGAAAGAAGGTGAGCCGCTGGGCCGTCTTCGGCCCGATGCCGGGCAGCCGCTGGAAGGCTTCGATCAGGCGGGCGACGGGCTCGGGGTAATACGCCAACCCGCTCCGCCTACATACCCAGACCGGGGATCTTCAGCCCGCCGGTCAGCTTGCCGAGCTCCTGCTGCACGAGCTCGCGCGATTTTCTGAGCGCCTCGTTCGCCGCGGCGAGCACGAGATCCTCGAGCATCTGGACGTCCTCTTTGTTGACGACCTCGGGATCGATCTTCACGGCGGTGAGCTCCTGCTTACCGTTGGCCTCGACCGTCACCATGCCGCCGCCGGCCGTGGCCTCGACCTTGCGCTTGCCGACCTCTTCCTGCATGGCCGCCATCTGGGCCTGCAGCTTCTGCGCTTCCTTCATGATGTTCCCGAACCCCTTCACTGGCCCTCTCCTTCCGGCAGGCGCGGCCGTACCGCGACCACCTCGCCCTGAAATTCCGCGATCGCCGCCTGCACCGCCGGGTGCGCCGAGATGGTTCCGGTGGCCTCGCTGCCCGACACCACGTTGATACGCTCGGCGCCGGCGACGCAGCGCCGCACCGCTTGCAGGACCAGCTCGCGGTTCGCGACGTCCGCCAGCATCTCTCGATGGAAATGATTCCCGTGCAGCACGATCGTGAGCTCGCGATCGCTGATGCCGCTCGGCCGGGCCTGCGTCAGCAGGCTTCCCAGGGTCGGCTTCTTCTTCATGACCTCGTCCACGACCCGATCCCACGCCGTCGCCAGATCCGCCGAGGGCGGCGGGGCCGCCGACGCGGGCGCCGCCGGAGCGGATGACGGAGCCGGCGGTGGCGCGGCCGTGGTCGAGCGCTGCGAGAGCGGCGGCGGCGCGGTCGACGGCCGCGGAGCCGGGGCGACTGCGCTCGGAGCCGCGGCTGTCGGCTTGCGCATCTCGACACGCGCGGGCTCGGATCCCGTCAAGAGACTCGCTTGCGCCGTCGGGGCCGCCGCCGGCGTCGCCAGCGCCTGTTGCCGGATCTCACGCTGCGCCTCGTCGACGCGGCGCAGCACGTCGTCGAGCGCCTGAGGTACGGGGCGCCGCGTCGAGCGCACGGTGGCGATCTCGAGCTCGACCCGCGGGTGCGGCGACTCGCGCATGAGCGCGTCGGCCTCGAGGAACGCGCGGAGCACGTAGAGGATCTCGTCGAGGCTCGCGCCCTCGCCGAGCTTGCGCAGCTCGTTGCCTTCGGAGTGCGTGAGATCGGCGGGCTTCGCGTTCGGCGCGGCCTTGAGCACGAGCGTGAGCCGCAGGAGCTCGATGACGTCGCGGGCGAATGCCAGGAGATCCTCGCCGTCCCGCGCCGCGCGGTCGATCGCCTCGAGCGCCGCGGCGGTGTCGTGCCCGACCACCGCCGTGGCGAACGCGCGCACCGTCACCGGGGCCGTCGCGCCGAGCAGCTTCGCGGTTGTCTCCGCCTCGAGCCGGCCTTCACCGTAGGCGATCGCCGTGTCGAGGAGCGAGAGCGCGTCGCGCAACGAGCCTTCGGCCGCGCGCACGATGACCGGCAGCGCCGCGGGCTCGAACGGAATCTTTTCCTCGTTCAGGATGTGCTCGAGCGACCCACGCAGCGCATCGGGAGCGATCGGGCGGAAGTCGAAGCGCTGCACGCGCGACAGCACGGTCGCCGGAATCTCGCGAGGATCCGTCGTGGCGAGCACGAAGACGATGTGCGCCGGCGGCTCTTCCAGGGTCTTCAGGAGTGCGTTGAACGCGGCCTCGGTGAGCTGGTGGACCTCGTCGATGATGTAGACCTTGTACTTGCCGCGCGCCGGGGTGTACTTCACGTTCTCGCGGAGCGTCCGGATCTCTTCGATACCTCGATTCGAGGCGCCATCGATCTCGATCACATCCACAAGTGTCCCGGCCAGCCCCTCGACGCACACCGCACACCTGCCGCAGGGCTCGGGCCCGGTGCGCGCCGTGCAGAGCAGCGCGCGCGCCAGCAATCGGGCCGTCGTCGTTTTACCGATACCCCGCGGGCCGGCGAACAGGTAGGCATGCGCGATGCGGCCGGAGGCGAGCGCGTTCCGGAGCGTCCGTGTGATCGCGTCCTGCCCAACGACCGCATCAAATGTCTGCGGGCGCCATTTTCGCGCGAGAACCTGATAGCTCACGGCTCGACTCGACGAGCGGAGCCGACCTGGTGGCTCGGGTTGACTCCACGAGCGGAGCCACAAGTACCTATCGCTCGCCACCCTCGGTCCAAGCCGAGCTCACGCTCCAATACAATGACCGTGCACCCTCCTTCGAACGGCCCGTACTGCGATCTCTCCCCGGAGCCTGCTCCGGCCAGGTACTCCCACGGCACACGAGAGGGTCGCCTTACCGTTGCTCCCTTCCGGGCCTGGCGGGGTTCGACGATTCTCGTTGCGTGGGGCCCAACCTTCAACGCCGCCCCGTGAAGCTCACTCAACACGATCCGCCCTCGAGAGGGAATTCAACCCCGCTGAAGCGGATTGCGGGTTACAGGGCACCGCTAACTCCCCGTCTAGCACGGCCAAGCCGAACACATCTGGCGGAGGGGCCGGGATTCGAACCCGGGGCACAGGGGTTACCCGTGCACGGCATTTCCAGTGCCGCACCTTCGGCCGCTCGGTCACCCCTCCTCATTTTCTGGCTCATCAGGATTTCGCGATCGTCGGGAAAATTTGGCGGAGGGGAGAGGATTTGAACCCCCGAGGGACCTTCTGGGCCCCTATCCGATTTCGAGTCGGACGCCTTCGACCGGGCTCGGCCACCCCTCCGCCTAGTTTTGCCGAATGACTCTACCACGTTACACGATGGGTCACGGCGCCGACAGCGTCACGTGGCGGCGCGCTACGCCGCCCCCAGCGACGGCAACCTCACCGCCCGTCGTTCCAGCACGAGGTCAAGCCCCAGCCGACGCCCTGTCCGCCGCGCAGGCCGGTCGCCACCCCAACCTGCTGCCGTCCCCAATCGCATTGGGCCTGCGTCCCGAACGGTCCCTGGGTGACCGCCGACAAGGTGCCGCCCGGATATTGCGACACGATCATGAACCACCAGAACGCCACGATCGCGGTGCGCGTCACGTTCATCTTTCCCCCCTCGAAATCATCCGCCGAGGTTCTATGCTGGGTGGGCGTCACAGTAGCACTCCGTTGAGGAGGTCGCATGGCACGACCGCGAGCTCGTTTGATCCTGCACCGGTCTCCCGCGCTGTGGCTGCTCCTGGTGATGCTGCTCGTTCCGCTGACGGGCTGCTCGGTCCGTCTGATCCAGCCGTATGACGACGCGATCGAGAAGACGGTTTCGGATTTCTACGAAGAGTTCCTGCGGTTCACGATCGTGATGGGCCGCACGCGGGGCACGTTCGTCGACAACCGCGACTTCTACGACTTGTGGCAGCCGAAGCTCACGACCTTGACCGCGCGCGCGCTGACGGCCAATCCCTCGGGACGATGCCCGAGCACGGAGACCTACGGCGGATTGTTGCCGCAGGGCGTGACCGCGGCGCGGTCCGCGGCGACGCCGTCGGGCGTCCGGGCGGACTCGGCGCCGGCCGGGGACTGCACCGCGCAGCTCCTACAGCTCCTCGAGGACCAGTTCGACGACTTCGCGAAATTCCACGCCGCGCAGGGCACCCTGGGCCTTCCG
>CAYVHH010000071.1:0-5549 GCA_964450175.1 uncultured bacterium | reverse complement strand
TAGTGCGAGCACGCGGTCGCCATGTACTCCATCCCGCAGCACGCCGTCACGAACGGGTACTGGAAGATGGAATACTTCCGGGCCCAGCCGATGGCCTCGTCGAGCTTGCTCGTGAAGAAGCCGCCTACTCCCATTCGAGGCCCCCTTTGCGCCAGATGTACGCGAACCCGAGCATCAAGATGCCCAGGAACACCAGCATCTCGACGAAGCCGAACCAGCCGAGCTGCCGGTAGAGCATCGCCCACGGCCAGATGAACAAGAGCTCGATGTCGATGAGGATGAAGAAGATCGCGACCGTCGAGAACTTGATCGCGAACTTGCCCTCGGAGACCTCGATCGGATCCTTGCCGCACTCGAACGGCTCGGCCTTCACCGGCGTGAGCCTCCGCGGCGCGATCAGGCTCGGCAGGAGCACGAGCGCTCCGGCCACCAGCGCCGAGATGGCAAAGACCATGAGCATCGGCGCGTAGGTCATTGTAACGAGGGCCTCGAGACCGGCTTGAGCCGGGGGTGGCCTGAGACAGACGCGACCTGGCTGCGTTGTAGCGGGGGTCGTGAGGCCGGCTTGAACCGGGGGTGGCCTGAGACAGACGCGACCTGGCTGCGTTGTAGCGGGGGCCTCGAGACCGGCTTGAACCGGGGGTGGCCTGAGAGAGACGCGACCTGGCTCCGACACGCGCGTTCAGCCCGGTGGCGCACGTCAAGCACTTGTGCCCCCGGCGTCGGCTTGCCGCTTCGCGTGATAGGAGCTGCGGACGAGCGGACCCGACTCGACGTGGCTGAAGCCGAGCTCGCGGCCAACCCCGGCCAGCTCGGCGAACTCGTCCGGATGGTAGTACTTCTCGACCGGCAGATGATGGGGCGAGGGCCGCAGGTACTGGCCCAGGGTCAGGATCACGACGCCGACGTCGCGCAGGTCGCGCATCGTGGCCACGAGCTCGTCCCGCGTCTCGCCGAGACCCAGGATGATCCCCGACTTTCGCGGCAGGCCGGGCGCCACGGCGCGGGCGTGACGGAACAGCCCGAGCGTCCGCTCGTAGCGCCCGCCGTGCCGGGCGACCTTGTAGAGCCGCGGCACCGTCTCGGTGTTGTGGTTCAGGACGTGCGGACCGGCCGCGATGACGGTCTCGAGTGACGCGGTGCTGCCCTGGAAGTCGGGGATGAGCACCTCGACCCGGCACCGGGGAGCGTGCCGCCGGACGGCGCGAACCGTGGCCGCCCAGTGGGCGGCGCCACCATCAGCCAGGTCGTCGCGGTTCACCGACGTGACCACGACGTAGTCGAGGCTCAGATCGCCGACCGCCCGGCCGATACGCTCGGGCTCCTCACGATCCTCCCAGACGGGCTTGCCGTGCGCGATGGCGCAGTAGCCGCAGTTCCGCGTGCAGACGTCGCCCAGGATCATGAAGGTCGCGGTCGCTTCTTCCCAGCACTCGCCGATGTTCGGGCAGTGCGCTTCCTCGCAGACCGTGTGGAGATTCCACTCGCGCAGGCGGCCCTTGAGCCGCATGTAATTCGGCCCGCCGGGCGCCCGCACCTTGAGCCACGCCGGCTTGCGACCCAGGAGCGGATGACTGTCGGGCTGGATCACCGGAAGTGATTGCGCCATGAGCAGCCGTTCAGTTCGTTCCAACCGGGCCATTATGCCATATGGACCTTCGTCCAGACGTCGCGGGACCGAGGCCCCGGGCCCGCAACCGCCGGCCCGGGCCTATAATTGCCGACGACCCCGGCCTCCGGATTCCTCGGGATGAAAACACGTATGGCGCTTCGTCGTGATCGACTGGTCGGGCTCGTCGTCGTCGCCATCTCGGTTCTGGCACTCGGCTGCTACGGCCCATATCGGGTGAGCCCCGACGACAGTGTGGGCGCAGGAGGGCTCAAGCCGACCCAGAGCGACCGGGACGCCGGGCGCGTCGGGGTCGCGCCCGGCGTCGACCTGAGGGGCTACCGAATGATGGCCGTCGCGAAGTTCCCGGTCGTCGACCCGAGCGTCAAGGACGATGACGGCCGCCGGCTCGCGGACGCGATGTCCAGCTTCCTGCAATCCGAGGTAGTCCGGCGGCTGCGCGAGAGCGCCCTGTTCGACCGCGTGCTCGACCTGAGCGAGACGGAGTACCGCCCCGGTGACGAGAAAGCGCTGAAGCTCGACGGCGAGATCACTCGCCTGGATGAAGGCGACCAGACCTTGCGCGCGATATTCGGGGTGTACGGCGGCGGCGCCGCGAGGGTCCAGGCCGAGACCCACATCGCCGACTTGCGGTCGGGCCAGGTCGTCATCGTGACGGCCGACCGCCGCCAGGCGACCATGGGAATCTGGGGCGGCGTCTCCGAGAACCACATCCGCAATGCCCTCGACGACATCGCGCGCGACCTCGCGAAGTTCCTGGTGCGACTATCGAAGGGCCAGGCACCGGCGCCGTAGCCGATCCCGGTCGCGTCGCGCCGCGAGCTGTCGGCTCTCAGTCAGGCTTGCGGGCCCGGTTCGTCGCGGCCGTCGAACAGGCGCTCTGCGCGCCGCTCGAGCTGACCGCAGTCACCGCCACGTGGTAGACCTCCCCCACGCTGAGCCTGGTCAGCCTCGTCGTCACCGTTTGGCCGGGGCCTACCGGCGGGGACGGGACCGTGACGTAGGTCCCCCAGGGACATGGATTCGGCGTCGTGCCGTAGTAGACACGATAGGACGCGATGTCGGCCGCCGGGCTGCCGTCGGCATTCGCTACCGGCGCCGTCCACGACAAGTCCAGGACTCCGCTCTTCCCTGCGCCGCAGCCGGCCGCCGTCCCGGCGAGAACGAGCGCCGCGAGGAATCTCCGCCGCACGACGTCAGCCGCTCGCATCACGAATCCATTGTAAAGGGCACCCCTGCGCTCGTCATCGGGGTTCGTTACGGTTGGATGCCCCGGCGATCACGACGAAACGAGAGTCCCCGCGAGACAACCAACGGCCGCGCGAGAGCAAAGCCGACGAGCGACGCGGCAGCGGACATCGCGAGCCGAGGATCGGCGGCTACTCGGGAGAAGAACGACGATTTCGCGAGAGGATTCTGGTGCCGAAGGGGGGACTCGAACCCCCACGGGTTGCCCCACACGCCCCTCAAACGTGCGCGTCTGCCAGTTCCGCCACTTCGGCGAGGTGCGAGGCCGAAGTATAGCGCTATCGCGCGCGACTGACAATTCGCGCGACGCTCTGGCGAAGCCGCGGGTCGAGCGCGTCACGAATCCCCTCGCCGAGGAGATTGTACGAGAGCACCGTGACGAGGATCGCCAGGCCCGGATAGGCCGAGAGCCACCAGCCGATCTCGATCGCGTCCTTGCCCTCGTTCAGGATGTTGCCCCAGGTCGCGTGCGGCGGCTGGACGCCGAGGCCGAGGAAGGACAATCCCGACTCGGTGAGGATCGCGGCGGGAATGCCGAGCGTCATCGCCACCAGCACCGGCCCGATCGCGTTCGGCAAGATGTGGCGCCAGATCGTGCGAAACGAGCTCGCGCCGATCGATTGGGACCACAGCACGAACTCGCGCTCCTTCAGTGACAGGAACTCGGCGCGGACGAGGCGGGCGACGCTCATCCAGCCGGTGAGGCCGATCACCGCCATGATCGTCCAGATCGACGGTCGCAGGAAGGCCAGCACCGCGAGGAGGAGAAACAGGCGCGGGAAGACCAGCATGAGATCGACGAGCCGCATCACCATCGCGTCGATGGTGCCGCCGTGGTAGCCCGCCGCCGCGCCGAGCGCGATGCCGATCATCGTCGCGATGCCGACCGACACGAAGCCGACCGCCAGCGAGACGCGCGCGCCGTAGAGCATGCGCGAGAGCACGTCGCGCCCCAGCTGATCGGTTCCGAGCGGGTGGGCCTTCGAGGGCGCGTCGAGGATCTTCCGGACGTCGAGTCGGTTCGGGTCCCACGGCGCGATGCGCGGCGCCAGCAGGGCGAGCGCGACGAGAATGGCGACGACGACCCCGCCGACCAGCGCGAGCTTGTTCCGGCGAAACGCCCGCCAGAAGCCCCTCACGCGGTCACCGGCGACCCCGGCGCGCCGCCACCCGGATGCGCGGGTCGACCAGGCTGTACGTGAGGTCGGCGATCAGGTTGGCGACCAGGGTGAGGGTCGCGACGATGACGAGGTTGCCCATGATCACCGGGTAGTCACGCTCGAAGACCGCCTGGACCATGAGCTGTCCCATGCCGGGAATGGCGAAGATCGACTCCACGATCACGCTGCCGCCGATGAGCCCGGGCAGCGACAGCCCGAGGACCGTGACGATCGGCAGCAGCGCGTTGCGGAGCGCATGCTTGCCGATGACCACGCGCTCCGAGAGCCCCTTGGCCCGCGCCGACTGGATGTAGTCCTGCCGGACCACCTCGAGCATCGACTGGCGCATGTAGCGCGAGAAGCCGGCGAGCCCGCCGAACGTGGCGACCAGGATCGGCAGCACGAGGTGCCCGACGAAGTCCCATTGCTGCCGCCAGAAGGCGAGGTACTCCCAGGTCGGCGACCGGAGGCCCGAGATCGGCAGCCAGCCGAGCTGGACGCCGAAGACGATCATGAGCATCAGTGCCAGCCAGAAGTCGGGCGTCGCGAAGCCCACGAACACGAAGACCGTCGTGATCTTGTCGAAGGTCGAGTATTGGCGTGTCGCCGAGAGCACCCCGATCGGGATCGCGAGCATGACGATGATCATCATCTCGACGATGTTGAGCAAGAGCGTGATGGGCAGCCGCTCGCCGATCTTCTGGAGCACGGGCCGCGCGTCCGGCGAGAACGAGCGCCCGAAGTCGAGTCGCACGAGGCGCGTGGCCCAGTTCCAGTACTGGACGTGCAGCGGCTTGTCGAGCCCATAGATCTCGCGCAGTCGCTCCCGGAGCTTCGCGTCGGACTGGGTGCTGCTCTCACCGGCCTGATTCTCGACCGGCTCGCCGGGTGCCAGATGGATGACCAGGAACGAGACGAAGGTGATGCCGATCAGGAGTGGGATCGCGAGGACGAGCCGCCGCAGCGCGTAGCCGAACATGGCCCGCTATTCTAACGCGGCGGAGCCGAATCTAACCGGCCGTATAACGTTGCAGATTCAGCGGGACGAACCACTCGTTGAAGTTGTAGTTGATCCCGATCGGTGCCGGCACGATCCCCCGAACCCTGGACGCGACGACCGGGAGCCCGTCGCGGAAATAGAGGAATACGATGGGCTGGTCGTCGGCGAGGACTTCCTGCAGCCGATCGTAGTACTTCTTGCGGTCGGCCTCGACGCACGTGCTCCGCCCCTTCTCGAGGAGCTCGTCCACCTCGGGGTTCGCGTAGCCGATGCGATTCAGCTCGTCGGGTTTGGTCTTGGACGAGTGCCAGATGTCGTACTGATCCGGATCGGGCGTGATCCCCCAGGCCAGGATCACCGTCTCGAAGTTGCGCTTCTTGATGTACTCCTTCAGAAGCGCCGCCCACTCGATGACGCGGATCTCGACTTGCACGCCGATGTCCTTCAGCGAGGCCTGGATGATTTCGGCAACCTTCCGGCCTTCGTCGCTCCCCTGCGCGTTCAGGAGGTC
>CAYVHH010000070.1:0-14406 GCA_964450175.1 uncultured bacterium | reverse complement strand
GCTCGATCGCAGACGACTCGCGCAGCTCATCGAGAAGGGCGACGTCGACACCGTCCTGACCGTCTTCCCCGACGCACTCGGCCGTCTGATGGGCAAGCGCGTCGTCGGCCGCTACTTCCTCGATCACGTCATCGACGACGGCGCGCACGCCTGCATCTATCTCTTCACCGTCGACATGGACATGGAGCCGCTCCCCGGCTTCAAGCTCACCTCGTGGGAGCGCGGCTACGGGGACATGAAGATGGTTCCGGACCTCACGACCGCGCGGATCATCCCGTGGCTGCCGAAGACGGCGCTCGTGTTCTGCGACGTGTTCACCGAGGAGGGGGAGCCGATCGAGGAAGCGCCGCGCTGGATCCTCAAGCGGCAGATCGAGCGCGCGACGGCCCTCGGCTACGTCGTGAAGACCGCGGCCGAGCTCGAGCTCTATTGCTTCAAGGAGTCGTTCGAGGAGGCGCGCCGAAAGCGCTATCACGACCTGACACCGGTGTCTGGCTACCTCGAGGACTACCACATCCTCCAAACCTCGAAGGAAGAGCCGCTGATCCGCGCCATCCGCAACGGGATGGAGGCCGCCGACGTGCCGGTCGAGACCTCGAAGGGCGAGTGGGGCCGGGGACAGGAAGAGATCAACCTCCGCTACGCCGAGGCGCTCGAGATGGCCGATCGCACCGCGCTCTACAAGCACGGCGCGAAGGAGATCGCGCACCAGCACGGCTCGGCCATCACCTTCATGGCGAAGTACGACATGACCGCGGCCGGCTCGTCCTTTCATCTGCACTCGTCGCTCTGGGACAAGACCGGGCGCAAGGCCTTGTTCGCGGCCGCGGGCCGCGGCGCCAAGACCAGCAGCACGCCGCTCTTCGGCCAGTGGCTGGCCGGGCAGATGGCGATGGCCAGGGAGCTCGCATATTTCTATGCGCCCGGCGTCAACTCGTACAAGCGCTACCAGTCCGGGTCGTTCGCGCCGACCCGCATCGTGGCCGGTTGGGACAATCGCACGTGCGGCTTCCGGCTCTGCGGCGAGGGGGGCGGCTTTCGCGTCGAGAACCGGATCCCCGGCGCCGACGCCAATCCCTACCTCGCCTTCGCGGCGACGATCGCGGCCGGGCTGCACGGCATCGCGAGCAATCTCAAGCCGGCGAAGCCCTACGACGGCAACGCGTACGAGGACGCGACGCTTCCCCAGGTGCCCAAAACGCTCCGCGAGGCGATCGGCGAGCTCGAGCGCTCGAAGGTCGCGCGCTCGGCGTTCGGCGATCGCGTCGTCGATCACTACCTGCACACCGCGCGCCTCGAGCAGCAGGCGTTCGACCAGGTGGTGACCGACTGGGAGCTCGGGCGCAACTTCGAAAGGATCTAGCGAGCGTGAGCGATCGAGAGTGGATCCTCCTCAACCCGGGCCCGGCCAACACGAGCCGAGAGGTTCGCGAGGCGCTGGTGACGCCCGATCTCTGCCATCGCGAGCCGGAGTTCTTCGAGGTGATGCGCGACTGTCGCGAGCGCCTCGTGCGCCTGGCCGAGGGCGGTGACGGCTTCGCGGCGGTGCTCTTCACCGGCTCGGGTACCGCGGCCGTCGAGGCGGCGGTGAGCTCCGCCGTGCCGGCCGACGGCGGGCTCCTGGTCGTCGACAACGGCGTCTACGGCGATCGCCTCCTGAAGATCACGCGCGCCCACGGGATCCGGGCTCATGCGCTCACCTACGACGTGGCCACGCCCGCCCGTCCCGACGACGTGCGCGCGGCGCTGCGCGCCGACCGTCAGCTGACCCACGTCGCGGTCGTGCATCACGAGACGACGACGGGCGTCCTGAACCCCGTGGCCGAGATCGCGCGCGCCGCCGCGGACGAGGGACGCCGCGTCCTGGTCGACGCGATGAGCTCGCTCTTCGGCGAGCCGCTCGACGTCGCCCAGGACGGGATCGACTTCGTGATGGCCAGCGCGAACAAGTGCCTGCAGGGCGTGCCGGGGATCTCGTTCGTGCTGGCCCGGCGGCAGGCACTCGAGGCGCTCCGGGGCAAGCCGCCGCGCAGCGTCTATCTCGACCTCTCGAACCACTACGTCACGCAGGAGCAGGACAACACGCCGTTCACGCCTGCGGTCCAGGTGCTGCACGCGATGCGGCAGGCGCTGCGGGAGCTCGAGAAGGAAGGCGTGCCCGAGCGGATCGCCCGGTACGCCGAGAACGCGCGAGTCCTGCGCCGGGGCATGACGGCGCTCGGCTTCGAGATGCTCGTCGCCGAGGGCGCGCGCTCGAACATCCTCACGACGTTCAAGCTGCTGCCGGGCATCGCGTACGACCCGCTCCACGACGCGATGAAGCGCCGCGGCTACATCATCTACGCCGGGCAGGGCGACATCCGGAAGTACGCGTTCCGCGTCTCCAACATGGGCACCCTGACGCCCGCGGACATGCAGGGCGTCGTGGAGGCGTTCGCGGCGAGCGTCGCCGAGCTGCGACGGGCCGGAGCCACGCGATGAGCGGGCGGCTCACCGGGAAGGTCGCGCTGATCACCGGCGCCGGCATGGGCATGGGTCGTGAGACCGCCGCACTCTTCGCCGAGGAGGGCGCCCGGATCGTCGTCGCCGACATCGACGCGGAGGCGGCGAAGGGGACGGTTGCGCGAGTCGAGAAAGCCGGCGGCCAGGCGGTCGCCGTCACCGGCGACGTCGCGGTCGAGGCCGACGTCCAGCGGATGGTCGACGAGGGCGTGCGCCGCTTCGGCGCGCTGCACGTCCTGCACAACAACGCCGGCGTCCTGTGGAAGGATCGCGACCGCTCCGTGCTCGAGACCGACGACCGCTGGTGGGATCGCGTCATGGCGATCAATCTGAAATCGGTCTTCTGGGTGACGAAGTACGGGATCCCGCATCTGCAGCGCGCGGGCGGCGGCTCGATCATCAACATGGGCTCCGTGTCCGCCCTGGCCGGCTTCACGCGCGCCCAGGACGCCTACACCGCCGCGAAGGGCGCCCTGATCTCGCTGACGAAGTCCCTGGCGATCCAGTTCGCGCGCGACAAGATTCGCTGCAACATCATCCACCCGGGCATCGTGGACACACCGCTCCAGGCGCCGTACCTCACCGACGCGATCCGGAAGGAGTTCGAGACCGGCATCCCGCTCGGACGGATCGCGCAGCCGCGCGAGATCGCCTACGTCGCGCTGTTCCTGGCGAGCGACGAATCGTCGTTCATGACGGGCGCGGAGCTGGTCGTCGACGGCGGCTTCACCGCCGGGTAGCGGGCCTCCACCCATCGGTCCCGCTCGCGTCGTCATCATCGGCGGCGGCGTCGCCGGCTGCAGCATCGCGTATCACCTGGCGGTCGCGGGCTGCTCCGACGTCCTCGTGCTCGATCGGGGAGAGCTCACCGGCGGGTCGACCTTTCATTCCGCCGGCCTCGTGGGCCGGCTGCGCTCGACCATCGCGCTGACTCGGATGAACATGGCGAGCGTCGAGCTCTATAGACGGCTGCGCGACGACGCCGGGATCGATCCGGGCTGGCGCGAGGTCGGCAGCCTGCGACTGGCCTCGTCGAAGGAACGGCTGCTCGAGCTCCGGCGGCAGGTCGGCTGGGCGCGGACGTTCGGGCTCCCGCTGAGCCTGATCTCCGCGGCCGAGGCGCGCGAGCTGTTCCCGCTGATGAGCGTCGCCGGTGTCGAGGGGGCGGCGTATTTGCCGACCGACGGTCGCATCGATCCGGCGTCGCTCGCCGGGGCGCTGGCCGCGGGCGCCCGGAAGCGCGGCGTGACGATCCGGACCGGCGTGAACGTGCTCGGCATCGCGGTCGACCGTCGCAAGGTCACGGGCGTGGAGACCGACCACGGCCGGGTGCCGTGCGAGGTCGTCGTCAACGCGGGCGGGATCTGGTCGCACGAGGTCGGTCGCATGGCCGGCCTCACGGTGCCGGTCATTCCGATGGCACATCAGTACCTGGTCACGAAGCCGATCGACGGCGTGACCCGCGACATCCCGACGATGCGCGATCCCGACCGGCTCGTGTACTTTCGCGAAGAGGTCGGAGGCCTCCTCATGGGCGGCTACGAGCGCACGCCCGCGCCGTGGGGACTCGAGGGGATCCCGCGAGACTTCACCCACAAGCTGCTCGCGCCGGACTGGGAGCGCTTCGGTGACCTGATGGAGCTGGCGATCTCCCGCGTACCGGCGATCGGCCGTGCCGAGGTCATCACGTTGATCAACGGTCCCGAGGCGTTCACGCCGGACGGCGAGTTCATCATGGGCGAGGCGCCGGACGTGCGCGGCTTCTTCGTGGCGGCCGGCTTCTGCGCTCACGGCATCGCCGGGGCCGGCGGCGTCGGCAAGGTCATGGCCGAGTGGATTCTCGACGGGCGTCCGTCGATCGACGTCTGGCGAATGGACCTGCGACGCTTCGGCGCCCACTACGCCGACCGTGGCTACGCGCGAGCCCAGGCGTTCGAGACGTACTCCACGTACTACGACATTCACTATCCCGGCGAGGAGCGGCGCGCCGGACGCGGTCTCAAGCGCTCGCCCGTGCACGCGCGGGTCGAAGCCCTCGGGGGCGCGTTCGGCGAGAAGGCAGGCTGGGAGCGGCCGAACTGGCTCGAGGCGAACGCGGTGCACTCGCCGCGGAGGTGGACGCCGCAGGGCTGGTCAGCGCGCCACTGGTCGACGGCGATCGAGGCCGAGCATCGTGCGGCTCGCGAGAAGGCAGCGCTGTTCGACGAGACGTCGTTCAGCAAGCTCGAGGTGTCGGGCGCCGGCGCGCTCGGCTTGCTGCAGCGACTGGCCGACAGCGAGCTCGACAAGCCGGTCGGCGCCGTCACCTACACGCAGCTGCTCAACGAGCGCGGCGGGATCGAGTGCGACCTGACCGTGACGCGGCTGGGTCCGGACCGCTTCATGCTCGTGACCGGCAGCGCCTTCGGGCTCCACGATCTGGCCTGGGTGCGGTCCCACGCCGCGGACGATCGCGCGGTCGCGGTCGACGACGTGACCGAGCGCCACGCGTGCCTGGGCCTCTTCGGGCCCCTGGCGCGTGAGGTTCTCTCGCGCGTGACGCGGGCGGACGTGTCCGATGCCGCATTCCCGTACATGAGCGCGCGGCGTCTCACGGTCGGCCGGACCTCCGTCCTCGCGCTCCGGGTGACCTACGTCGGTGAGCTCGGCTGGGAGCTCTACACGCCGACCGCCGACGGCCTCGCGCTGTGGGACGCGCTCTGGGCCGCCGGCAGCCCGCTCGGCATGGTCGCCGCCGGCTATCGGGCGATCGACTCGCTACGGCTCGAGAAGGGGTACCGCTACTGGAGCGCCGAGGTCACGCCGGAGCACACGCCGCTCGAGGCGGGGCTCGGATTCTGCGTCCGCCTCGACAAGGGCGACTTCATCGGCCGCGACGCGCTCGTGAAGCAGAAGGCCGAGGGGCTCACGCGCAGGCTCGTGTGCCTCACGCTGGCCGTGCCGACCGTGGTCGCGCTCGGCGGCGAGCCGATTCTCGCCGAGGGGCGTACGATCGGGCGGGTGACGAGCGGAGGGTACGGCTATACGGTCGGGGCGTCGATCGCGTACGGTTACGTGCCGGTCACCTCGTCCACGCCGGGCACGCGTCTGGCGATCGAGCTGTTCGGTCAGACGGTCCCGGCGATCGTGAGCCGGGAGCCGCTGTACGATCCCAGGGGCCAGAAGATCAGGGGAGGTGTCTGAGATGCGGATCGAAACGGTCGCGGTCCACGCCGGCGCGCGCGTCGATCCCGGGACCGGCGCGGTCACACAGGCGATCCATCCGTCCACCACGTTCGAGCGCGATCCGGACGGCTCGTACCCGCGCGGCTTCCTCTACTCGCGGAACAACAATCCCAACCGCGAGGCGCTCGAGGAGTGCCTGGCGGCGCTCGAGGGCGGCGCGGCCGCCGCCGCCTTCTCGTCGGCCTCGGCGGCGACCTCCGCGGTCCTCCTGGCGCTCGAGCCGGGCGACCACGTGGTCGCGCCGATGGACGCGTACCACGGCACGTCGCGGCTCCTGCGCGAGACCTTCGCGCGCTGGAAGCTCGACACCACGTTCGTGGACATGACCGACGCTGCGGCGGTCCGCGCGGCGATGCGGACGAACACGCGGCTCGTCTGGGTCGAGACGCCGTCGAACCCCTTGTGGAAGATCACCGACATCGCGGCGATCGGCGAGATCGCTCGTCGCGCGGGTGCGCGCTACGTCTGCGACAACACGACGGCGACCCCCGTGCTCCAGTCACCCCTCAAGCTCGGCGCGGATCTGGTCGTCCACGCGACGACCAAGTATCTCGGCGGTCACGGTGACGTGCTCGGTGGGGCCGTGGTGTCGCGGGTCGGCGACGAGCTGTTCGAGCGGATCCGCGCGGTGCAGGCGTCGGCCGGCGCGGTGCCTTCGCCGTTCGACTGCTGGCTCGTGCGGCGCGGGATCCGGACCCTGCCGTACCGGGTGCGGGGCCACTCGGAGAACGCGCTCCGGGTCGCCGCGTTCCTGCACGGCCACCGGCGGGTCGAAGCGGTGCACTATCCGGGGTTGCCGACTCACGCGGCGCACGAGGTCGCGCGTCGGCAGATGACGGCGTTCGGCGGGATGCTGTCGGTCCAGGTGCGCGGGGATCGCGCCCGCGCCATGGACGTCGCGGCCAAGCTTCGGGTCTTCACCCGCGCCACGAGCTTCGGTGGGACCGAGAGCCTCGTCGAGCACCGCGCCTCGATCGAGGGCGCCGGCACGCGCACGCCGGACAATCTCTTGAGGCTGTCGATCGGCCTCGAGCATCACGACGATCTGATCGAAGACCTCGAGCAGGCGCTGTCGTGAGGGGAGCCGTGGCGGTGGACGGCCGGGAGAGGAGCCCATGAGTCTGAGCGGACAGGTCGCGTTGATCACCGGAGGGGCGCGCGGGATCGGACTGGCCATCGCGCGGCGACTCGTGGCCGACGGCGCTCGCGTCGCGCTCGTCGACCTGGACAAGTCGGCGGTCGAGGCGGCGGCTGGCGAGCTCGGCGCCTCGGCGATGGCGCTGGTGGCCGACGTGACGCGCGCCGACGACGTGGAGCGAGCGGTCGGAGCGGCGCACGCGCGCTGGGGTCGGCTCGACATCGTCGTCAACAACGCCGGGATCACCGGGGGCTCGAAGCTCACCTGGGAGCTCACCGACGACGACTGGAATCGAGTCATCGCGTGCGACCTCACCAGCGTGTTCCTGGTCTCGCGGGCGGCGGTGCGTCTCATGCTGCCGCGCCGGCGCGGGCGCATCGTGAACATCGCGTCGATCGCCGGCAAAGAGGGGAATCCCACGCTCGTGCCCTACTCGACGGCCAAGGCGGGCGTGATCGGCTTCACCAAGGCCCTCGCGAAAGAGGTGGCGACCCACGGGATTCTCGTGAACGCGGTGGCGCCGGCCGTGATCGGCACCGACATGGTGAAGCAGATGTCGAAGGAGACCGTCGACTACCTGGTGGCCAAGATCCCGATGGGCCGCGTCGGGCGTCCGGAAGAGGTGGCGGCGCTGGTGGCCTGGCTCGTCTCCGACGAGTGCTCGTTCTCGACCGGCGCCGTCTACGACCTCTCGGGCGGCCGCGCCACGTATTGAAGCAAGGTCAGCTTCGAGACCGACTCCGTGATGCCGCCCTCGATGGCCATGCGGATGGCTTCCTCGAGGGGCACCACCCGGCGCTCGAGGAATTCGTCCTCGTCGGCGGGCAGCGGATCGTGAGTGAGCCCGTAGGCGGCGTAGCAGTACGCGAGCTCGTCCAGGTAGGCGTTCGAGGGGTAGAAGCTCGTCAACAGCTCGAGCCGCTCGGCGCGATAACCGCCCTCTTCGCGCAGCTCGCGCTGGGCCGCGACCGCGGGATCCTCGCCGGGCTGCGCGCCGCCGCCTGGAAGCTCCCACGAGATCTTGCCGACGAGATGGCGATACTGGCCGACCAGGAGGACCCGCGCCGGCTCGACGAACGGAAGCACGCCCACCGTCACGCCGACCGCCAGGACGGGATAGACGATCTCCTGGCCGTCCGGCAGCCGCCAGGCGTCTTCGCGGAGCGTGAGCTTGCCGCGCGTATAGCGCGCCGCCGACGACAGGCGGGTCCAGGCCGCATTCACCGCCCTATGATATCGTAGGGACGCGATGGCTCGGGATCGACAGATCGATGCCCTCCTGAAGAAGCTCCTGCAGACGATCGAAGCGTCTCTCTCCGCCGCCGACGCGGCCCGCGACGCCGTTCAGGAGATCCTCCGTCGGGGCGCGGACACCGGAATTTTTTTCGCCGGCAGCAAGAAAGGCGTGACGGTCTCGTCCGAGCTGACGACCCAGGACAAAGAGTTCCTCCGGGCGGTGTCGATCAAGCCCGACCGCTGAGGTCGTATGCGGCTTCTTCCGATTCTCCTGTTCCTGGTCGTCGCCTTCGTGTTGCTGTTCCCGCTGCTGCGCGGAACCCGGCTCCCCCCGCGCCCCGCGCGACGCGCCATACCCGACGAGCTCGTCAAGGACCCGGTGTGCCAGACGTACATCGTGAAGTCGCGCGCCGTGCGTCGCTCGGAGGCCGGCCACACCCGATACTTCTGCAGCGAGCAGTGCGCCCGGCTCGACACCGGCGCCTGACCCGCTCCGCGTGAGCCGCCGCGACTCCGCCCGATCGACGCTCGCCGGCCGTCGCCCGCGCGCGGACAGTCGCCATCCGGATCCGTGGCGAGACGTCGACGGGCAGTCCAACGTCGACGAGATGGCGAAGAGCCTCGAGGCGCGCGGCCGCACACCGGCGCAGGCGCGGCTGCGCCGGCGCTTCTTGAAGTTCGTCCCGGTCAGACCTGGCGAGCGCGTCCTCGAGGTGGGGTGCGGCACGGGCGTGGTCGTTCGCGACCTCGCGGCGATGGTCGGTCGCCGAGGCGAGGTGGTGGGGGTCGATGCGAGCCGGCAGCTGCTCGAGCGGGCCCGGGCTCTCTGTCGAGAGACGGCGCGTCACGCGCGCATCGTGTTACGTGTCGCAGACGGCGCGAGCCTCCCGTTCGCCACGAACCGCTTCGACGCGGCCCTGGCCATCACCGTCGTCCTGCACGTCGCCGACCCGCTACGCGTGGCGCGGGAGATGGCGAGGGTGACGCGGCCGGGTGGGCGCGTGGGTCTGCAAGACCAGGATTTCGGCGTGGTCGCCGTCACGCATCCGGACCGCACGCTCACCGAGCGCATCATGCGCGGGGTGGCCGAGCGCATCTACGAGGAGCCGCACAGCGGCCGCCGCCTCCCGGGGCTGCTCCGGGCCGCCGGTCTCGTGGACGTGCGCCTGCTGACCGACGTCTACCAGGACACGACGCTCGAGCCGTGGACGAAGACCTTCCTGGAGCGTCGTGCCGAGCGGGCCGTCCGCTTCGGGCTCGTGGACGGGGCGACCGCCGAGCGCTGGCTCGACGGCTTCACCGAAGTCGTCGCCGCCGACGCCTTCGTGCTGACCCTGAACTACTACGGCGCCGTCGGAGCGAAGGCTCGATGAGACGAGCGGGTGTCGGTGTCGCGGTCGTCGTGATCCTGCTGACGTGGCTGCTCCCGCTGGGCGCCCAGGACGCGCGGCTTGCGCCGGTGTTCGACGGCGGCGCCGCGCTCCGGCACGTGGAGCGGCTCGTCGCCATCGGCCCGCGGCCGGCCGGGTCGCCGGGGGCGGCGCGGGCGCGCACGTACATCGTCGACGAGCTTCGCAAGGCCGGCGTGTCCGCCCGGGTCGAGTCGTTCGACGCGGCGACCCCACACGGCCGGCTGCCGATGGCCAACGTGGTCGCCGCGCTGCCGGGACGCCGCCGCGACACGATCATCATCGCCGGCCACTACGATACGAAATGGTTCAAAGACTTCGCGTTCGTGGGCGCCAACGACGGCGGCTCGAGCGCGGCGCTGCTGATCGAGCTCGCGCGCCGCCTGCACGCGCGTCAGCGCGACTACACCTACTGGGTCGTGTGGCTCGACGGCGAGGAGGCGCGCGAATCGTGGACCTCGACCGACAGCCTCTACGGCTCGCGGTGGATGGCGGCGGAGCTCAGCAAGTCGCGTCAGCTACCGAGTGCCGTGATCGTGGCCGACATGATCGGCGACCGCGAGCTCGGTATCCGGCGTGAGGCGGCCTCGACGCCGTGGATGACCGACGTCATCTGGGCGAGCGCGACGCGGCTCGGCTATTCCGCGCACTTCCTGCCGGAATCGCTCGCCGTCGAGGACGACCACGCGCCGTTCATGCGTCTCGGGGTCCCGGCGGCGCTGCTGATCGACTTCGACTTTCCGCCCTGGCACACGGCCGAGGACACGCTCGACAAGGTGTCGGCGCGGAGCCTCGAGATCGTCGGCAAGGTGATCCTCGACGCGCTGCCGGGAATCGAGGACGGCCTGAGCCGCTCGCGCGGCGGCCGGCCCTGACCGGCGCGACGGTATAATCGGGCCATGCCACGGGTCAGCGAGGTCGAGGATCCCGGAGACGATCCGCTCTTGAAGGAAGCCTTCGCGAAGGAGACCGAGACCTTCGGCTTCGTCCTGAACACGACGAAGATCCAGGCGCACACTCCCGGGATCATGAGGGCCGCAAAGCAGCTCTCGGCGGCGGTCGAGCGGTCCGGTCTTCTGCCGGCGGAGCTCCTGTCGCTGGTCTACTTGCGCGTCGCCCTGATCAACGGGTGCCCGTTCTGAATCGACATCAACGCATCCCGTGGGATGCGAGCGGGCGCGTCGGAGGCGAAGATCGCCGAGGTCCCTACCGCGCTCACCAGCGCGCTCTTCGACGAGCGCGAGAAGGTGGCCATGGAGTACGCCGAAGCGATGACGTTCAGCGACCGGAAGGTCGGCGAGGATCTGTTCGCGCGCGTCCGTGCGCATTTCTCGGAGGCGCAGATCGTCGAGCTGACCGCTGCCGTGGCGCTCGAGAACTTCCGCTCGAAATTCAACGTGGCGCTCGGCATCGAGGCGCAGGGGTTCTGCCTCGTTCGGGCGCACGAGCCGTCACACTAGCGCTCGCCTTCCACGAGGCCATTCGTGCAACGTCCCGCGTCGCCTGCACCTCGGCCTTCCGGGTTGGCGCTTCCCAGGTGTCGAGACGCCGGTGAATTTGGCGTGGGCGCGAGGCCGTGCTCCGACCCGAAAGGCGCGCCGCCCAGATGGGGCGGGTGGGGGCGGTTCCGCGCCCGGGGCCTCTCCGGAGCGGCGTCGGTAAATAGATCGCCGGCCGCGGAAGAGCCGTGCCACACTAGGAGGGTCTGGTCGCGGCGCAGGTCCATTGCGGATCCCTCCCTTCACCAGACCATGACTCTGGCGCTGTCTTCCGCGTACCAGGGAGTGCCGTCAACGCGCGGGAGACCTGTAGGAGGGGTGTCATGGCCCAGAAGCTCTTCATCGGCGGCCTGCCGTTCGCGACGTCCAGCGAGCGGTTGCGTGAGGTGTTCGCCCAGGCGGGGGTGGTCGAGTCGGCACAGGTCGTCACGGACCGGGACACCGGTCGCTCGCGCGGATTCGGGTTCGTCGAGATGGCGACTCCCGAGGAGGCCGACCAGGCCATCAGCCGCTTCAACGGCACGAACCTCGACGGCCGGTCCATCCAGGTCGAGAAGGCGAAGGCCCCGGGGTCAGGTGGCGGCGCTTCTCGCGGCGGTGGAGGCCAGAGCCGGGGGCGGTGGTAACCCGTGCAGGTCGGAGCGGTCTCGACTCCGCAGGATGATTCCCGCTGGCGCTGGCGCATCGTCAACTACGCCGGTGAGGTCGTCGAAGAGTCGCGCGACACCTTCCCGACGATTGCCACCGCGGTCGAGCATGGGTCCAAGCGGCTCAAGCAGATGGATGCCGTCGACAACTCGGTCCCGTACCAGCCTCATCGCTCGACTCGACGTCTGCGGGTGCCCTGAGTGAAAATCGTCGTGTTCGACAACCAGGTCGACGCTGCCCTGAAGCAGCTCAAGAAGCAGATGCTCAAGGACGGCCTCTTTCAGGAAATGAAGCGACGGGAACACTACGAGAAGCCGTCGGTGAAGCGGAAGCGCAAATCGGCTCAGGCCCGCAAGAAGCGGCGCAAGGCCCTCAAGCGGATGGCCCAGCACGAGTCGGACTAGCGGTCCGGCCGGCCCGTCGTGGCAGGCCGCAAGCCGCGTCGGATGGTTGCGACCGGGCGGGGCGCTGTGCTTCAATCGTCCGGAGATGCGAGCCGCGGCATCGATGAGGCGCACGGCGTAGCGTGATCCCGAGTTGAGGCTGTCCGGGCCTCATCTTCTTCCCGTCACGATGTTCTTCGGCTCGTTCGCGTGGTCGTTCGTGTTCGTGAGCCTGCCCTTTCACATCCAGCGCGTCAGCACCCTCGACCCGACCGCCACCTTGCGGTGGACCGGGTGGATCGTCGGCATCACGTCGCTCGTCACGGTGTTGACCGCACCGATCTGGGGCCGCTACGCCGCCCGCGGCAACCCGAAGGCCTGCTACGTGGCGGTCGAGGCGCTGCAGGGCCTGGGTTTCTTCGTGATGGCCCTCGCGCGCACCTTGCCCGAGCTCTTCTTCGCCCGGCTCATCCTCGGCGCCATGGGCGCGGCATCGACGCTCGGCTTCATCATGGTGGGACGAGGGGCAGAGGGCGCGGAGGTGCGCCGTCGGGTGGCCGCTCTGCAGTCGTCGATGACGGTCGGGCAGGTGATGGGTCCTCTCTTCGGCGCGATCGCCGCCGCCCGGCTCGGTATTCGTGGCTCGTTCGTGCTGGGCGGCGCCATCTTGATCGCCTGCGCCGCGCTCGTTCACTGGGCGGTCCCGCGGCCGCCGGATTCGCCGCAAGCCGGAGCCGCCGCCCGGCCCGTCCGGGCCCGGGAAGTGGCGGCGGTCACGGTGGTCGTGCTCGGCGGCTCGATCCAGGTGTTCTACTTCACGTCGATCCTGCCGCACGTGCTGCCCGGCCTCGGCGTCGACGCGGAGCGCACCCTGGAGGTCGGGGGCGTGCTGATCTTCGTCTCGGGTGTCGCGGCGGCTCTCGGTGCCCTGGCGGTGCCGCGATTGGGTGAGTTATTCCCCGAGCGGCGGCTGATCGGAACGCTGCTGGTGGCCTCGTCGGTCTCGGTCGCCGCGCTGGCGGCGGTGGGGTCGGTATGGGCGTACGGCGGCCTGCGCTTCCTGCAGGTGCTGTCGATTGCGCCCGTGTTCCCGCTGGTCGTCTCGCGAGTCGTCCAGCACGCGGGCGGCTCGGCGATCGGCGTGATCAACGCGGCGCGCATCGGCGCCGGCTTCATCGGTCCGGTGGCCGCCACCAGCCTGCTCGCGTGGACGTCTCCGGCGGTCGTCTATTGTCTGCTGGCGTCGATCGGCCTGGCCTGCGTGCCCCTTGTCCGGGCGCGCGAGAGCGGAGCCCGGACGTGAGCGTCGCCGAGCGCCCGCTGGTCGACATCCGACTCGAGGAGCTCGACACTCGCGGGGGAGTGCCGCCCGGCGTGTGCGGGATCACGCAGCACGTCCGCTATGGCGAGTTCTTCACGTTCCTCGGGCCGCCGAAATCGGGCAAGTCCGACGTCCTGCGCGCGATCGCCGGCTTCCTGCCGATCACGCGGGGACGCGTCCTCGTCGACGGCCGCGACATCTCGGCGATCCCGCCGCGTCTTCGCGGCATCGGCTACGTCTTCCAGGACGGCGCGCTGTGGCCCCACATGGCCGTGGGGGAGCACGTGGCGTTCGGTCTTCGACAGCAGCGCGTACCCGCCGACGAGATCACGCGACGAGTCGCGACCGTGCTCGCGCGGCTGCGGCTCGCGAACGTCGAGGCGCAGAAGCCGGCGGCGCTGACCCTGGAGCAGCGTCGGCGTCTCGCCCTGGCGCGCGCGCTCGCCGTCGAGCCGCAGGTGCTCCTCCTCGACGAGCCGCTCGCCAACCTCGATCCGACGGCGCGTAAGTCGCTCCGGCTCGAGCTGACCAAGCTCCACCGCGATCTCGCGGTGACGACGGTGCACGCCACGCGCAACGCGGCTGACGCGCTGGCGCTCTCCGATCGTCTCGCGGTGATCGACGGTGGACGCGTCCTGCAGGTGGGCGATCCAGCCGAGGTCTACCATCGGCCGAGGTGCCGCGCGGTCGCCGAAGCGCTTGGGCCCGCCAACTTCCTTCCGGTTCGCGTCATCGAGCTCCGTGATCTCGGCGTCGTCGTGGAGACCGAGCGGGGCGACCGCGTCCCGGTCGCCGGCATGGGTACGCACCGCCTCGGCGATCGCGGCCTCCTGGTGCTCAGACCCGAAACGCTGTCGATGACCGAGGCCGCGATGGCGCGCGGCCCGAGCATTCCCGGTCGAATTTCACTGCGCGTCTTCGAGGGCTCCCGCCACCTCTACGAAATCGAGATCGGCGCCCACGCCCCGGTTCAGGTCGAGCTCCCGGATGCCGGCGAGACTCGCATCTTCCGTCTCGGCGACCAGGTCCGCGTGGAAATCTCCAC
>CAYVHH010000069.1:0-2914 GCA_964450175.1 uncultured bacterium | reverse complement strand
TACCGTCGATCCGGACGAGTACGTCGTCTTCAAACCGTTCCTCGAACCAGCGCGGCTCGTGCCGATCGTCCACAAGGCTCTCGGACAGAAGCTCCAGAAGGCCGTCTATGCGTCGACGGGCTCGTCGGGAACGCGGATGGTCGGCACGTCGCGCCGGGAGCGCACGGCGTACGTGCTCGACGAATCTGAGATCCTAAAGCTGGCCCGCTGGGCGGTCACCATCGAGCAGCACTACGGGCGGCCGATGGACATCGAGTGGGCCAAGGACGGGGCGAGCGGTGACCTGTATATTGTGCAGGCGCGTCCCGAGACGATCCAGGCCCGCCGGGAGGCAGGGTCGCTCAAGACGTATACGGTCAAGCGGAAAGGCGAGAGGCTCGTGAGCGGGCTCAGCATCGGTGATGGAGTGGCGACCGGGAAGGTGTGCAAGCTCGACGCCCCATCCCAGATCGACCGCTTCCAGGACAACGCGATCCTGGTCGCCGAGATGACTGATCCCGACTGGGTGCCGATCATGGCGCGCGCCGCCGCCATCGTGACGAATCACGGGGGGCGCACCTCGCACGCCGCCATCGTCTCGCGGGAATTAGGGCTGCCGGCCGTCGTCGGCACGCGCGATGCGACCCGGATCCTCCATGACGGCCAGGAGGTCACGGTGTCGTGCGCGGAGGGCGCCGAGGGATTCGTCTACGCCGGCATCGCCGAGGTCGAGGCCAAGGACGCCACGATCTCCGACCTCCCAGCGACGCAGACCAAGATCATGCTCAATCTGGCCAACCCCGACGCAGCCTTGCGGTGGTGGCGTTTGCCGACTGACGGGGTCGGACTCGCGCGCATGGAATTCATCATCAACAACATGATCAGAATCCATCCGATGGCGCTCGTGCACTTCGATCGGCTCGAAGACCGGGCCGCACGGCGCGACATCGAGCGGCTCACCCGGGGGCACCGGGACAAGACCAGCTACTTCGTCGAACGCCTGACCGACGGGATCGCGCGGATCGCGGCGGCGCACTACCCGAACCCGGTCATCGTGCGGATGAGCGACTTCAAGACCAACGAGTACGCGGCGCTCATCGGCGGGCGGCAGTTCGAACCCGAGGAAGGGAACCCCATGCTGGGCTGGCGCGGCGCCAGCCGCTACGCGGACGAGGGATATCGCGAGGGGTTTGCGCTGGAGTGTGCGGCAATCCGCACGGTGCGCGAAGTCGTCGGGTTCACCAACGTGCTCGTCATGATTCCGTTCTGCCGCACCCTGGAGGAGGCGGACCGGACCCTCCAGGCGCTGGCCGCCAACGGCCTCAAGCGTCACGAGAACGGTCTGGAAGTCTACGTGATGTGCGAGATCCCCTCGAACGTGATCCTCGCCGAGCAGTTCGCCGAGCGGTTCGACGGCTTCTCGATCGGGAGCAACGACCTCACCCAGCTCACGCTGGGCGTCGACCGCGATTCGGCGCGGCTCGCGCCGCTCTTCGACGAGGAGAATCCGGCGGTCACCACGCTCATCGCCAATGTCATTCAGTCCGCCCACAAGCTGAAGCGCAAGGTCGGACTTTGCGGCCAGGCACCCAGCGATCGCCCCGAGTTCGCGCGGTTCCTCGTGCGCTCGGGGATCGATTCGATCTCGGTCACACCCGACAGCTTCGCCCGCGTCAAGGAGCACGTCGCGGCCGCGGAAGCCGCGGCAGCGACCTCAGCCGGGACGAGCTGAGGTTTCGAGACCAAACGTCGGTGCCTGAGAGCCCTCGCCACTGGACGAGCCGCTTCCGACGCCTCCCGTTCCTCGTCACCGCGGCCGTGGTCGTGCTCCTTGCCGCGGCGTACACGATCGCCGGCTTCTTCCTGGTGCCCCGGTTGATCAGGACGTACGTGCCCCGGTACGTGCAGGAGCAGCTCAATCGGCGCGCGGAGATCGGCGAGGTCCGATTCAACCCGCTCCTGTTCAAGCTCGAGGTCAAGCAGTTCAGGCTTCAAGAGGCCGATGGGCGGCCACTACTCGGCTTCGACCGTCTGTTCGTCGACTTCGAGCTCTCGAGCCTCTTTCGCTGGGCGTGGACCTTTGCCGAGATCCAGCTCGACGCGCCTCGCGTGGATGTGGTCATGGCCCGGGACGGCCGCCTGAACCTCGCGGACTTGCTCGACGCTTTCCCCAAAGGCGCGCCGGCTCAGCAGCCGCCAACGCCCACCGCTCCGGTGCGCATGCTGCTGCAGCATGCGCAGATGCGCAGAGGTGTGCTGTCCTTCACGGATCTGTCGGGCCGAGCGCCGCAGACGGCCACCATCGAACCGATCGACATCGAGCTCCACGACATCACGACCTTGCCCAGTCGCCGCGGTCCGTACGCGATCTCTGCGACGTTGAACGGCGGCGGCGTCATCGAGTGGGAGGGTGAGGTGTCGCTCGTCCCCCTTCGCTCCGCGGGCCGCCTCGGCCTGCGCGGCTTCCCGCTTGCCACTGCCTGGCGCTTCGTTCAGGAGCAAGTCGCGCTCGGCGAGCCGGGCGGTCGTCTCGACGCGGCGGCGCAGTATCAGCTCGCCTATCGGGACGAGGCGATGTCGCTGAAGTTCGACGGCCTGGATGTCACGGTGACGGATCTCGTTCTCACCGAGCGTGGAGAGAAGGCGCCGCTGCTCACGCTGGAGGCCATTCGTCTGGTGGGCGGACGGGGCGATCTCAGCTCGCGCGAGCTGACGGTGCCGGAGATCTCCGTGAGCCGCGGGCGGCTTGTGGCGGCCGTGGCGCGGAACGGTGTCATGAATTGGCAGAGGCTGACTCCCACACCGGCCGCCGCTCCCACGGCGGGCGCCACCGCGGCCCCGCCCGTCGCGCCGGTAGCCACGGCGGATGCGCGTCCCTGGCGCCTGGCCCTGGACAAGCTGCGAATCGAGGAGGTTGCCCTGGCCTTCGTCGACC
>CAYVHH010000068.1:0-2858 GCA_964450175.1 uncultured bacterium | reverse complement strand
CGGTCGGCATGCCGGAGATGACCTTCAAGATCTCGGCTGTCGCCGTCTGCTGGTCCAGGCTCTCCGCCAGGCGCCTCTCAAGGTCGCGGACTTTAGAGCTCTGGTTCTTGGGCGACTTGGGGACGACAGGGAGCTTGCCCTTAGGCTTCGGTGACTTCGGGCGCTGACGCATCGGTCTCCCCTCTCCCGCCTTCACGGCAGCGGCCGGGGACAGGCTAGGCGAACCCGGTCGAGTGGGCAAGTGAGCAGGTTGAAAAGTCTTGTTCGACGCAAATCGTGGGGCGCGGCTAGTTCAGCCGGACGATTCCTAGAAGGTCAGCGTCAACATCCTCGGGTGTCACCCAGTGCGTGGACAGTATCGGGCGATGCTCGCAGAGCCACGCGGTGCGGGCGAGCCGAAACCCGGAGGGGTCGCCCAGCACGGGCTGAAGAACGGCGCCGCCTCGCGGCGTAATGCGCCTGGCACTTGACCGCGGATGCTACGCTCGGCACGGGCACGTTCTCGCGACTCGGCTCAGGCTAGGTATGGTCGGGGTGAGAGGATTTGAACCTCCGGCCCCCTGCTCCCAAAGCAGGTGCGCTACCAGGCTGCGCCACACCCCGTCGGCAAGCGCGTTCGAATCTGTTCGGGTCTGACTATATCACCCGCCGAGAAGTCGGCGGACGGCCGCCAGCGCCAGACCGCGATGGCTTACGCGCGCCTTCTCCTGGTCCGTGAGCTCCGCGAACGTCCGGCCGAGCGGCGGATAGAAAAACACCGGATCGTAGCCGAAGCCTTCGCCGCCTCTCGGCACGTCCGCGATCAGGCCTTCGGCGACGCCCTCCACCACCTTCTCGGGGCGTCCCCCGCCCGCCAGCGCGATCACACAGCGGAAGCGAGCGGTCCGACGCGCCGTCGGCACGCCTCGGAGCTTCTCGAGCAAGAGTCCCCAGCGGCCTCGATCGTCGAGGCCCGGGCCGCCGAATCGTGCCGTGTAGAGGCCGGGCGCGCCGTCGAGCGCATCCACCTCGAGCCCGGAGTCGTCACCCAGGGCCAGCGCGCCGGTCAGCGCCGCCGCGGCGCGCGCCTTGACGAGCGCGTTCTCGGCGTAGGTCGCGCCGGTCTCCTCGGGCAGACGTGCCCCGGACGTATCGGCCAGCATTCGGATCTCGAACGGGACTGTGCCGAGGAGCGCGACGAGCTCGCGTCCCTTCGCGGGATTGAGCGTGGCGAGGACGAGGATCGGTCTAGAGGGTGAAGACGCGCTCGGCACGCGTTTCGAGGGCGCGGCGCTGGAGCGCGACGAGGCGACGGATGCCCCCCTCGGCGATCGCCAGGAGCGCGTCGAGCCGGGCGCGGCCGAAGGGCACCTGCTCGGCGGTGCCCTGCACCTCGACGAACTCGCCGGCGCCGGTCATGACGACGTTCATGTCGACCTCGGCGCTCGAGTCCTCGACGTAGTTCAGATCGAGCACCGCCTGGCCTTGGACGACGCCGACGCTGATGGCGCCGACGCAGTCGCGGATCGCGGCCGACGGCTGCAGGACAGGCACGCGCGAGATCGCGTCGGCCACCGCGATGAAGCTGCCGGTGATGGCCGCGGTCCGCGTGCCCCCGTCGGCCTGGATCACGTCGCAGTCGACCCACACCGTTCGCTCACCGAGCTTGCTCCGATCGATGACCGCCCGGAGTGCGCGCCCGACGAGCCGCTGGATCTCCTGCGAGCGGCCGCTCGGGCCGCGGTTCTCACGCGGCGTGCGCGTGTTGGTCGAGCGGGGAAGCATCGCGTACTCGGCGGTGACCCAGCCCTGGCCCTGTCCCTTGAGAAAGGGCGGCACCTTGTCCTCGACCGACGCGGTGCAGATGACCTTCGTCGCGCCGAACTCCACCAGCACGGAGCCTTCCGGATGAAGAAGGTAGTCCCGTGTGATCGTGACGGGGCGAAGCTGGTCGGGAGCGCGGCCGTCGTGGCGTGCCATACGCTATCGGGTTCGCGTGACCGCCGGGGTCGCGGCCGACGCCCGCGCCCGCTGGTCCCAGGTGCGCTTGTACTCGGCCAAGCCGGAGAAGATCGCGCGCGCGATCTCGTCGCGGTATTTCGTGTCCTTGAGCTTGCGCTCCTCCCTGGGGTTCGTGACGAAGCCGATCTCCAGCAGGATGGCCGGCATCGCCGCGCCGCCCAGGACATAGAACCCGGCCTGCTTCACGCCGCGATTCGAGATCCTCAAGGTTTGGGTCATCGAGTCGTGGACGACCTCGGCCAGGCGCGAGGATTCGACCTGGAACTCGGACTGCGCCAGGTCCCAGAGGATCGCCTTCACGATGTCCGCCTGGCCCGCGCCGCGCCCATTCGGCTGCTCGAGCTGGACGACGCCGTTCTCGAGCGCGGCCACCTGACGGGCGGTGCTGTCCGTCGCCTCCGACGACAGGAAGTATGTCTCGACGCCGTCCGCCGCCGCTTCGCGGTGCGCGTTGGCATGGATCGACACGAACAGGTCGGCGTGCTGGCGGTTCGCGTAGCTCGTGCGGTCTCGCAGGGTGACGAAATTGTCCGAGTCGCGCGTCAGAAGCACCTTGAGGCCCAGACGCGCCTCGACGAGCTTCGCCACGCGGCGCGTGACGTCCAGCACGAGATCCTTCTCCATGAGGCCGGTCGGCCCGGTCGCGCCGGAGTCGTGGCCGCCGTGGCCGGCGTCGAGCACGATCGTTCTCAGCGGGGTGATCTGCTCCCGGCCCTCGCGCGCGCCCGGGTCGACGGGCCGGGCGACGTCGAGCACGATGCGCGGCGGATCGGCCAAGGTAGTGGCGCGGAGCGTCCCGGCCGTGCCCTCGTAGATCACGCGCAGGAGCGCGTCGGACCCGGCACGATCGACGCGCA
>CAYVHH010000067.1:0-8070 GCA_964450175.1 uncultured bacterium | reverse complement strand
GTTTGCCGTCCTTCACTGCCTTGTCCATGAACGTCAGCGCCCCGGCGGTGACTTCCTCGTCCACCGTCTCCATTCGCTTCTTCGTGAGCGGGCCAGTGTCCTGGCACTTCTGCTTGCCGACCTTGCCGAAGCGCGGGTCATAAGTGGGATCGTCCTTCTCCGTGGCGTAGCAGTGCAAGACTCCGCGCGGGCCGAACTTCGCCTTGAACGCCGGATCCTTCGGGTAGTCAACGTTCTCCGGCTCCTCCTCGGCGTTGAGGTGGTAGAGGTTGCCGAGCCACTCATCGAACCCGTGAACCGTGGGCAGCATGTCGTTGCGATCGCCCAGGTGATTCTTGCCGAACTGCCCCGTCGTGTAGCCCAAGGGCTTGAGCAGCTCAGCGAGGGTCGGGTCGGCCTTGGTCAAGCCTTCCTTTGCGCCCGGCAGGCCGACCTTGGTGAGGCCGGTGCGAATGGGCGACTGCCCGGTGATGAAGGCAGCGCGGCCGGCGGTGCAGCTCTGCTGGCCATACCAGTCCGTGAACACGGCGCCGTCCTTCGCAATGCTGTCGATATTCGGCGTCCTGTAGCCCATGATGCCCATGTTGTAGGCGCTGATGTTGAACTGGCCGATGTCGTCGCCCCAGATAATAAGGATGTTGGGCTTCTTCTGCGCGGCCGCCGGCGTGGCCATCAGCGTCACGGCGGCCAACAGTGCGACGAGAACCAGCATCCCTCTTCGTGTGTCCCTCATTCCATTTCCTTTCATGGGTTCTGCCTTCCGTAGCTGAACCGCGCCGAAGCTAGCTCCTGCCCTGCCCTCGGTCTCCCGCTCTCTTGCGGCCCCCAGGTCGGGAAGGTGGCTCGTGAGGTTTCTTCAGTTCCTCCAGCTCGAGGAGGAGACGAACATACGGGGACGCTCCGGTGACAGCGACACCGTCAGCGAGGAGGGCTCGCAGTACTCCGAGCCCGGCCTCGTCCGCCGACTTGAGGCCGGCAAGATCCAGGCACACGGGCGGCGATAGCTCCGCGACCACACGCTCCAGTTCCGCCACCACGTCTGCATCCAAGCGCCCGTCGATCGTCACGACCTCACGCGAGCCGTCGCGCCTCGTGCTTATCCGAAGCGTCACGCCCGGCTAAGAGGGCAAGAAGGGTGCCGCGAGTCAGGATCGCTTCGCTAAGAATCTTTGGCTTGAAACTACGGGGCATTGGCTGGGGTGCCGATCGCGGTGGCCGATGAGCAGAATCACGACATGCCGTTACTACTCGCGGAATATCGTCACTGTTGCCCGCGCCGGAGCGGCGGACTAGACTGCGTCGCACCCATGGACGAAGCCCGGGAGAGCGCGAGCGCCTTCGAGTCTTTCCTGGCGAGCCTCTCGACGAGGTTCACCGGTCTCCCGGGGCATCAGGTCGACGCCGAGATCGAGCGCGCCCTGCACGATCTCTGCGAGTTCCTCGGCACCGACCGCGCAAACCTCTATGAGTTCTCCGTCGACGGCGTGAGCGTTGCCCCCACCCATTCCTGGGCGCGCCCGCCGGTCGAACCGTATGCCAACCCACGCTTCCGAGAAGAGGTTCCCTGGTATCACGCGCAACTCCTCCGTGGGGAGCCCATCCGGTTCCCGCTGCTGCTGGACCAACTGCCAGCCGAGGCGCGCGGGGAGCGGGACGTCGTCCTGACGCAGGGGATCAAGTCCCTCCTCACCATCCCCATCGCCGTCGGAGGCCAGTTCGTCTGCGCGCTCGCGACCGCGACGCTCCGGGAGCAGCGCACCTGGTCGGACGCGACGGTGGCCCGGGTGCGGTCCGTCGGGCAGATCCTCGCCAGCGCGATCCACCGGGAGCGAGTGGAAACCGAGCTCCGGGCGCAACTCGCCGAGATCCGCCAGCTCCAGGCGCGCCTCGAGGCCGAGAACACCTATCTGCGCGAGGAAGTCGCACCGGTGTCGGGCTTCACCGACATCGTGGGGCGAAGCCCCGCCCTGCAGGCTGTCCTGTCCCAGGTGACGCAGGTGGCCCCCACGCCCACCACGGTGCTGCTCCTCGGCGAGACCGGCACCGGCAAGGAGCTCCTGGCCCACGCGATCCACGACCGGAGTCCGCGGCGAGGCCGCGCGCTCGTGAAGGTGAACTGCGCGGCCCTGCCGCCCACGCTCATCGAGAGCGAGCTGTTCGGTCACGAGAAGGGCGCCTTCACCGGGGCGACGTCCACCAGGCCCGGCCGCTTCGAGCTGGCCGACGGGGGCACCCTCTTCCTCGACGAGATCGCCGAGGTCCCGCTCGACCTGCAGCCGAAGCTGCTGCGCGTCCTCCAGGAGGGTGAGTTCGAGCGCGTCGGCGGCACTCGTACGCACAAGGTGGATGTGCGCGTCGTCACCGCCACGAATCGCGACCTCTTCCACGCGATCGACAAGAGCCGGTTCCGCGATGATCTTTACTACCGGGTGGCCGCGTTCCCCATTCACGTCCCGCCGCTCCGCGAGCGGCGCGAGGACATCCCGTTGCTCGTGTGGTCCATCATCGAGCGCCGCCAGGTGGCCCTCGGCCGCCGGATCGACACGGTGCCTAAGCGGGTCATGGACGCGCTGATGCATTACGGCTGGCCTGGCAACGTGCGGGAGCTCCAGAACGTGATCGAGCGCGCGCTCATCTTGTCGCCGGGCCCGGCGCTACAGCTCGAGCAACCGTTGGCCGCCCCGACGCGGCCCACGCCAGATCGTCTGGACGAGATCGAGCGCGAGCACATCCTGCGCATTCTCGAGCGCTGCGACTGGCGGATCAATGGCAAAGGGAATGCCGCCGCCGTGCTCGGGCTCGAGCCGAGCACCCTCCGCTCGCGTATGCAGAGGCTCGGCATCCGACGACCAACGCGCCCGCAGATGCCGCGCCGCTGACCGGGCCGAACGCCGCCAAAGCGAAACACCGTCGCAGTCCCTTTCATCGGATCTGCTCCCTTCAAGCTGTTGTTCAGGGGAACCCCGCCCGGATCCGCTGCGAGAAGTCCGGGGCCTTGTCCGCCGCCTGCGCCACCGCGTTGATGTGGCCGCGGCGCTTGAGCTCCGCGAACGGGAGGCCCTGATCGAAGCGTCCCCGCTCGTACGCGTACTCCGGCACGTAGCCGCTCAGGAGGACTTTCCACGACAGGGGGAGATGGTCGGGATTCACGGTCGTATGGGCAAAAATCATGGTGGTGCAGTTGGTCGTCAGCGTGTTGTAGAAGCGGGGGCGCGTCTTCAGCGCATTGATATCCCGCATGTAGTCCAGAAAAACGCGGCGGCTGTTCTCGATCGGCCCCAGCACATGGAACATGTAGACCTGCTCCGGCGGCGACTTCCGGTAGTTCGTCCGCACGCGAATGACGTCGCGCTCGTCCGCAACGACGTAGTACAGCTCGTACTGCCGGAAGAAACCCGGGACCGTCGAATACTCCTTCGAGCGCGTCTTGCGCACCTCGATGGAGATGGGAAGGTGCTCGTCGCCGAAGCCGAAGCTCAGGAAGATGTGGGCGATAGCCGGGCCCATCCAGTACACGGCCAGCAGATCGACCCGGTCGAGGCGCCGCAGGTCGAACGTGCGATCGTAGTAGGCCGGCGTGAAGTCGGTTTCCGTCCGATAGTCGAAGTTGCGGATGTTGTGGACGGTCACGAGATCGCCGTTGATGGTGGCGAAGGGAAGCACGGCCACCTCCGGCTGCCAGTCGCGGTCGTTTGACGGGGTCGGGCTGTTCCAGGCGACCAGCACCAGCGCCAGGGCCGCGGCGAAGACGACGAGTGCCGGTCGGCGCGCTCGGCGCACCGCAAGTGCGCCGATGGTGATGAGGCCGAGCGCGGCGAAGCTCCAGGCCAGCGCTGCCCGCACCGTCCCGGATCCGGGCCCCAGGTAGAAGAGGACGAAGGCGCCCCAGCCGGCCACGATCGTGATGACAAGGCCGGCGATGCTGAGTCCGAGGATCGACAGGATCCGGCGCGTCATCGGCTTCAACAGCGCACGAAGCTGCGCAGACCCCCGACGATCGCGATGTCCACTTCGTCGAGCCCGCCGCTCGACGGCAGCGTCTTCTTGAGCCAGAGATCGACGATCTGGAGATCGACCATCAGCCCGAGCCACTTGGCTGCGGCGACGTTGGAGTAGAGCGCAGCCGCATCCTCGCGACCGAGACCCAGGCCCCGGGCGTCGCGGAGAAACGGGAGGCGATTGTCGCCGAACTGGATTCGCGACCAGCCCACGCCGAAAGTGGCGTCGGGACGCGCCAGCAGCCCCCTGTTGCCAGTGAGCGCGACGTCGCGGGTTTTCTTGATCGACTTAATCTGGCCGTCGGAGGCGCCGAATCGAAAGAAGATCCCCATGCCCCCGTCGAATCGTTGCTCGGGCTCCACAGGTCGATGAGCCTCCGGGCGGCTCTGGGCTGTCGTAAGGATGTCGGAACCCTATCGTCAAACCGCTGAGAGTCACAACTGGACCGTCTCTGGGGCCCGCTGCGACCATCGTCGGGCACGCCGAGCTTCCCGGCCGAGAGTGCGGAGACCACTAGCGAACAAGGTGGGGACTAGTAGCACAGCAGCGCCTTCGCATACTCCAAGAACACGTCGACACTACGAAACGCCCTCTTGGAAGGCGACCGCGACAATTTGCCCGAATGATCAGAAGATTTCGCTTCCACCGGCACCGTCAAACCTGCTACGCCTGAGTTGCGGGCGATGGCCCGCAGCGCAGCGTGCGGAGTCCTTGGAGCGTGCGGGTCATCCAGCTGACAGCCGTCGCGGCGATCGTCGCCGTCGCCGTGACGTTGGTCGCGTTCTCGCTGCGTCAGCCCGTTGTGCCGACGTATTCGCCGACGCCGCCATCGCCACGGGATGCCGGACGCGCGCTCGTCGGCCCTGTCCTCTACACCGTGGACGCGAGTGACCTCGAGCAGTGGCGCTACTTCTCCTTCCGGGTCGGTAGCGTGATCGAAAATCCCGGCGCGAAGGACTGGGACCTCGCGTTCCGCCGCTACCAGATCATCGCCAACGGCGGTCGTGAGTTCGTGGGCGGGGCCGGGATCGTCGATCTCGGCGAGGTCGTCTTCGCGGACGTGAAGACGGTGCCCGATGCGGGATACTCGGCGACCGAGGGCAGCACGGACCCACACAACCCGGCCATCGCGAACTGGTACAGCTACGGCTACTTCTCACACGTGCTGAGCCCGAAGCCGCACGTCTGGGCCGTGCGCACGGCGGACGGCCGGTACGCGAAGATCGAGTTCGTCAGCTACTACTGTCCACGCTGGCAGCCCGCGTGCCTGACCTTCCGGTACGTCTACCAGGGCGACGGCTCGCGCGTCGTGGGCGGGAACTAGTCCGGTATTATCCCGTCGCGGCGGCTCAGGCCAGGCGGGCACCGCCCTCCGGCCGGCGGATCGAGTCCCGTGACGGGTAGATGACACTCTCCGCGTGGCGGTACATCCAGTCCACCGCGTCCTGGGCGAGGAAGTGGACGTCGGCACCCCGGATGGCGGCAAGCCGCTCGGCCAGGATGTTGCGGCGTATCTCAGACGTGAGCGTGTTGAGGCGATGGTAGGCCTCGGAGAGCGAGCGCCCGAGGGTCGTCAGTCCGTGATTCTCCATGACGAGCGAGTTGGTGTGAGCGATGAAGCCAGCGATCGGGCCCACGTCGTTCTCCACGTCGAGATGCGACGGCACGATGTGCGGCGGCATCGCCATGACGTACGGGAACTCGAGCGAGAGGACGCGCAGCTCCTTGGCTCCGGCCGCGAAGAAGGCAATGGTCTCGTCGTGATGGGCGTGAATCACGGCGTTGATGTCGGCGCGGAGGCGGAGGATCTCGCGGTTCAGGTTGTGTCCGACGCTCGTCGGCACGGTTCCGTGGAGCAGCGTCGACGTCGGGATGTCGGTGACGACGACGTTGTCGATGGTCATCTCCTCCAGCGACACCTCGGCGTGTTTCGTGTAGGCGACCCCGTGAGGGAAGTCCGGATGCGGAACGCGAACGGCGATGTTGCCGAGGGAGTTGTGGATGTAGCCGCGCGCGACCACCATGCGGGCGTAGCGCAGGAGCTCGTTGGCCACACGCTCGTCAAACGGTATCCGACCCATGTTCCCTCCTCCGGCGCCGCGCCGCCCGCGTCAAGCCTACTTCTTCTGGAACGGGTAGATCACCTTCCAGTCGTTCGTCATGTCGATCACCGTCCAGCCTCGCGCGGTGGCCTCGTCCAGCGCCTTGTCGAGTTTCCCGATGCCCGCCTGGCGATCGTAGGCGTACTCGCGCGTCACGTCGGTGTGGTGCACCAAGCCCATGAAGCGGGCCCCGCTCCCCGCCGCGATCCACTCCAGCATCTGCTTGTCACCGTCCGAGTTCCCGACGGCGAGGATCGGCCGTCGCCCGATGAACTGCTGGATGCCGACGGGCTTGCCGACGTTGTCGTCGACGAAGTTGAGCTCGGAAAGGCGCTCGAGGGCCGGTGGCTTGGTGCCGGCCCAGTTCGGCGCGGCGCCGCCGTCGAAGACGTACTTGAGCTTGCCGCTGGAGCCGACCACCTGCTCGGGTGGGACGCCGTAGACCTTCTCGCTCCATGGCCGCATGAATTCGACGCCGCCCCCGGAGACGATGTAGGTCTTGAAGCCGTTGGCGCGGAGGTAGGCCAGCAATTCCAGCATCGGCTGATACACGAGGTCGGTGTAGGGCCGCTTGAAGCGGGGGTGCCTCGCGGTGGCGAGCCAGTCCTTCACGACCCGCTCGAATTCCTCGGTGCTCATGCCGGCGTGCGTGGCGATGACGACCTCGACGAGCCCTTTCTCTCCTGTAGCGGCCAGCCCCGTCATGTCGCCGTCGAGCACCGCCTTGAACGGCTGCTGGTCCTTCCACTCGAGATGCTGCGGCGCGAGGGCCTTCACCCGGTCGAGGGCGAAGGCGAGCTGGACGTACATCGGCTGCTCGGTCCACAGCGTGCCGTCGTTGTCGAACACCGCGATGCGCTGCGCGGGCGGCACGTAGTCGGCGCCGCCCTTCGCGGTCACCTTCTTGACGAAGTCGAGGATCGCTTGCTTCGTCGTCCCATCGTTCCAGGACGGCAGGCCCTGGGCCAGGGCCGGGCCGGCGGCTAGCAGCGAGAGCAGCAGGGCGACCAGCGCCAAGCCGCGAAGCAATCGTCGCGGCCCCTGCCTCATCGATCTCTCCTCTTCACCAATTGAAGAACGGCGGCCTCGGTCGCGGCGGGCGCTCCCCGAAGCGTCGCGCCGCGCCGCGTCCGGTCTACTTCGACCCGCCGCTTTCCTTCAGCTTCTGGAGCACTTCATCCATATTGAAGCTGGCCGCCTTCTGCCGCTGCGGATAGTCCTTGAAGGTCATGAGGAACTGGCCCACGAACGCCTGCGCGGGGACGAACACAAAGGCGTGATCAATTAGCCAGTCGTAGTAAGTGTTCGACGTGATGTCCGCGCGCTCGTACGGATCGGTCCGGAGATTGAAGATCTTCGGGACCCGCAAGCTGACGAACGGCTCTGCCCAGATGCGCATCGTGCCCTGGACCCGCTGCTCCATGAACACGAGCTTCCAGTTATCGTAGCGCAGACCGGTCAGCTGCTGGTCGTCGTTGACGTATATGAACGATTCGCGCGGGCTCTTCTGGGCTTGCCCGGTCAGGTAGGGGACAAGGTTGTCGCCGTCCAGATAGACCTTGTAGGTCATGGCTCCGACCTTGTAGCCCTTGAGTAGCTTGTCTTTCACTTGCGTGTCACCGGCGACGGCCAGCAGGGTTGGCAGCCAGTCCAGGTGAGCGACCATCTCATTGGACACCTGGCCCGGTTTGATCTTGCCCGGCCAGCGGACCATGGCCGGCACGCGGTAGGCGCCTTCCCAGTTCGAGTTCTTCTCGTTGCGGAACGGTGTCATCGCGCCATCCGGCCAGCTGTTCATGTGCGGGCCGTTGTCGGTCGAGTACATGACGAAGGTGTCGTCCGCGATGCCGAGGTCGTCCAGCGCCTTGAGCACCGTGCCGACGTTCTTGTCGTGGTCGATCATGGTGTCGTGATAGGGGCTCTGCCATTGCCCCGCCTGGCCGAGGCTCTCCGGCTTGGTGTGCGTGCG
>CAYVHH010000066.1:0-9173 GCA_964450175.1 uncultured bacterium | reverse complement strand
CCGGCGCCCGGGAAACCGCCCCACAGCGCTTCGGGCAGCGCCCACGTCGCGTGCGACGCCGCCAACCGGATATCGCACGCGAGCGAGAGCTCCGCCGCGCCCGCGCGGGCGGCGCCGTTGAACGCCGCGATCACGATCTGCGGCAAGGCTTCGATCGCGTCGTAGAGACGATTCGCCGCGCGGACCATCTCGAGGATCTGGTCCTTCGTGTAGCTCGCCCGGACGACCGGATTCAAGATGCCCATCGAGAAGAACTCGGCGCCGCTGCCGGTGATGACGACGGCCTGCGTCTCCTCGTCCTCTCTGAGCCGTTCGACGATACCCTGCAAGGCCAGCAGCACGTCCCGCGTCAGCCGGTTCTGATCGCCCGGCCGGTCGAGCGTGATCGTCATGACCCGACCGTCGCGCGCGAGGCGGACCTCTTTCGATAGGTCTGTCATTTGCGTTCTCCCCTCAGCAAGCCACCGAAGATGCGCGAGCCGAGCTTGAACCCCTCCGCCAGAGTGGTGCCGGCTCCCTCGGCCGCTGGGTTTTCCTGCCGCCACGCTCTCAGATGCTCTTCCGACCGGAAGAAGTTGATCGTCGTTCAGAGCGAGTCGGCGATCTTGCAACGGTCGTCGGCGCGTTGCCCGACCCACAGCATGATCTCGGATCCGGCCGGCCTCGCTCCCTCCGGTGTCGACGAGAGCGCGAGCGCTTCTCCGCAGTGATGGCAGCGCGATCGGATATCGATCGCGTGACCGATCATCGGCGCGATGCCGAGCGCGTCCACGGCGCAGCACGCGAATCGCTCCCGGCCGTCGGGCCATCGCACGACAAACGGCGTCGACGACGCCGTGAACGGGTACGCCACGTCGACGTGGTCCCCCCGAATACGGATCAGATCGCCTTCGTCCAGCGCGACCACCGCACGGCGCGTCGCCGCGGCTGCGACACCTGGGAGGCCCGTGGTGATCTCGTCCACGGCGACCGGCCCGCCGCGCTCGACGAAGAGCTCGAGAATTCGCGCAAACACGGCCGTCTCCCGGGCCGCTCGTCGAATGCTCCCGCGGCCTTCCAGATCGAGCGCGGCGAGCTCGTCTGCGGTCTTGATCTGAAGCGTCACCGGCGTCGCCTCCTTGTTTCGTCTGTCACCCTGCCAGGGAGCAGGATAAACTCTGGCGCAAGCCAGGAGGGCGCGATGTACGAGGGCTTCCGACGCTTCGACATCCAGACCACCGATCCCCACGTGGCGATCCGGGGTGTCGTGGGCGGCTCGGGCCCCGCCGTGCTGCTCCTGCACGGCAATCCGCTCACGTATTACCATTGGCGCTTCGTCGCCCCACGCCTGGCCAGGGACTTCACGGTCGTCGCGACGGACCTGCGCGGCTACGGCGACAGCGGCAAGCCCCGCGGCCTCCCGGACCACAGCAACTACTCGTTTCGACGCATGGCCCAGGACCAGGTCGACGTCATGCGCGAGCTCGGCTTCGAGCGCTTCATGGTCGCCGGCCACGACCGGGGCGCGCGCACCGCGTATCGTATGGCCCTCGATCATCCGGCCGCGGTGGCGAAGCTCTGCGCGATCGACATCCTGCCGACGCACCACGTGTGGACGCACGTCACGCGTGAATGGGCGCTCAACAGCTATCACTGGTCGTTCATGGCGCAGCCCTACGATTTCCCCGAGCGCCTGCTGGCCGGCAAGGAGGAGTACTACATCCGCCTCAAGCTCGGCTCCCAGGGGCTGGGCAAGGGCGGCTTCACGGAAGACGCGATCCGCGAGTACGTGCGCTGCTGCACGCCCGAGAACATCCACGGCGTCTGCGAGGACTACCGTGCCGGCGCGACGATCGACTACGAAATGGACACGCACGACGCGGAAACCGGCAACAAGATCGCGTGTCCGGTTCTCGTGATCGTCGGCGGTCAGAGCCATACCGCCCAGTTCTACGGCTACGAAGAGGGCTGGGCGACCTACGTCACCAACCTGGTCGGCTGCGTCGCACTTCCCTGCGGCCACTACCCGGCAGAGCAAGCCCCCGACGAGACGTACACTCAGCTCCACAAGTTCTTCAGCTCCTGAGGAGGCGACCCAACCGGTGAGTACCGATCCGAAGCAGCCAAGCGAGCTCGACGGTGTGATGGCGCAGGTCGGACTCGTCGAGTATCAGTCGGGCTCGGTCGTCAGCCGTACGCTCGTCAAGAAGGCCACCGGCACGATCACGGCTTTTGCGTTCGACGCCGGCGAAGGTCTCAGCGAGCACACGGCGCCGTATGATGCGCTCGTCCTGGGAGTCGACGGGACGGCAGAGATCTCGATCGCGCACGTCGCCCACCGCGTGTCCGCGGGGCAGCTCCTCAAGCTGCCCGCGGGTCAGCCACACGCGGTCAAGGCGATCACGCGTTTCAAGATGATCCTCGTGATGATCAGGGCGTAGCCGCCGGTCGACCGCCGCCCACCGCGACGCTAGAACAGTCCGCCGGTCTGGAAGCTCACGCCGACGACGACGAGCGCCACCGCGAGCGCCGTGACGACGACAATGTGCGCGGCGAGCAATCGCAAGTCGGAGTCGTCGAGGCGCGGGATCAGCCGCAGCCGCGCATGGAGGGCGAGCGCCACCGTCAGCCCGAGCAAGACCAGCTTCACGCCGATGCGCGCTTCGAGCGCGTTGCCGAACGCGAGCCAGCGGCTGATCGGCGCGAACTGGCCGGCGAGCCAGGCGCCGGTCAGCACCTGGATGATGAGGGCCGGAATTCCGATCCGCTCGAAGGGCTCCTCGAATGCGCGCAGGATGCGCGCGTCGCGGCGGGCGAGCGCGCGCGGCAGCACCGTGGCCGCGAGCACCAGATGGCCGCCGGCCCAGACGCATGCTCCCAGGACGTGCAGGGTCAGCAGCAGGGCGCGCACGATGTCACGAGGGGACCCGGCCGCCGTCTATCCGGCCGGCACCGGCACCCACGGCTCCGGACAGCTCGGAACGTTCGGGTAATACGCTCCGTAGGCGGGGCAGTAGTACCAGTACGGCGCGGGTGCGGGCGGCGCCGGGTAAGCCGGACCCGGATAGCCCCACCACCAGTACCACGGCCACGCCGGCCAGACGCCGACGAAGCCCCCGCCGCCATGGGGATGACCGGGAAAATGACCGGGCGGATGACCAGGCACATGTCCGGGCCCTCCAGGAGGATGCGGGCCAGCGCCTCCGCCGGGCGGCCTCGGTCCGCCTCCGCCCGGGTGCCCGGGAAATCCACCGCCGCTTCGGGGAGCGGAAGTCGGGGCGATCTCAGGAGGATCGGGGGGATCGTCCCCGTTGAGAAGACTGACGAGCTTGACGCGCTGCTCCGGGTGCAACTGCGCTTTGCCGGTCTCGATCGCGCGCAGGCGCATCATTTCAAGCTCGCCTCCGGCGACGGAGATTTCTCGAATCTTCGCCTCCAATCGCGCCAGATCGAGCGGCTTGGTCGGATCGCTCGGGTCGAGCATCGAGGTCAGGTCGACGAGCGCGATCTGCCATTCGGCCTGCCGGCGAATCGCCTCGTGCGCGAAGTCGAGGCTGAGGCGCTCGATGCTCTCCACCTGAGCCTTCGAGAGTCCGAGCTGCGCCTTCTGTCGAAGGATCTGCGCGAGCAGCGGCACGGCTTGGTCCCGCCACTGAGCCGATGGCGATGGCGCCTGTACGGGCGGTGACACCGACTGCTGGTCGGGTGTGCCCACCGGCTGCTGACCAGTGGTCGATCCCGTGATCATCAGAATGCCTGCGAGGCCGCCGAGAACAGCCTTGAGTCTCATGGATGCCTCCACGAGACCGTGCAGCAATGGAAGTGCCACCGACGCGTGCGCGGAAGTGGGTGTTCTGCAACGATCTTTCTGAAAGCCGCGGCTCGCCGGCTGGGGCATCGGCGCCTCACCGAGGCGGACGCTGGCTATCGAAACCTCGGGATCACCTTCTCCGCGAACAGCTCGAGCGTCTTCAAACAGCGATCGCGATCGAGAATCCCCTGGCCGAAGAGCAGGAACATCTCGTTGAACGGCACATGGCGCGCCGCGTTCTCGATCATGCGCGTGACGGTGTCGGCGTCGCCGATCAGGAGCGGCGGCCGGTCCTGGCCGAAGGGCACGGACCACGAGTCCCACATCCAGAGACAGTCCTCGGCCCACGCCTCGGCCTCGCTCTTCGTGTCGGCGAGCACGAGGTAGCCGCCCCACGCCGCTTCGTCTCCGCGTCGCACGTCGCGGCCGTGACGCTCGGCCTCCTCGCGGTAGCGGCTCCAGAGCATCTCGCAGAAGTCCATCTCGCTCGCCATCACGATGGGCTTGCCGCCTTCCCGCGCCCAGTAGAGCGAGGTCTGCAAGCTGTGCGTGAAGCCCGAGTAGACGGGAATCGGGTTCTGCAGCGGGCGCGGCGCGATGCCGACCTCGCGGATCGTGCCGTCGGGGTCGACGCCGCGGCCGTATTTCAGATAGACCGGATGCGGGTGCGGCTGGCGCTGCCCCTCGGGTGGGTACGACCAGTACTTGCCCTTGAACGAAAACGTGTCGTTGGCCCACGCGGTCTTGATGATCGCCACGCACTCCTCGAAGAGCTCGCGATTGCGCGCGTCCTCATCGCTCTTGCGGTTCCACGGCCCCGTGGCCTTGGCGCCGGGCACGGCGGCGTAGTTCTCGAACCAGCGCGCCTGGTAGCCCCGCACGAACGCGACGTTGAGCCGGCCGCCGAGCAGGTGGTCGAGCGTGGCCGCGTGCTCGGCCACGCGCAGCGGATTGTGCGTGGGCAGCACGTAGCCGAACTGGTTGATGCGCAGGCGCGGGCCGTGCGTGCCGAGGAACATCGCCATGAGGCCCGGATCCTGACCGAGCTCGAACCCCTCGATCTGCAGGTGATGCTCGGGAATGCCGATGCCCGACCACCCCGTCGCGTCGCACGTGCGCGCGTACTCGCCGATCTCGTCCAGCATCCGCTGGTAGAGCACCGGATCCTTGCCGGCCATGCCGCGCTCGAGCTCGCGGCGCCGGCCGACCGTGACGTACATGAAGGCGTGGAAGTCCATCGCCTGACTGTTATATCACCTGTCGCGTCGGCGGCCGACGCAGCCCCCAGAACGCCACGCACCCGATCAGATAGGACGCGATCGACGCCAGGAACGCGAGCCGATAGCTGCCGGAGACGTCGAAGATCCACCCGGCGCCCCACGCGCCGACGGCCGAGCCGATGCCGGTGCCGACCGTGATGACACCGAGAATGGTCCCGAGGTGCCGCCCCGGGAACAGATCGGCGGTCTTCGCGGTGATCGCCGGACCGCGCGCGCCCCAGGTGAGGCCGAAGAAGCTGGCATGGATCCAGAGGAGCCAGGCGTGGTCGGGGCCCGTGATGAAGAGCGCGCAGATCACACCCACGATCGAGACCACGTACGCGAGGATCGCGGAAAGCTCGCGGCCGATGTAGTCCGAGAGCGTCCCGGTGCCGATCGTCCCGCCGACGGAGAGTAACGCCCCTATGCCGAGCACGCTGGCGGCATAGAGCTTGTCGAACCCGACATCGACCGCGAAGGCGAGCTGGTGCAGCGAGACGAAGAAGCTGCCGAGACCCGTGCAGAGGTACACCGTGAACAGGAGCCAGAAGTGCGGGGTCGCGATGGCCTCGGCCAAAGTCCAGTCGCGCCGCGCCGGCGGAGCCGCCACGACATCCTCGCCGGGGGCCGGCGGGCTCGGCGCCGCGGTCGGCGGCAGCGGCTCGTCACGCCGGAACAGGGCGGCGAGCGGCCACACGAGCACGCCCATCAGCGCCGCTTGCGCGAGATATGCGTGGCGCCAGCCGATCGTCGAGATCAGGATCTGCGCGACGGGTGCCGAGACGGCTCGGGCGAACCCGTTGGCCGACTGCACGATCGAGATCGCCATGCCGCGGTTGCTCACGAAGCGGCGCGAGAGCATCGGCACGAACACCACGAGCCCGAGGCAATTGGCTCCCACGGTCATGAGAATGCCGTAGAGCACGATGAGCTGCCAGAGCGCACCGACGTAGGCGCTGCCGAGGAGCCCGAGCGCCAGAACGCCTCCGCCCAGCAGGACCAACCGCCGAGGGCCGAGGCGATCCACCAGCGCCCCGACGAAGGGCGCGCTCGCGCCGCTCACGAACGCGGAGACCGAGTAGGCCAGCGACGTCTCGGCGCGGCTCCAGCGGAATTCCTCCAGGAACGCCACGAGGAACACCGCGTAGGAATGCATCAACGCGGCGCTGATGGCAAAGGTGACGAAGGCGCCGCCCAGCAAGAGTCCGCCGCGCCGCGGGGTCATGTGCTGTCCTTATACAATGGAGCCCGGGAGCCATGATGCGACTGACGGACTACACGACCTACGCCGAGGCCCACCGGCACTTCTCGTCCGCGGCGCTGTGGTCCCTCTTCGACGGCCGCCGCGAGTCGCTGAACATCGCGGTCGAGTGCCTCGACCGGCACGCCGACTCCGGCCGCGTCGCGGTCCGCGTCGCCCACGCCGACGGGCGCGACGAGATCCTCGGCTTTCGTGATCTTTCGGAGTGGTCCTCGCGCTTCGCCCACTGGCTCGCCGCGCGCGGCGTCGCTCCCGGCGACCGCGTGGCGATCATGCTGGAGCCGTCGCTGGCGTTCTACGCTGCCCTGTTCGGCGCCATCAAGCGGGGCGCCATCGCGGTCCCGCTGTTCACCCTGTTCGGTCCCGACGGCATCCGGCTGCGAGTCGACGACTGCACGCCGAAGCTCCTGCTGACCAACGACGAGAAGGCCGACACCGCGCGCGCCATCGCCGGGCTCGACGTCGTGGTGGCCGACGAGCCGCTCATCTCCGCGCTCGCGACCCTGCCGACCCGCTACGAGGCGAGGAGCGCCGCCGACGACCTCGCGGTCTTTCAGTACACCTCGGGCACGACGCGGGAGCTGCCGGCGGCGGTGCGCCATCCGCAGCGGGCGATCGTCGCGCTCATGGTCGCGGCCCTCTACGGCACCGGTATCCGGCCGGGTGACCGTTTCTTCTGCCCGTCCTCGCCCGCGTGGGGGCACGGCCTCTGGCACGGCACGCTCGCGCCGCTGGCGCTGGGCGTCACCACGGCCACGATGGCCGGCAAATTCGATCCCGTGCGCATGCTCCGCGCGCTCCAGGAGTACGAGGTGACCAACGTGGCCGCCGCGGCGACGCACTATCGCATGCTGAAGAGCTCCGGACAGGCCGGCGCGTACCGCTATGGAATCCGCAAGCTGTCGTTCACCGGCGAGCCGATGGACAGCGCCACGCGCGCGTTCGTCGAGACGACGTTCGGCACCCGCGTGTGCAGCATGTACGGGACGACCGAGGTCGGCGTGATCCTCGCCGATTACCCCGGCGCCGCCGACTACGTCGTCAAGCCCGGCGCGCTGGGGAAACCGGTCCCCGGCGTGCGCGTCGAGGTGCAGGACGCGAACGGCGTCCCCTGCCCGCCGGGCCAGATCGGCGAGATCAAGGTGTGGCGACGCGATGCCTGGTTTCCGACGAAGGATCGAGGCCACGTGGACGGCGATGGGTACTTCTACCACGCCGGACGCGCCGACGATGTCATCATCTCGGCCGGCTGGACCATGAGCGCCATCGAGATCGAGGACGTGCTGCTCCGACACCCGGACGTGCGCGAGGCGGCGGTGATCGGCGTGGCCGATGCGCTGCGGGGTCAGGTGGTCAAGGCGTTCGTGGTGAGCGCGCGCGCCGGCGACGACGTGTTCGCCCGCGAGCTGCAGGATTTCACGCGCACGCGGCTCAGCCAGCACGAGTATCCGCGCCGGGTCGCGTTCGTGGCGGCGCTACCCAAGACGCCGGCCGGCAAGGTCAATCGCAAGGCGCTTCGCGAGTCCGAGGCGAGCGCCGTGGAGCCCACGCATGCCCCGTGAGACGACCCTTTTTCCGAAGATCACCGAACAGGGGCTCGACGACCTTCGCCGCCGGATCGGTGTCAAGATCACCGACACGCTCGAGCCGTGGTGCCACGAGGCCACGCGCGACAACATCCGCCACTACGCCCACGGCATCGGCGACGACAACCCTCTCTGGTGCGATCCCGAATACGCGGCGGGCACACGCTGGGGTGGGGTGGTCGCGCCGCCGAGCTTTCTCTTTGCCACGAGCCGGATCATCTCGGGCTACGTGGGCGGGCTGCCGGGCGTGCACGCGATGTGGGCCGGCGCGGACTGGACGTGGCATCACCCGGTGCGCCGCAACGACGCGATTACGACCGAGGCGTGGCTCAAGGAGCTGATCGAGCACCAGACGACGTTCGCGGGCCGCGCGATCCAGCAGGTCTATCACGTCGACTTCTCCAACCAGCACGGCGACCTCGTCGCCGCCGCCGACAGCTGGTGCTTCCGCACCGACCGCGATCAGGCGCGCGAAGCCGGGACCAAGTACACGGCGGTGAAGGCGAAGCCTCCCAAGCGCTACACGGACGAGGAGCTCGCGGATGTCTACCGGCTCTACGCGAACGAGCAAGTCCGGGGTGGCACCGTGCGGTACTGGGACGACGTGCGCGAGGGAGAACGGCTACCGACGATGGCGAAGGGGCCGATGACCGTGACGGGCTTCATCGCCTATGCGCAGGGCTGGGGCGGCCTCTACATCCGGGCCAACAAGCTCGCCTGGAAACAGGTGCATCGGCATGCGGGCCTCGGGATCAAGAACCGCTTCGGCATTCCCGACTGCCCCGAGCGTGTCCACTGGGAGCAGGAGTTCGCGACCATGGTCGGCGCGCCGGGTGCCTACGACTACGGCCCGGAGCGGTGCTCGTGGCTCACGCATCACCTGACCAACTGGATGGGCGACGACGGCGTCCTCCGCCGCGCGCACTGCAAGATTCGCCGCCACAACCCCGAGGGCGATACCTTGCGGATCGACGGTACCGTGAAGACGAAGCGCGTCGAGCACGGCCGGCACCTCGTCGAGATCGAGCAGGAGGCGCGCAATCAGGACGGCGAGCTCTCGGTGCTCGGCGGCGGGGTCGTCGAGCTGCCGAAGCGGAGCTGAAGCGCGAACCGCATGGCGGAGCGAAAGGCGGTCGTCCTGCTCAGCGGAGGCCTCGATTCCGCCACCGCCGCCGCCATCGCGCGCTCGCAGGGCTTCACGCTGTACGCCCTGACCTTCGACTACGGCCAGCGCCATCGCATCGAGATCGAGAAGGCCGCGGTCGTCGCGAAACACC
>CAYVHH010000065.1:0-13754 GCA_964450175.1 uncultured bacterium | reverse complement strand
CCGGCACGGCGCGGTAGTCGACGCCGTCGGGAATCAGCCGCTGCTCGAGGCGCTTGAAGCGCGCCACATCGTCCAGCATCCGGCGGATGTAGCCCTCGTACTTCGCCGAGACCTCGACCTGGCGCGCCACCGCGACATCCGTGAGCGCGCCGGGATCGAGGCGTCGGATGTCGGCGTAGGTCAGCTCGGGGCGCCGCAAGAGCTGGAGCAGCGGCGTGCCGCCGACCCGTGTCGACTCGAGGCGCCGAATCTCCGCCGCCGTTTGCGCGCGGCGTCGCTCGACGGCCTCGAGGCGCTCGCACGAGACGAGACCGAGGCGGTGGCCGGCGGGGGTGAGGCGCAGGTCGGCGTTGTCCTCACGGAGCAGCAGACGATACTCGGCACGCGAGGTGAACATCCGGTACGGCTCCAGCGTGCCTTTCGTCACCAGATCGTCCACCAGCACGGCCATGTAGCACTCGGAACGATCCGGGAGAAAGGGCTCTCGCCCGAGCACCGCCGCCCCCGCGTTCGTCCCCGCCCAGAGCCCGAGCGCGGCGGCCTCCTCGTATCCGGTCGTGCCGTTGATCTGGCCGGCGAGATACAGCCCGGGCACCGCGCGGCATTCGAGCGTCGGCGCCAGCTGCGTCGGGTGGACGAAGTCGTACTCGATCGCGTAGCCGGGGCGCATGATCTCCGCGCGCTCGAGGCCCGGGATCGAGTGCACCAGCGCGTCCTGCGCGTCCGGCGGCAGGCTGGTCGAGATCCCGTTGGCGTACACCTCCTCGGTATCGAGGCCGTCGGGCTCGAGAATCACCTGATGGCGGTCGCGGTCGGCGAATCGCTTCACCTTGTCCTCGATCGACGGGCAATACCGGACTCCGGTCGCGTCGATGACCCCGGAGTAGAGCGGCGAGCGATCGAGGTTCGCGCGGACGATCTCATGCGTGCGCGGCGTCGTGTAGGTGATGTGGCACGCCACCTGACGCAGCTCGAGCCGCCGGGTCGCCCAGTGAAACGGCCACGGCTCCGGGTCGCCGCGCTGCTCCTCCAGCCGCGTGTAGTCGATCGTCGAGTGTCGCAGACGCGGCGACGTGCCGGTCTTGAGGCGTCCGAGCGTGAGCCCGAGATCGCGCAGCGCGTTCGAGAGATCGACCGACGCGAACTCGCCGGCGCGGCCCGCGCTGTGGCGCGCGAGCCCGACGTGGATCAGCCCGCGTAGAAACGTCCCGGTCGTGACGACGACCGCGCGGGCGCCGTGACGGACGCCGATCTGGTCCTCGACGCCGGCCACGCGGCCGCCCTCGAGGACGAACCGCGTCGCCTGTCCCTGTCGCACCTCGAGGTTCGGCTCGTGCTCGATCGTCCGCTTCATGGCGCCGCGGTACCGGGCGCGGTCGCACTGGGCGCGCGACGCCCGGACCGCGGGTCCGCGCGAGACGTTGAGCGTCTTGAGCTGGATCGCGGCGCGGTCGGTGTTGCGGCCCATCTCGCCGCCGAGCGCGTCGATCTCGCGCACCAGATGCCCCTTCGCGGTGCCGCCGACGGCGGGGTTACACGACATCTGGCCGATCGCGTCGAGGTTCATGGTGAGGAGCAGCGTGCGGCAACCCATGCGTGCCGACGCCAGGGCCGCCTCACACCCGGCATGGCCGGCGCCGATCACGATCACGTCGAAGAATTGCATTCCGCTTAGTGATACCATAAGCGCCGTCACGTTCCAGGAATCCCCCTTATTTCTCGGAGGATGGTCGTGGAGTTCGGGTTCTCGCTTCCGGGTCGCGGGCCGCTGGCCAGCATCGACGTCGTCCTGAAGCTCGCCGAAAAAGCCGACGCGCTGCGGTTCGATTCGCTGTTCGTCACCGACCACGTCGTCATGCCCGTCGCATCGGGCAAGTCGGTGTATCCGTACACGGCGAGCGGCCAGTTTCCCGGCGGCCTCGCGCAGGACTACCTCGAGCCGCTGGCGACCCTGGCCCACCTTGCGCACGCGACCAAGCGAGCACGACTCGGGATCAGCGTGCTCGTCGTTCCGTATCGCAACCCGCTGCTCCAGGCCAAGATGCTCGCGACCATCGACGTGCTCTCCAAGGGGCGCGTCATTCTGGGCGCCGGCGTCGGCTGGCTCCGCGAGGAGTTCGAGGCGCTCGGCGCGCCGCCATTCGAGGAGCGCGGGCGCGTGACCGAAGACTACATCAGGCTGATGCGCACCGCGTGGACGACCGATCCGGTCAGCTACGACGGCAAGCACTACGCCGTCCGCGACATCCACGTGCTGCCCAAGCCGGTGCAGCGCGGCGGCATTCCCGTCTGGATCGGCGGCCACACCGCCGCGGCGCTCCGGCGCGCCGGCACCATCGGCGACGGCTGGCATCCGATCGCGATGCGACCGCCAGCGATGCTCGGGCCGGACGAGTACGGCGCGAAGGTCAAGGAGATCCACGACTGGGCGCGCCGCGCGGGCCGCGATCCGAAATCGATCACGCTCACCATTCGTGTCCCGATGGAGGTGCGCGCGCGCAACGCCAAGCCCGCCACCGGTGACCGGCCGCCGTTCCAGGGCACCGCGGACGAGATCGCCGCCGATATCCGGCGCTACCAGGCGCTCGGCGTCTCGCACTTCGTCTTCGACCACACCGTGCAGGAGCTACGCGCGGTCCTCTCGAACATGGAGCGATTCGCGAGCGAGGTACGGCCGAAGCTCTCGCGCGCCGGCGGCGGCCGGGCCGCCGCCTCGTCCCGCGGCGGGTCGAAGACGTCTGCGAAGAAGAAGGCCGCGACGCGACGGGCATGATCTCCCATCAGGACGCGTGCGCGCTCATCGACGCGCCGGCGGCGGCGCTCCCCGAGCTGCTGGTGCGCGCGGGCGAGCTGCGCGACCGCGGGCGCGGGCGCACCGTGACCTTCTCGGCGAAGGTCTTCGTGCCGCTGACGACCCTGTGCCGCGACTACTGTGGCTACTGCACGTTTCGTCGCGATCCGGGCGAGCCCGGCGCCCACACGATGGAGCCGGACGAGGTCGTGGCGCTCGCGCAGGCGGGCGCGCGACTGGGCGCGAAAGAAGCGCTGTTCTCGCTCGGCGACAAACCGGAGGCGGCGTTCGCGAGTCATCGCGACTTCCTCCGTCGTCACGGCCACCGCACGACCCTGTCGTACCTGGGGGCAGTGTGCGCGGCGGTCCTCGCGGAGTCGTCGCTCCTCCCCCACGCCAACCCGGGGGTGATGGGCGAGCGCGATCTGGCGGCGCTGCGCGAGGTGAACGTGAGCATGGGTCTCATGCTCGAGACGGTGTCGGAACGGCTCCTGGCGCGCGGCATGGCGCACGACCGGGCGCCCGACAAGGTCCCGGCACGGCGTCTGAAGACGATCGCCCTCGCCGGGAAGCTCGGCATCCCGTTCACGACCGGCCTGCTGATCGGCATCGGCGAGACGCGCCGCGAGCGCGTGGACACGCTCGTCGCCATCCGCGACCTGCACGAGAAGCACGGTCACGTCCAGGAGGTCATCGTCCAGAACTTCCGCGCCAAGCCGCGGATCCCGATGCGCGATGCCGCCGAGCCCTCGCTCGAGGATCTTCTGTGGACCCTCGCGGTGGCGCGGCTGGTGCTCGGCCCGGATGTGAACATCCAGGCGCCGCCGAATCTCTCGCCCGACGTCTATCCACGGCTCCTGGCGGCGGGCCTCAACGACTGGGGCGGCATCTCGCCGCTGACCCTCGATCACATCAACCCAGAGAAACCGTGGCCGCTGATCCCCGAGCTCCGGCGCGCGACCGAGAGCCAGGGCTTCGTCCTCCGCGAGCGTCTCGCGATCTATCCGGAGTTCGCGACGCGCGCCGAGTACCTGGACGAGAGCCTGCGCGCGCGCGTCCAGGCCCAGATCGACGAGCGCGGTCTCGTCAAGGAATCCCATGAACGCTGGCGTCGCTGGTAGTGTGCTCGGTTCGCTCGACTGGGTCTCGCGCGATCTTCGCCCGATCCTCTCCCGGGCTCTCGACGGCCACGAGGTGTCGGTCGAGGACGGCATCGCGCTCACCGGCGCCGAAGGGCGCGACCTCCACGCGCTGACCCTGGTCGCCGACGAGCTCCGGCAGCGACAGGCCGGCGACGTCGTGACGTACGTCGTGAATCGCAACGTCAACTTCACAAACGTGTGCATCAAGCACTGCACGTTCTGTGCGTTCAGTCGCGACCACCGCGAGGAGGAGGGCTATTTCCTTCCGGTCGCGGAGGTGGTCCGGCGGGCCCAGGAGGCGCGCGACCTCGGCGCGACCGAGGTCTGCATCCAGGCGGGGCTGCCGCCGAAGCTCGACGGGCGCTACTACATCGACCTCACGCGGGCCATCACGACGGCGCTTCCGGAGCTGCACATCCACGCCTTCTCGCCGGAGGAAGTGCTGTACGGCTCGGTGCGCTCCGGGCTGCCGATCCGCGAGTACCTGAGCGAGCTCAAGGCCGCGGGTCTCGGCACCCTGCCCGGCACGTCGGCGGAGATCCTCGACCAGGCCATCCGCGACGTCATCGCGCGCGGCCGGATCACCGTCGAGCAGTGGGTCGACGTGATCACCACCGCGCACGCGCTCGGCATCCGCACGACCTCCACGATCATGTACGGTCATGTGGAGACGCCGGCACACTGGGTCCGTCACATGGCGCTCCTGCGCTCGATCCAGAAGGACACCGGCGGCTTCACCGAGTTCGTGCCGCTCTCGCTCATCCACTCGGAGGCCCCGATGTACTCGAAGGGGCTCGTCCCCGGCGTGCGGCCCGGCGCCACCGGCGCCGAGGTCGTCAAGATGCACGCGCTCGCGCGGGTGATGCTCGGCGCGACGTTCCGCAACATCCAGTCGTCCTGGGTCAAGGAAGGGCCGAAGCTCGCCCAGCTCCTGCTCGGCGCGGGCGCCAACGACCTGGGCGGCACCTTGATCAACGAGTCGATCTCCACGTCGGCCGGCGCGCAGTACGGTCAGCTCGTCGGACCCGCCGAGCTGCATCGTCTGATCCGCGACGTCGGGCGCGTGCCCGCGCAGCGCGATACGCTGTACGGGCTCATTCGAACCTATAGAGACGGCGAGAGCCCAGACTCACCCCTCGACAAGGTCGACGACGCGGAGGCGCGCTTCGGCTCGTATCGCCGATTGATCGCTTCGGGAGAGTTCCGCTTCACGCGCGGCTAGCCGCGCCGGGTAGGCCTGTGGTAATAATGCAGTTCGCGTTCAACCACCACTATCCTCGATCGACAGGAGGTCACCTGTGGCGAAGACGATGACGAAGTCTGCGACGGTCGCGTACCTTGCGGAGAAGACCAGCCTCACCCGGAAGCAGATCGAGGGTATCCTCGATGAGACGCTCAACCTCGCCTCCAAGGAAGCGAAGAAGAGCGGCGTGTTCCTCCTGCCGGGCTTCGGGAAGCTGGTGCTCGCGAACCGCAAGGCGCGGATCGGACGGAATCCGCAGACCGGCGAGCCCATCAAGATCCCGGCCAAGCGCGTCTGCAAGTTCCGTCTCGCCAAGAGCCTGAAGGACGCGGTGCTTGGCAAGAAGTAGGACTGGAAATCGCGCGGGAGGCGCTCGGCCCGCCGCCGCCCCAGCTCCCTCGCTCGCGTCTGCGACCGTTCCGCGGGTCTGGCAGGGAATCGGATACCGGCCCCTGCCAGACGCCGCGATGGCCCGCCCGCTCTTCGACTTCGCCGCGGTCTCCTGGCCCCCCACCGACGACGTCGCCGTCGCGTGGGGCGCCACGGACGGCGGTCAACGTCTCATCGGTGCCGTGATCGGAGAGCGGAGCGGCCAGACCATGCTGCTGCACGGCCCGGTCGTCGGCGTCGAGACCGAGCCGCTCGAAATCGCCTCGCAGCTCGTCGCCGCCGTCCTCGACCACGCCGCGGCTTCCGGCGTGGTGACCCTCTTCGCGCGGCCGCAGAGTCTCGATCGGGTCTGGGTGCGCTTCGGTTTCATCCCGGTGCCCGAAGGCACCCTGCCGCCCGAGCTCGCGGGTCGGCCCGGCAGTGGTCTCTACGCGTGGCGTGGCGGCACCGCCCTGTGGACGCTTCGCGAACACCTCCGCGACTGACATGCGCGTCGTGACCCTCGCCGGCGGCACCGGCGCCGCCAAGCTCCTGCGCGGTCTCGCCACCTGCGTCCCGCAGCGCGATCTCACCGTCATCGGCAACACCGGCGACGACACGGAGGTCTGGGGGCTCCACGTCTCGCCCGACCTCGACACCGTGACCTACGCGCTCGGCGGGCTGCTCGACGTCGTGCGCGGCTGGGGGCTTGCCGGCGAGACGTTCAACTGCCTGGCCGCGATGGCGGCGCACGGCGCCGACACGTGGTTCAACCTGGGCGATCGCGATCTGGCGACGCATCTCACGCGCACGCGGGCGCTGCGCGACGGGCAGCCGCTCTCGGCGGTGACGGCACGGCTCGCCGCCGATCTCGGCATCGGCGCGCGCATCCTGCCGATGAGCGACGCGCCCGTCCGGACGATGATCCGGACACCCGGCGGTCGCCTGACCTTCCAGGAGTACTTCGTCCGCGAGAAGGCGCTCGTCGAGGTGGTCGGCGTCGACTACGAAGGCGCGGCGAGCGCGCGCCCGGCTCCGGGTGTCGTCGAGGCGATTCGCACGGCGGACGTCGTCGTCGTGTGTCCATCCAATCCGGTGACGTCGGTCGGACCGATTCTCGCCGTGCCCGGAATCGTGGACGCGTTGCGCTCGACCTCCGCTCCGGTCGTCGGCGTGAGCCCGATCGTCGGCGGTGCGGCGGTGAGCGGCCCGGCCGGCGCGCTCATGCGGGTTCGGGGGCTCGCGGTGTCGCCGCTCGGCGTCGCCGACGCGTACGCGCCGTGGCTGCGCCGTCTCCTGGTCGATCCGCGCGACGGTGGATGCGTTCCCGAGCTGGCGCGCGCCGGCGTCGAAGGGCACGTCGCCGACATTCTCATGACGAGCCGAGAGCTCGAGTCGGCGCTCGCCCGACGCGTGCTCGACGCGGCGCGGGAGCGGCGCGCGCCATGAAGCACGGCGCCGGGTCACGCCTCGTCGTCGCCGTGCCGGTCAAGGACCTGACCCACGCCAAGCAGCGGCTGATGCGCGTGCTCTCGATCGCCGAGCGTGGCGAGCTGGCGCGCGCGATGCTGCGCGACGTGCTCCGCGCGCTCGCGGCCGCCGACCTCGGCGCCGTGTGGGTCATCACCCGCGACTCCGCGGCCGCGGCCATCGCGCGCGGGCTCGGTGCCGAGCCCGTCTCGGAAGCGGAGAACCGCGGCCATACGGCGGCGGTCGCGCTCGCTCAGGCCGAGGCCAACCGCCGCGGCGCGGGCGTCTTCGTGACGGTGCCGGGCGACGTGCCGTGCGTCACCGCCGACGAGATGCGCGAGCTCGCCGCCGGCGTGCGAGAGGGCGCGCCAGTCTTCGTGCCCTCCCGCTCGGGCCTCGGCACCAACGGCGTCGCGCTGGCGCCGCCCGACGCGATGGCGCTGACGTTCGGCGAGCCGTCCTTCACGCGCCACCTCGAGACGGCGCGCGCGCGCGGCCTCACGCCGCGCGTTCTCGCCTTGCCGGGGCTCGGCCTCGACGTCGATTCGCCGGAGGACCTCGCGGCGCTCCTGGCCGAGCGCGGCGCCACCGAGACCCGGCAGCTCGTCGCGGCCTGGCGCGACCGCTTGACACCGACGCCGTGCGCGTCCGACCGATGAATCACGTGCCGCGCTACGAAGTGATCGGCGTCGGCGGCATCGGCGAAGTGCGGCCCGGTGACGACATCGCGCAGCTCATCGTCGAGGCGGCCGCGCGTCAGGCGACGGCGGTCCGGTCCGGCGATCTGCTCGTGATCGGCCAGAAGATCGTGTCGAAGGCCGAGGGGCGGCTCGTGAAGCTCTCGGACGTGCAGCCCTCGCCGATCGCGCTGGCGATGGCGCCCGGGCTCGCCAAGGACCCGCGCCTGGTCGAGGTGATCCTCGGCGAATCGCGCCGCGTCGTCCGCATGGACAAGGGCGTCCTCATCACCGAGACCCACCACGGCTGGATCTGCGCCAACGCGGGCATCGATCAGTCCAACGTCGACGCGGATTCCGTCGCGCTCCTGCCCGAGGATTCCGACCGCTCGGCGCGCACGGTGCGGGATCGCGTGCGCGCGCTCGTCGGCGCCGAGGTGTTCGTGATCGTTACCGACACGTTCGGCCGGCCCTGGCGCGAGGGGCTCACCAACGTGGCCATCGGCATCGCCGGATTCGCGCCGCTCCTGAGCTACCTCGGCGACCGCGATCCGGCCGGCCGCCCGCTGCAAGCCACCATCCTGGCCCTCGCCGACGAGCTCGCCGGCGCGGCGGAGCCGGTCATGGGCAAGCTCGACCGCATTCCGGCCGCGATCGTGCGCGGGCTCGCGCTCCGGCCCAGCGAGGAAGGCTCGAAACCGCTCGTGCGCGAGCCGGCGCGCGATCTCTTTCGCTGAACGGTGAGGCCATGAACATCGCGATTCTCGGGGGAACGGGCAAGGAAGGCGCCGGGCTGGCGACGCGCTGGGCGCTGATCGGTCACTCGATCATCATCGGCTCGCGCGACGCCGAGCGGGCGAAGACCAAGGCCGCCGAGCTCCGCGAGCAGACGCAAAAACTCCCGATCATGGGCGAGTCCAACGCCGAGGCGGCGCGCCTGGGCTCGGTGATCGTCATCGCGCTCCCGGCGCAAGGGCTCGCGGCCACGCTTCCCGAGGTGCGGGAAGGCTGCCGCGGCAAGGTCGTCATCTCGACGGTCGTGCCACTCACGTTCGGTGGCCCGCGCCTGTTCACGCCGCCGGCGGCGGGGTCGTCGGCGGAGGAAGCGCAGGCACTCCTGCCCGACGCGAAGGTCGTCGCGGCCTTCCACCACATCGCCGCCCACGAGCTGTCCGAGACCGAGCACGCGATCGAGTGCGATCTGCTGCTCTGCGGCGGGGACGCCGCCGCGAAGGAGGCCGTCGGCGAGCTGGGGCGCTCGATGGGGCTCCGGCCGATCGACGTCGGCGGGCTCAGCAACGCCGGACCACTCGAAGGCATCACCGCGGTCCTCGCCACGATCAACCGGCGCTACAAGCTGAAGAACTCCGGCATCAAGATCACCGGCCTCTGAGCCGGCCGGGCTCGCCGGCTCAGGCCCGAGAGACGGCGAGCCCGAGATAGACGATCACGACCGCGAGCAGCAGCACGACGCGGTCCATCCACGCGATCGCCGAGAGTGCCGGGCCCGGATCGTCGCCGGCGGCCACCGCGCGGGCCAGCCGCGGCACCTGCGCGAAATCACGCTGACCGGCGACCGCGACGGCCGCGAGCACGAGCATGAACTTGAGCGCCAGCAGCAGCGCGGCGCCGCTCTGCAGCACGCGATCGAGCGGGCCGAGCAGGGTCACGTTGTAGAGCCCCGTCACCACGACCAGCGCGACCGCGACCCACGTCACGCGACGGCCGCGGCGCAGCATCTCGGCCAGCGGAGTCCCGGGATTGCGCCGAGCCGCGGGCATCACGACGTGCGCCTGATACATGAGGCCGCCGATCCACACGACGACGCCCAGCAGATGGAGCCAGACCGAGACGAGCGTCGTCGTCACGCTGCACCGTCGGCCAGGCGCGCCACCACGCGCTCGACGTCGGCGAGATTGCCGAAGAGCACGTCGGGCCGGTGCACCGCCAGCTCCTCGACCGGATACTGACCCGTCGCCACCGCGACGGCCACGGCGCCGCAGCCGCGCGCGCACGCGATGTCCAGCGGGGTGTCGCCGATGATCGTGACACGATCGAACGTGAACTCGTGACCGAGGGCCCGCGCCCGCTCCCGCGCGATCGCGGGCAGACGCAGCCGGTCGGGGTCGTCTCCGCCATAGGCGGCCACGCGGAAGAACGGCCACAGACCGGTCGGCTCGAGCTTGATGCGCGCGCCGGCTTCGATGTTCCCGGTGAGGAGTCCGACGACCGCGTCCGGCCGGGCGCCGAGCCGCTGGATCACCTCCGCGACGCCGGGCAAGACCTGGATCCGAGAGCCGTCGCCGACGATCCGCGTGAGCTCGCGCGCGTACGCCTCGAAGCACGCGTCGACGCGAGCGCGGATCCGCTCGACGTCCAGGCCCGCCTCGGTCATGAGCTCGTGGACGATGCTCAGGTCGGTTCGCCCGCGGAAATCGTAGCGGTCGATCGTCCCGGCGGTGCCGTACGTCTCCTCGAGCGCCCGGGCGAACGCGGTGCGGCCGGCGCCGCGCACGCTCACGAGCGTGCCGTTGATGTCGAACAGGAAGAGCCGCACGTTATGGCGACGCCAGGCGGCGGAGGCGCGCGACCACCGCGGGGACCGCATCGAGCACGAGGTCGATCTCGCTCCCCGTGGTCCAGCGGCCGAGCGTGAAGCACAGCGAGCCCTCGGCCGTGTCGCGGTCGCAGCCGATCGCCCGCAGCACGTGCGACGGCTCGCCGGTCATGGCCGTGCAGGCCGCGCCCGACGAGGCGGCGATGCCGCGAAGATCGAGATCGGTCAGGGCGCTCTCGGCCTTCACGCCGGGCACCACGATCGACGCGTGCTGCGGGAGCCGATCCGCGCCGCGCGCGCCGGTCGGGCGAGCGTCCGGGACGCGCGTGAGCAAACCGGCCAGCAGACGATCGCGCAGCTCGCCCAGGCGCGCCACTTCGCCCGCGACCTCGACCCGCGCCAGATCGGCCGCCACGCCCATCCCGGCGATCGCCGGGAGATTCTCGGTGCCGGCGCGATAGCCGCGCTCCTGGCCGCCGCCGACGGTGAGCGGCGCGAGCTTGACCGACGCGCGCGCCCAGAGCGCGCCGGCGCCGGGCGGCCCGTAGAGATCGTTCGACGAGAGCGTGAGCAGGTCGATGCGGCAGTCGTCGACGAGGAGCGGCACGCGCCCGGCGGCGCCGACCGCGTCGACGTGGAACGGCACGCCGCGCGCGCGGGCAATACGGCCGATCTCTCGCACGGGCTGGATCGTGCCGATCTCGTTGTTCGCCGCCATGATCGAGACGAGCGCCGTGTCGTCGCGAATCGCGCGCGCCACCGCCTCCGGGTCGACGCGGCCGTCGGCGTCCACGCCCACGTAGGTCACGCTCCAGCCGCGCTTCTCGAGCTCGCGGCACGAATCGATCAGCGAGACGTGCTCGATCGCGGAGGTGACGATGTGCCGGCCGGCGGCCCGCTGGGCCAACCCCTTGACGGCGAGGTTGTTGGCCTCGGTGGCGCTGGCGGTGAAGATCACGCCGCCAGGTGTCGCGGCGAAGAGCCGCGCGACCTTGGCCCGGGCTCCGTCCAGAGTCGAGCGGGCTTCGAGCCCCAGGGAGTGCTGGGCATTCGGGTTGCCGACGCCCCCCTCGAAGAACGGCCGCATGACCGCGACCACGCGGGGATCGACCGGGGAAAAGCCCGCGTAGTCGAGATAGACGCGGGCGCCCGCGCCGGGGATCCCGGCTCTAGCGAGCCTTTCGGACGAAGAAACGGAAGACCGCGCCATTTCTTTGCATCTCCAGGAGCTCGTTGCCGGTTCGCATCGACCAGCTTTTCATGTCAGCCTCGGAGCCGGGATCGTCCGACGTCACCTCAAGCCCCTGACCCGGATCCATGTGCAGAAGCGCCTCGCGGGTCTTGACGATCGGCATCGGGCAAAAGAGCCCGAGGCAGTCGAGCATCTTGTCGGCGACGACGGGCATATGAGCTATTTCCTTGAAAATTCTGACATCGACCGTCGTGCTCACGCAATCTTTCCTGCCGAGGTTAGCACACGCTTGCGACCACCGCTCCTGCCGCGGATCGCCCCGACCGCGTCATCTCCAATTCGCAGGCGTAGCGGCTTCGCCTGAGGCTCGCGGCGCGATACGTGCTCACCCATAACTTTCGTCCAGCAGATCGGGTAGTTACGGAACACGACTCAAACTTTTCCTGCCCGGACCGCCTACAGCGGCAATAGAATAATTAGGTCATGTCGCGTGAGTCCGGCGATATCGCGTCTGCGGGACGGCTCTTGAGGCGTAAAGTCCTGCTGGCGCTCACTCTTTCGTCGCTGATTCCGCTGTTGGTGCTGGGGTACGTGGTCTACCGCTACGTCAGACCCGATCTGCACCCGGCGGACGTCGTGAAGTTCTACGGGCTCCACGCCCTCCTGCTGTTCACCGGCCTCGCCATGGTCGGCGGAGCCTATATCATCTGGGATCTCGGCCGAGCCTTCGCGAAGATCGCCGAGCTCCTCTCGCGAGAACCGAAGCTCGCCGAGCTGGGCGGCCGCAGCGACGAGGTCGGCACCCTGATGCGGTCGTTCTCGAACATGCTCGGCACCGTCGAGCAGCAGGCCATCGACATCAACACGTTCGCCATGCGCCTCGATGCCGCGTACAGAGAGCTCGAGGCCACGAACGCCAAGCTCAAGGAAACCTCGTTCAAGGACGAGGTCACCGGTCTCTACAATCGACGCTTCTTCTCGCTCCGCCTCGAGGAGGAGATCTCACGCTTCAGGCGGTTCAATCACCCGGTCTCGGTCGTGGTGCTCGACCTCGACGGATTCAAGAGCGTCAACGACGAGTTCGGCCACGCGGTCGGCGACGAGACACTGCGCGATGTCGGTCAGATCCTCATGAAGCACTCGCGCGGTATCAACGTCGTCTCCCGATATGGCGGCGACGAGTTCGCCGTCCTGCTGGTCGAGACGTCGAAGAGCGGCGCTCGGCTCTACGCGGACCGGATACGGCAGGTCGTCGCGACCTTCCCCTACTCGCACGGCAAGCGCGTCACCGCGAGCTTCGGCGTCGCCAGCCTTCCCGACGACGAGGCTTCGACGTCGGAGGAGCTGTTCCGGGCCGCCGACGGAGCGCTCTATGCCGCGAAGCGAGCGGGCAAGAACCAGGTCGTGGCAGCCGGTCCGGGTCAGAAGGTAGATTGACATGGGGCAGCGAGAGGTCTTGATCGTCGACGACGATCGGCAGGTCCGTGACGTCCTGCACCAGATCTTCCTCGGCGCCGGCTACAAATGCCTGCTCGCCAACGACGGCCAGGAGGGTGTCGAGGTATTCCGGGGGGCGATCCGCGAGGCGCGCTCACCGCTGACGGTCACCGACCTCAAGATGCCGATCATGGGCGGCATCGATCTGCTCCAGCAGGTGCGCCAGGCCGACCCCGACGCCGCCGTCATCGTGCTCACGGGCGCGGCCGACGTGAAGACCGCGATCTCGAGTCTCAAGCTCGGCGCCTACGACTTCATCATGAAGCCGGTCAACGTCGACGAGCTGCTCATCGCCGCCGACCGCGCGCTGGAGCGCCGCCAGCTCCTCATCGAGCGCCGCCAGTACCAGGCCATGCTCGAGCACCGCGTGGAGGAGGCGACGCACCACCTGGCCGCCGCCTACCGCGAGCTGGAGTCGACCTACCACGCCACGCTGGAGGCGCTCGGCTCCGCCCTCGACACGCGGGACGTCGGCACCGAGTCGCACTCGCGCCGCGTGCACGGCTACGCGCTGGCCACCGCGCGCGAGTACGGCATGCCGGAGGCCGAGATGAGCGATCTCGCCCACGGCGTGCTGCTGCACGACATCGGCAAGATCGGCATCCCCGACGGGATCCTCTTGAAGCCCGGTCCGCTCACGCCCGAAGAGTGGAAGACGATGCGGACCCACCCGGAGATCGGCAAGCGGCTGATCGAGAACATCCCCTTCCTGCGCGGCGCGGTGCCCATCGTCTACTCGCACCACGAGAAGTGGGACGGCGGCGGCTATCCGCGCGGCCTGCGCGGCAAGGAGATCCCCGTGGGCGCCCGCATCTT
>CAYVHH010000064.1:0-2539 GCA_964450175.1 uncultured bacterium | reverse complement strand
TTCCTGATCATCGCGACGGCCGTATTCATGATCACCAAGGCCTTGCTGAAGCCGGCGCCGGCGCCGCCGGCGGCTCCCACGAAGACCTGCCCGGAGTGCCTCGAGATCGTTCCCAAGGAAGCGCGCCGCTGCCGGGCCTGCACGAGCCCGCTGCCCGCGTGACTCCCGTGCGCGTCGCGGTGATCGGCTCCGGCCCGGCCGCGTTCTATGCGGCCGAGGCGCTGCTCAAGCAGCCCGGCGTCCAGGTGGACATGCTCGAGCGCCTGCCCACGCCCTATGGACTGGTCCGCGGCGGAGTCGCGCCGGATCACCAGAAGATCAAGACCGTGATCGCGATCTACGAGAAGATCGCGGCGCTGCCGGGCTTCCGCTTCTACGGCAACGTGGAATACGGAAGGCACGTCGTGCGCGCCGATCTCGAGAGCCACTTCCACGCGATCCTCTATGCCACCGGTGCTCAGACCGACCGGCGCATGGGCGTCCCCGGCGAAGACCTGATCGGCAGCCACTCGGCCACCGAGTTCGTGGCCTGGTACAACGGTCACCCGGACTTCCGCGATCGGCGTTTCGATCTATCGTGCGAGCGCGCCGCCATCATCGGCATCGGCAACGTCGCGGTCGACGTGGCGCGCATCCTCTCGCTCGAGCCCGAGGAGCTGCGGCAGACGGACATGGCCGACGCCGCCATCGCGGCGTTGTCGGCGAGCGGCGTGCGGGACGTGTCGATTCTCGGCCGCCGCGGCGTGGTGCAGGCCGCGTTCACGACGGTCGAGGTCAAGGAGCTGGGCGAGCTCGCGGCCGCCGACGCGATCGTGGATCCGGCTGAGTGCGCCGTCGATGAGGCGAGCGCCGAGGAGCTGGCCGCGGGACGCGCCGCGCTCAAGACCAAGGTCGAGATCGTGCAGGGCTTCGCGCAGCGCGCACCGAGCGGCAAGCCGCGACGGCTGCGCATCCGGTTCCTCGTCTCGCCCGTCGAGATCCTGGGCGACGAGCGCGGGCGCGTCGTCGGACTCAAGCTCGTGAAGAACGAGCTGGTCAAGACGGAAGGCGGCATCGTCGCGCGCCCGACCGGCGAGGTCGAGACGCTCGACGTCGGTCTCGTGTTCCGATCGGTCGGCTACCGTGGCGTCCCGCTCCCCGAGCTCCCGTTCGACGAGCGCCGCGGCACGCTGCCGAACGAGAAGGGGCGGGTGATGGATCCGGAGAGCGCGCAGCCACTGCGGGGCCATTACGTCTCGGGCTGGATCAAGCGCGGGCCGAGCGGCGTGATCGGCAACAACAAGGCGGACTCGGTCGAGACCGTGCACGCCCTCGTCGAGGACGCGCAGAACGATCGATTGCTGGCGCCCGCCCACGCCGATCCGGGCGCGTTCGACGCGCTGATGCGGCAGCGACAGCCGCAGCTGGTCACGTTCGGCGACTGGCGCGAGCTCGACCGGCTCGAGATCGAGCGCGGGCGCCCGCAGGGCCGTCCGCGGGTGAAGTTCACCTCGTGCGAGGAGATGCTGGCGGCGTTGTCGCGGGTCTGAGGTCGGGCGTCCCTCTGCACTCGAACGCGCGGCGTTGCCCTTGACCCTCCGGGAGTCAGACCGTACCGTCTTCCGTTGGCCCGGCACGAGTCGGGCCATCCCTCTCGACTCCAAGGAACATCCGTGAAATCCGTCGTCAACGACTTCAGCCTGCACGTCGCCACCGTCAACGGATCGGGCAGCCAGACCGCGAACATCGTCCTGCTGCGCGCGATCTTCCAGATGGGCGTTCCGGTGAGCGGCAAGAACCTCTTCCCGTCCAACATCGCCGGGCTTCCCACCTGGTTCACCATCCGCGCCAGCCAGGACGGGTACATCGCGCGCGCCGAGCGCAATGACCTCCTGGTGGTGATGAATCCCGAGACCGCCGCCGAGGACGTCGCGGCAATGGGACCGGACACGGTGATCGTGCTCAACGATCAGATCCGCATTCCGGCGCTGCCCGAGGACCGCGTCGTGTACTCGGTGCCGATGAAGAGCCTGATCGAGCCGATCACCACCGACGTCAAGCTGCGTCGGCTCGTGATCAACATGATCTACGTCGGCGTGCTCGGCGAGCTGCTCGGCATCGAGGAGGTCGAGATCGAGCGCGCGCTCGACGCGCAGCTCGGCCACAAGCAGAAGGCGCTCGAGCTCAACCACCGTGCGGTGCGAGCCGGCGCGGGGTGGGCGAAGGCGAATCTCCAGAAGCGCGATCCGTATCGTCTCGAGCGGATGAACCTGAACCAGGGCAAGATCCTGATCGAGGGCAATTCGGCGGCCGCGCTCGGCGCGATGTTCGGCGGGGTCACCGTCGCCACTTGGTATCCGATCACGCCGTCGTCGAGCCTGGTGGAGTCGCTGGCGAGCTATCTGGAGCGCTATCGGAAGGACCCCGCGACCGGCAAGACGACATACGCCGTCGTGCAGGCCGAGGACGAGATCGCCGCGATCGGCATGGTGCTCGGCGCCGGCTGGGCCGGCGCGCGCGCCATGACCTCGACGTCGGGCCCGGGCATCTCGCTGATGGC
>CAYVHH010000063.1:0-8035 GCA_964450175.1 uncultured bacterium | reverse complement strand
GGGCGCTTCTCGGTGCTGCTGGCCGAGGCGTTCGCCTCGCACGTGGTCGCCGTCGAGCCGTCGGAGAAGATGCGCGCCGAGGCCGAGCGCGACAGCGCGCACGCTCGAATCGTCTATCGGGACGGCACGGCCGGCGCAATCTCGACCGCGGACGGGATGTTCGACTTCGCGCTCCTGTCCATGGTCATTCATCACGTTCCCGATCTCGGTGCCTGCGCGCGCGAGCTCCACCGGGTCGTCGAGCCCGCCGAGCTCGTGTTCATTCGCAACACGTTCAGCGGCCGACTCGCGGGCATTCGCCACTACGAGTTCTTTCCGTCGGCGCGCGCCATCGACGAGGCGCGGCTTCCGAGGGTCGAGCAGATCCGCGATGCGTTCGAGGCGAGGGGATTCACGATGGAGGCGCTCGACCTCCTGGTCCTCCGCCGCCCCAACACCTGACCGCCGTACGCACCAAGAAGGGACGACTGCTCGGCAGCGCCGAAGCATCCTGTACTGACCGAAGCACATCGCGAACTCAGCTGGCCGGCAGTGTGCAATCGGGGGGTATATGCGACCAGCGAAACCGGAGGCGCGGGAGGCAGGCGGTGGGTGGGGGGCATTGCGACTCGTTCCCTCCAAGGGGCAGCGGATGAAATGCGCCGGGATGGAGCCCAGCCGCTACGGGCAATGCGCCCGCGTGCCGCGTGGTCGCAATGCCCCCCACCCACCGCCTGCCTCCCGCGCCTCCGCGCTCCGCTAGTCCTCTTCAGCCCAAGCAGCAGTGAGCCGCCGAGCCAACCCGCGATGACCTTTGAAGAAGTACGCGAGCATGACGACGCTGGCGAGCAGGTTGCCGACGAACACCGTCCAGCCGGCGATCTCGTCGAGCACCCACTTCGCCGCGATCAGCACGCCGCCGATGAAGAACACCTCGAACGCGGTGAAGAAGATCACCAGCGCGAAGACGAAGAGCGGCTGGCGCTCCGCGCCCGCGATCAAGAGGGCGCCGATGATGCCGAAGAACGCAAAGGCGATCCCGTGCACCACGGTGTAGGCGATGAGCGCGGTCGCCGGATCGGATTGGCGAAGCAGGCCGATGCCGAGGAGCTTCGGAGTGCGCAGCGGCTCGCCCTGAATCCAGTCGATCGCGAGGAACCAGAGCGCCACGACGGCCGCGCCGAGCAGCCCGGCCACGATGCCCTCGCCCAGGACGGCGCCCCACGAGCCGATCAAGGTGCGCGGCAGCGCCCGGTGGGCGCGGAAGAAGTACCAGAGCATCGCGATCGAGGCGATCAGGTTGCCGATGAGGATCGCCCACCACACCAGCGCCCCGAGCATCGACTTGCCGAGCGCGCCGACCACGCCGAAGACGAAGACCTCGAAGCTGGCGAACAGGATGACGAACGCGAGAAAGAGCGCCGGCTCGCGCTCGCTCACGGCCATCAGGCTCGCCGCGACGATGCCGAAGGCGACGAACGCCAGCCCGTGGATGATCGTGTAGCCGAGCACGTTGCCGAACGTCGGCTTGAGGCCGGCCGGGTCGGTGACGCCGTGGAACACCGCGGCGCCCAGGAGTCCCGGGGTGAGGAAGGGCTGGCCACGCACGATGTCGAACACGAGGAACCAGACGGCGACGACGACCGCGCCGATCAAGCCGGCCACGATGCCTTCCCTGAGGATCGACCGCTCGGCGGACGCCATCTGGGTGCGCATCATTGTATGCCTTCTACGGCGACTCGGCGTCGCGCGCGAATCGCACGCCGTAGTCGGAGTAGCGCAGATGCGGCGGCAGGGAGGAGCGATGGCCGACGGGGCTCCACGGATCGGCATGCCGCCAGGCTCCGCCGCGGCTGACTCGGCGCGTCCCGGCGGCCGCGCCGCGCGGATTCCGGTCCGGCGATCCGACGTAATAGCCCTCGTCGAACCAGTCGGCGCACCATTCGTGGCACACGCCGGAGAGGTCGGTCAGCCCGAGCGCGTTGGGCGGCGTTTCGCCGACGCGCGGCGGCCGCCTGAACACCATGGTCGGTCTGTCGTCGCCCCAGGGGTAGCGCGCCTCATCGAGGCCGCCGCGGGCCGCCTTCTCCCACTCGGCCTCGGTCGGCAGGCGCGCTCCCGACCACTCTGCGAACGCGACGGCCTCGGCCCACGAGAGGCCGACGACGGGCTGACCTGGATCGGCGAACTCCGGATCGAGCCAGAAGGGAGGCGCCGGGGCACCGGTCGCCTTCGAGTAGGCGGCAAAGTCCGCGTTGGTCGCGGGTGTGCGCGCGATCATGAATGCGTCGATCGAGACGAGGTGCCGGGGGCGCTCGCACGGATGGCCCGAGGCCCAGCCCATGGCGAACCGTCCGGCCGGAACGCGCACGAAGTCCACGCCTTATAATAGGCCGCTGCGGGGCCCGAGCCCGCCAGGAGGACCGCCATGAACTTCGCCCCAAGAATGGCCCGGCTCGGAACCGAGTCGGCGTTCGAGGTATTGGCCCGCGCGCGCCAGCTCGAGCGCGCCGGACGCGAGATCATCCACCTGGAGATCGGCGAGCCCGATTTCGACACGCCGGCCCACATCAAGGAAGCGGCGAAGCAGGCGCTCGACGCCGGCGCGACCCACTACGGCCCCGCCGCGGGGCTGCCGGAGCTCCGCGAGGCGATCGCCAAGCACGTGGGCGAGACCCGCGGCATCGCCGTGTCCCCCGAGGAAGTCGTCGTGACGCCGGGCGCCAAGCCCATCATGTTCTTCACGATCATGGCGTTGATCGGCCACGGCGACGAGGTCATCCATCCGAACCCGGGCTTTCCGATCTACGAGTCCGTCATCAACTTCGTCGGTGGCGTGCCCGTGCCGATCCCCCTGCGCGAGGAGAGCGGCTTCGGGTTCGACCTGGAGCTGTTCGAGCGGCGCATCTCGCCGAGGACGAAGCTGATCGTGATCAACTCGCCCGAGAATCCCACGGGCGGCGTCCTCGACCGGGGCCAGCTCGAGCGCATCGCGGCGATCGCGGCCGAGCGCAAGATCCTGGTCCTGACCGACGAGATCTACCGTCAGTTCCTCTACGAGGGCGAGTTCGCCTCGATCACGAACCTGCCGGGTATGCAGGGAGGGACGATTCTCCTCGACGGCTTCTCGAAGTCGTACGCGATGACCGGCTGGCGTCTGGGCTACGGCGTGATGCCGCCGGAGCTCGCCGAGCACGTCGCGCGGCTGATGGTCAACTCCAACTCCTGCACCGCCTCGTTCGTGCAGCTCGCCGGCATCGCCGCGCTGCAGGGTGACCAGACACCGGTCGCGACCATGGTGGCCGAGTTCAAGCGGCGGCGCGATCTGCTCGTGGACGGGCTCAACCGGTTGCCCGGCGTCAGGTGCGCGCGGCCGCGCGGCGCGTTCTACGTATTCCCGAACATCACCGGTACCGGCCGTTCCTCCGCCGAGGTGGCCGAGCGCCTGCTGACCGAGGCCGGTGTGGCCGCGCTGTCCGGCGCGGCGTTCGGCGCGCACGGCGAGGGCTATCTCCGGTTCTCGTACGCGAACTCGGCGGCGAACCTGACCAAGGCGCTCGAGCGCATGCGCCCGGTGTTCGAGGGCTTCGCGAAGAAGTGACGGGCGGCCGCACCACCGTCGCCGCCGTCATCGCCGACGGTCTGCGACGCGCCGGGACGCCGCGTCTCTTCGGTCTCGCGCTCGGGCGTGCCGACCATCCGATCCTCGCGGCGGCGCGCGCGATCGGATTGCCCGTCGCGCTCGCGGCCGGCGAGGCGGGCGCGGGGGTCATGGCCGGCGTCAGCGGTGATCTGGTCGACGCGCCCGGCGCGGTGGTCATCGACGAGCCATCCGTTTTCGCCTTCGGAATGCGCGACCGCGCACCCATGATCCTGCTGACGAGCGGCCATCCGTCGGCGGTGCCCGGATGCAAAGAAACGCTGGGTGTGGAGGTCGAGTCGGCCGCGCACCGGATCGCTCACGCCTCCCGGCTCGCCATGAGCGAGCCGCGCGGCCCGGTCCATCTCGACATCCCGGCCGGCGTCGCCGCGAGCGCGGCGATTCCACTGGCGACGTCGTGCCGTCCCGATCCTCTGCCGTATCCGGACGCCGTGGCTCTCGACCGCGCGGCTCGCGCGCTGTCCGGCGCCTCGCGGCCGCTGCTGCTCGCCGGGCTTCACGCCCGATCGGCCCACGCGGCGCAGTGGCTCAGGGCGTTCGTCGAGGCGCTGCCCGCGCCCCTCCTGACGACGGCGCGCGCGAAGGGCGCGCTCCCCGATCCGCATCCGCTGATGCTCGGGGTGCTCGGCGTCGGTGGTGTCGAGGAGCACCTGGTGAAGCGCGCCGATCTCGTCGTCGCGATCGGCCTCGACACGCTCGAGGCCGACGCCTTACCGGAGGCCTGCTGGTCGAGCGCGCCCGTGCTCGTCTTCGGTCCGGCCGCGGTGCCCGATGGCCGGGCCCCGGCGGGTCACGTGGCGGGCGACGTGAGCGCCATCATCGAGGAGCTTGCGATCCGTCTCCGCGACAAGCCCCGCGCCGACTGGGACGTCGCCGAGGTCGACCGGCTGCGGCGTGAGGGCGCCGCACGAGGCGCCGGTGACGGGCTGACCGCGCGCGTGGTGCGGCTCGCCCGTGAGGCGACGCCGGCGGGCACGATCGCGACGGTGGACGCGGGCGCCTATCGAGGATGCGTCGCCACCGCCTGGCACGCGATCGCGCCGCGCGAATTCGTTGCCTCCAACGATCTGGCGGCGGGCTTCGCGCTGCCGGCCGCGATCGCCGCCCACCTCGCGCATCCGGACCGCCGCGTCGTGTGCTTCACCGGACCGAACGAGCTCGGGCCGGCCGTGAGCGAGCTCGAGACGGCGGCGCGGCTCGCGGCGCGCATCATCATCGTCGTCAACGAGGTCGGCGGGACCGACGCGTCCGCGTCGATGCGGCTGGCCGAGAGCGTCGGCCTGTTCGTCTCCGCCGTCGACGACGAGGCGAGCTTCTCTCGGGCGCTCGGTCACGCGTTCACCGCCGCGGGAGGGTCGCTGGTCGTCGTACGGTCGTGACGCCGGGCGCTCGGGGCGGCGGCTAGACGGCGACGATGGCCGGATCGAGGCGAGCCACGACGTAGCCGGCGACGGCGCCGGCGCCGAAGCATGGTGCGAAGATGCGCATCGGGCGGTCGATGACACCGTCGCGGACCGCGTCCTGGATCGCGATCGGGATCGAGGCCGAGGACGTGTTGCCGACCTTCTCGATATCGAAGTAGAGCCGCTCGGGCCCGACGCCGGCCGCCCGGGCGAGCTCCACGACCGTCGGCCGGTTCGCCTGATGCGGCACGATCAAGTCCACGGAATCCAGCAGTGAGCCGGTCGCCCCGTCGGAGCGGGGAAGCCCGCGCAGCTCGTCGATCATCTGGGTGAGATAGCGGCGCACCATCGACATGACCTGCGGCCCGTGCATGGTGATGTTGTTGTCGAACTCGGGATTGGGCCAGATGATCGAGTCGACCTCGCTCATCGGCCCGCTCGCGTAGGTCTGCACCCATTCGATGTCGGGCGGCGCGCCCGCCGGCGCCGGCGCGATCACGAGCGCCGCGGCGCCGTCGGCGAAGATCATCCGCGACGTCCGCACGGTGCCGATCTTGTCCGAGAACTTCTCGCCGCAGACGACGAGCACGGGACGATCGACCTCCTGCAGGAGCCGCACCGCCTCGGCGAGCCCGTACGGGAGCCCGGCGCAGGCGGCGACGATGTCGAACGACGCGTGAGTCTGGAAGAGCCCGAGCTGACCCGAGAGCCACGTGGCGAGCGACGGCATCATCTTGACGCTCGTGCACGAGCAGAAGATCACGGCACCGATCTCCTCGGGGCGCCGGCCCGACTTCTCGAGCGCCCGCTGGGCCGCCAGCAGCGAGATGTGGTCGAGATCGAGCTCGGTGTAGAGCCGCTCGACGATCCCGGTCTTCTGCTCGATCTCCTTGGCCGTCATCGGCGACCAGCAGTACGCGGCGTTCCGGATGAGGTCGTCGTTGGTGCAGGCGCGCTCGCCGCGGTAGACGGCCAGCGCCTCGATGCGCGGCATGACCGAGAAGCGCGCCCGCACGTCGACCGGCGCGAACGGTCGCGCCGGCGGACGCGACTCGAGCGGCGCGGGGCGCCGCGGTCGCGCGCGCTGCCCGCCCTTCACGCGACGGATGAACTGGAGCACGTCGGTGCTGCGCGGCTGGAAGACGACCACGAAATCGTCGTCGTGCAGCTTGCCGACCTCGATCACGCGCGTCTTGGCCCGATCCCACCGGTACTGGTTGTGGAGCACCATCGCCTGGCGCATGAGCGCCTCGACCTCGGGCACCCGGTGCGTGTACTCGATGATGTCGTCCCAGCCGTAGCCGGGGTAATCCGGGTTGTAGGCGAGCAGGTGATAGGTGAGGTTGTCCTGCTTCGAGAGGATCTCGCCGACCGTGGGCTTGATCGGCGGCAGCTCGGCGCCGGCGCCCTTCTTGTGGCGAAAGACATCGAGCAGGATGCGCGAGATCTTGTCCTCGGTGCCCTCGTCGAAGCTCGGCGGCAGCGCCCGATACCCGGCCTCGATCGCAGCCGTCAGCTCGGTTCCCTCCCAGCCCTTGAAGACCGGCAGGAAGACGTCGTCGCGGCTCTTGGGCACGTCGCGCCAGCGCGTGGGGCGCTTCTCGTACATCGTCATCGCGTAGCGGTTGACCCAGAAGAGGTTGAGCGCGAGATCCCGCAAGAGGTCGTAGCGGCCGCTGTAAGCCCGCGCGTCGACATTGGCGACGATGTCGGTCTCGGAGGGCGCCTTCTCCTCGAAGTCGCGCTTGATGACGGCGGCGAACTGCTCGAGCGTCTCGAAGATCGAGAAGTCGAGCTCCGGGAAGAAGTTGGAGGGAAACACGATCCGGCCGTAGCGGTTGACCACGAACGGCTTCATGGTGTGGCTCCCTGGCGCGCGATTCTAGCAGGTATAATGGCGCCATGCCGATCCTGAACCCCCGCGACCAGGCCGCCGTCCGCAAGGAGTTCGAACGCATCGCCTCACCCGTGAAGCTCGTCGTCTTCTCGCAGGAGCTGACCGCGCCCGAGCTCTGCCAGCAGAACGAGGCGCTCGTCCGCGAGGTCGCCGAGCTGTCCGACCAGATCACGGTCGAGGTGCTCAATCTCGCCATCGATCGCGAGCGGGCGGAGGCCTACGGTGTCGACCAGGTGCCGGCCATCGTCGTCGAGGGCAGCCGCGACTGGGGCATCCGGTTCTACGGCGTGCCGCTCGGGTACGAGTTCAGCAACTTGATCGACTCGATCATCGTCGCGTCGACCGGCCAGCCGGGACTGTCCGAAGAGACGCTCGCCTCGCTGCAGGCGCTCGCGAGCGACGTCGACATCAAGGTCTTCTCGACCCCCACCTGACCTCACTGCCCCCGGGCCGTGCGCCTGGCGCAGCACATGTCGGTAGCCTCGGATCGGGTGCGCTCGACCGTGATCGAAGCGACGGAGTTTCCCGAGCTGTCGCGGGCCTACCAGGTGATGGGCGTCCCGAAGGTCGTGATCAACGATCGCGTCCAGTTCGAGGGCGCGCTCCCCGAGCACGACTTCCTGGGCGCTGTGCTCCAGGCGGTCGAAACGCCCTGAGCGCCGCCGCCGTCCCCCGTCGCGGAGCCGCGCTCCTGTTCGCCTACGGCACCTTGATGCGCGGCTACGCGCTTCATCGTGTGCTCGCCTCCGCTTCGACGTTCCTGGGCGAAGGGGCCGTTCGCGGGCGCTTGCTCGACCTCGGGCGCTACCCGGGGCTCGTCGACGGCGGCGGGCGGGTGCGCGGCGAGATCTACCAGCTGGACGATGCTGAACTTCTCCCGGTACTCGACCGCGAGGAGGGGTACAATTTCGTGCGTCGTCGCGCGCTCGTCACGCTCGGGAACGGCCGGCGCGTGCGAGCCTGGATCTACCGCTACCGCGGGCCACAGAATCGGGCGGTCCCCATCCCGGACGGGGACTACCGGCGTGTGCAACCGAGGCGCGCCTGAGAATTGGAGAACGTCAATGGCGATGACCGCCGCTGAGCTCGTCAAGG
>CAYVHH010000062.1:0-13052 GCA_964450175.1 uncultured bacterium | reverse complement strand
GACGCGCCCAGGAACGTGAGCCCCTCGTACACGCCGACCGACAGCGCGAAGAGCCCGAGATAAACGACGGACGGCCAGTGGAACCCGATCCCCGCGAGACGTCGGGTCCACCTCACGTAGATCCACGCCGGCACGACGAGCAAGAAGACCCGGCAGAACGCCGCGCCGGTGGCGCCGAGCGCCGGGACCAGCGCGGCCAATAGCACCAAGTACAGCGCCGCTCGCACGATGACGATGGGTACGAATCGAGCGTGCACGTCCAGTGCGTAGAGGACCTGCGTGTATGGGTTGAACAGCGCGGCGGCAAACGTGGCGACGACCAATACCTTCACAGGCTCTGCCGCAGACGCCAGCGCGCTTCCATACAAGAATGTGATGCCGGGTTTGGCGACGACCCAGAGCACGAGACCCAGAGGCACTACTGCGAACAAGAGCCGGTCGAGCGCCCCGTGGAAAAACGCTCGGGCCTCGTGGTCACCCTCGGCGGTGCGCTCGGCAAACAACGACGACAGCCGGGTGAAGAGAAACATCGCGGGGTAGGCGCTGATCGAGCCGAGCAGCTCCCAGCATCCACGTGCTACGTGGTAATACCCTGCGGCCGTAAGGCCGGCCCAGTGTGCGACGGCGACGCGATCGAGCGAATCCTGTGCCATGCCGATGGGCGCGGTAACCAGGAGCGGGCGGGCGTAGCGCCAGTAACTGGCGACGCTCTCCCATGTCGGACCGCGCCACCGGATTCCGGCGCGCATGCGGGTCAGCGTGGCTGCCATTGCGAGCTCTACCGCGCCCTCGAGCGCGAAGGTCGCCGCCACGAGTGTGAATGACGATGTGGCGAGGAGGACCGCGACGGTGGTGGCCAGGCGCGCTCCGCGCGCCGCGAGCAGGACGATGGTCTGCTCCACGGCGCGCTCGCGGGCGATCAGGGTCAGCGTGAAGGCCTCAGCGAGGCTGGAAAGGATCCTTCCCACGAAGACGAGGGCGAACACGGTCGTCACCGACGTCGCGACGAAGGGGGCCACCACGAGGATCGGCAAACACAGGGTGAGCTTGATGGCGACGTACGTCCCGAGACAGCGGCCGGGATCCTCGCTCTGAGCGACGTGCTTCAGATGAGCCTGGGCGAAGCCCGGCACGAGCGCGGCCATGACGAGCCCGGAGAGTCCGAAGCTGACGCTCAGCGCCCCCATGGCTTCGGGCCCGAGCGAGCGCGCGATGAGAATGCTCGCGAGGAGGTTGGCGCCTGTGCCGGTCCACGTGGCCAGCAGGAGAACGAGGGACTTCCGCCCAAGGACGCCGGCCGATGCCACTACGGTTTGGTCGCGACGATCCCGAACCCGCAGGGCGCCCAGGGAGAGGGAGCGTCGAAGCGGCGCACGAGCGGAAGCAGGTGCTCGACCAGCCGGGAGTCGGTCCACGTCGCTACGAGATGCAGGAGCGTCACCGGCGGGCCGCTGAGCGGCTCGACCACGGCATCGATGAGGCCAGCGCCGGACAGCATGTTCTGCCACGCCTCCTGGCTCCAGTGCGCCTTGTCGCCCGGCTCGACGCGTCCAACGACGTAGGGTACGGTCACGATGAGTCGGCCGCCCCGACGGAGCACACGGGCGAGCTCTTCGAGCACGACCCAGGGCCTGACCGCGTGATACAGCACGTCCGTGGCCTTTACGAGGTCGAACAGACCTTCATGGAAGGGTAGACTCCCCATGTCGGCCTGGACCGTGACGCAGGGACCGCGTTGGATGTCGACGGATTGCCATCGCTGCCGGCTACGGGAGATCGCCCCGCGCTGCCCTCTCGCACCGACGTCGAGGCAACGGATCTCTCGAGAGGGATGGGGGTCCATCTCCTGCATCTGCGACACCCAGTGCGCCACGAACGCCTGAGCGAGCGTCCGGTATGGCGTCATTCGGTGTCTACCATACCATTCGGTGTTGATTTGCAACGAGGGGGATAGCGCGCGACGCATCATGTTCGCGAGAAGCGAGCGCTCGCCCGGCCGCGGGCTCTTGCCCGCGCACCGAAAGTCTGTGCTATCGTCACACACTCCGCCGCGGCCGTTGCGGCTGAAGCGTCTCCAAAAGGAGCGAAAATGAGCTGGAAAGCGGTCGTACCACGTTTCGTGAAAGTTCAGACGAACCAGTCTGGATCGACCGTCGGCGACGGCTCGGCCTGGTGGCGCAATGACCGTTATGTCGATTTCGAGAGCCGCAAGGCGCTTCGCTGGTTGGGGCGCAACTGGCTCACGTGGCACTACCGCAAATTCCCGGGTGCCTACCTGAAGGACGCGCGCGATCTCGTGGCGCTGCTCGAGGAGATGGTCAGCGCCAACGCCCTGTCCCGCCTGACTGAAGCCTCGACCGTCTTCGAGGGCGGGTGCAATCTCGGTCGCAATCTCATCGCGATTCAAGACGCCTACCGTTGCCAGGTCGTTGGGATGGATCTTTCGCCATTCGCCGTTCGATATGCTCGAGACCACGTCTGGGCATCGCGGACGAAGTGGGAGATATTTGAAGACGACGGCCTCCGTTCGACGTGGTTCAAGGGCATCCCCGATCAGACCTTTGACCTTGCGATCTCGCGTTGGCACCTCATTCACATTCCGGCGTCACCCGCGAAGACGGCGTACGTCCAGGAGCTGAAGCGAATCAGCCGCACGTTGCTGGTCCTCGAGCCGCCGCCAAAACAACAGGGAGGCGGCGTCGAGTATCAATTCGGCGGCGACTATGTGCTCTCCCGCGACAATTGGGCAGCAAGCTACGGCTTGAGCGAGTTTCGACCGAGGACTCCGATCGAGAACACAGGCGTCTACTACACGCACGGCAACTAGCAACCTCGCCACCGTGTGATCCTCCCGTAGTCGGCGCTCGACCGCGCGGTCCAGGCGAGTGGGCTGCCGGTAACGGCACCGAGAACTCCATCGGTAGAGCTTCGAAGGCGGCGGGCTCGCCCTGCTCCGCCCGCGGCCGGCCGTGTCGCCGGTCAGGCGAGGATGCCGAGCGATTGGGCTGGCTGGAACCCCGGAAAGATCGGCGCAGCCGGGACGCCGAGGTGGCGGGTGGCGACCTCGGAGAAGAGATTGCGGAAGTCGGTGGTGACCGCGAGGTCGCGGCCCTCGAAGAGCTGGTGGCGGTCGAGGCCCGGCCAGCGGCCGTACACGCGGCCACCGCGAACGCCGCCGCCGAGGACGAGCATCGCCGTCGCGTGGCCGTGATCGGTGCCGCGGTTGCCGTTCTCGGCGACGGTGCGGCCGAACTCCGACATCGTGAGCACCACCACGTCCGACATCTTGTCGCCGAGGTCGCGAGAGAAGGCCGCGAGCGCCGCGCCGAAGTCCCGGAAGCGGAGCGCGAGCTGGCCGCGCTCGGCGCCCTGGCCGACGTGAGTGTCCCAGCCCTGCATCTCGGCGAAGGCGACCTCGAGCCCCACGTTGGCCTTGACGAGCTGAGCAATCTGCCGCAACGCCTCGCCGAGCGGTACCCGCGGATACTCCGCGCCGTTCGCGGGCGGAATCCGCGAGGCTCCGGCGCCGCGGAGCATCTTCACGGCGTCGAAGGTCTCGCGCCCGGTCCCGTGCAGGAGATCGTGGACGCCCTGCTCGTAGAGCGATTCGAAGCCCGCACGCGCGGTGCCGTCGGTGCCGGCGCGAACGTCGAAGCGCTCGAGGGATTGCATCGAGATCGCGCCGACGTCACCCTGAAGGGTCCGCGGGAGCGCGGGGCCGATCGCGACCGCCCGGAACGGCGTCGACTTCGCCGGCCGCGTGCCGACGGCGCGAGCGAGCCAGCCGTCAGGCGTGCTCTTCACGCCGGGTGTCCCGGTCTCCATGTAGTCCTGGGCGTCGAAGTGAGAGCGCGTCGTGTCGGGGGAGCCACAGGCGTGGACCACGGCGAGCGAGCGGTTCGCCCAGAGCGGCACGAGCGGCGCCAGGTTCGGGTGAAACGCGAAGAAGCCGTCGAGATCGGCCGCCCGGTCGCTCTCGCCCCGTCGCGGAGGCTGCAGCCCGATCGAGGGCCGCACCCCGGCGTAGCCCGGGTCCCCGTAGGGCGTCACCATGCTGAGCCCGTCCACGGCGCCCCGCTGGAAGATCGCCACGAGCACCTTGCCGCTCGCCTCCGCGGCGTGAGCTGCGCGAAGCAGGAATCGAGGGGCTCCGGCGTAGGCGACGAGCGCGCACCCGCCGGCCTTCACGAAGGTTCGCCGCGTGATCATCGCTGACTCTCCGCTCACCGCCGCTGAAACTCGGGGGACCCGATCACGAGCGCGGCGAGCTTGGCGACGTCCGTATTCGCCGGACCTCGGTCGTCCGGTGACAAACGCGTGATCTGTGGCTCGCGCAGCTGGGCGGTCAGCACCGCGCGCGTCTCCGGCCAGGGCTCATCCGCGACGATCGAGGCCAGGAGACGGTCGAGCACGGCCGCCGGCGAGCTCGGGTCGGCGCCGGCGACGAGGGCCGGCAGCGCGACGGTCACGTGCGGATAGCGGCCGGACGCGAGGCCGAGCGCGAAGTTCATGCGGGCCAGCAAGGCGCCGGCGTTCACCCAGACCGCGGCGCGGTCCGCGTAGCCCGTCGGCGGCTGCGCCTGGTAGAGCGGCTCCCCGATCTCGGCGCTGGCGCGGGCGAGCGCCATGCCGCCCGTGGCGTCGGTGGTGCCGCCGAGCGCGCGCACCGCGCTCGCCACGAACTCGAACGGCTTCTTGATCTTGGCCCGGTACGCGTCCTCGCTGAAGAACTCCGGTGACTCGAAGATGGTCCGGAGCATGGCGGGAATATCACCGCCGGTGCTCGTATAGGTCGCGGCCACTCTGGCGACCAGCGCGGGCGGCGGCGTGTCCGACACGAACCTCCGTACCAGCTTGGTCGCGATGAAGCGCGCGGTGGCCGGATGGTGCGTCAGGATCTGGATCACCCGCTCGCCGTCGTCACGCCCGCCGCCGGCCGGGATCCGCTGGCCGAGCACGATCTTCTCGCCGCCGTCGTGCATGCCCGGCCGGAAGATGAAGTGCCCCTCGGTCTGCGGCCGGTCGATCGTCCAGCCGGTGAACGCGCGCGCGACCTCGGTGACGTCCTTCTGGGTGTAGCCGGCGTCCACGCCGAGCGTGTGCAGCTCCATCAGCTCGCGGGCGTAGTTCTCGTTGAGCCCGCCCTTGCGCCCGCGGTTCGGTCCCACCGGCACGATGAAGTCCGGCCGCGCGCTGAGCCAGTTGTCGAGGTAGAAGAGCATCGCCGGATGGTACGCGGTGGCGCGCACGAGATCGGGGAAGTTGCCCATGGCGTACGGCCGAATCGCCTCGCGCTCGTAGGCCGACACGTACCACCGCACGTCGCCCTTGCCGGCGAACACGTTGAAGTGGTTGAACCAGAAGTCGACCATGACTTCTTCGAGCTGCCGCTCGCTCGTCACGGCGCGCACCACCTTCGCCGCCTGGAGCTCGACCGCGATCCGCACGGGGCGCTTCTCCATCGGGTAGCGCTCCAGCATGTCCTGGCGCGACATCTCGCCGTTCGCGATCTTCGCCCGCAGCCTCGGATCGGGCCGTGGGAATTCGCGTAACGCCTCGGAGATGGGCATGCGGAGCGTGGGCAGCTCGGCCAGCGCCCGCTCGGTCGCCGAGTCGTCGATGGTCCGGGGCCGGAGCTGGCGGTCGATCCAGGCGGAGACGCCCATGGCGCGCACGCGCTCGACGTCGCCGGGCCGCGCGCCGTACGTGAGCCGACTCAGCGCGTGAAGGATCTGGCGCTCGCCGCGGACGCTCGGCGCCGGCGCGGTCGCGACGGGCCGCGCGGGCGCGGCCGCCGGAGCGACCGGTGCGGCCACGCGGCCGTCGCCGACGGCGTTCGCCGACATGCACCCAACCAGCAGGCCGAGCCCGAGCGCGGCGCAAAGCAGAGCTCTCGCGGCGTTCACTGTTGGCCTCGGCGCTGCTGCTGACGCTGCTGGCGCAGGCGCTCGCGCTCTTCGGGTGGCATCTGCCGCCAGCGCTCGCGGATCTGCTCGCGCTCCTCGGGGCTCATCTGGCGCCAGCGCTCCTGGTTGCGAAGCACTCGATCACGCTCGTCCGGGGTCATCGACTCCCACTGGCCGAGCCGCTGCTGGATGCGGTCTCGACGGTCCTGTGGCAGCCGCTGCCAGCGCTCGTACGCCTTCTGCAGCTCTTGCTGGCGCTCCGCGGGGAGCTCGTTCCAGTGCTGGAAATCTTTGAGAATCTGTGCGCGCTGGTCGGGCGTGAGCTGGCGGAACCGCCGGTAGTTCTGGCGCGCGGTCTCCCGCTCCTCCGGGGTCATCGACTTCCAGTGGCGATAGTTCTCGAGGGCGCGCTCCCGCTCCTCGGGAGTGAGCCGCTGCCAGCGCTCGAGGTTGCGCTCGGCGAGCGCCCGCTCCTCGGGGGTGAGCTTGTCGAGCCCCTGGATCGCCGGCGGCGGCGTCTGCCCCCAGGCCGTCTCGAAATCGCCCAGGGTCAGCACGGCGCCCAGCAAGAGCAGGGCAGGCAGGCCGCCGCGAGTCATCGTTCCTTTGCCTCGTTCGGGGTCGGGGCCGGGCGCGGCGCAGCCTCCGAGCTCGGCATCGACTCGAGGATCCTCATCCGCTCGAGAATGGGCATGCGCGTGTAGAGCTCGCGCTCCCGGTTGAGGTCGGTTCCCTTGAGCAGGTCGAGGTCGAGCAGCATCTGGGCATCGGGCGGCGGCGGCGCGGCGCCGTCAGCGGCATCCGGCGAGGGCGCCGCGATCCCGCTTCCGACCGCCCCGAGCAGCCCCAGCGCGAGCCACAGGCGCGTCCGGCGCACGGCTAGCCCTGATGATCCGAGGCAAGGCCGTCGAGGTTGCGAATGACCTCGAGATCTTCGAGGAGGTCGAGCCGCTCGACCGTGCGCAAATCTTGTAACAGGCCGAGGTCCTGGGCGATGACCACCTCGTCGGGGCCGATCGGATCCGCGGGTCTGGACAGCTCGCGACCACCCCACACCGCGACGAGCAAGAGGATGCCGGCGAGGCTCGCCGACAGCGCGAGCGGCATGGGGCGCCGCCACCAGCCCACGTGCGCGCGCCGCGCCTCGAGCTTCTCGCGAAGCTCGGCGCGATAGCGCGCCCAGTTCACCGGGGGCGGCTGCCCGATCGCGTGCGCGAGGTTGCCGAGCAGATCTCGGAGCAGCTCGGTGTCCTGCTTGCAGTCCGGGCACTCCTCGAGATGTCGAGCGACACGCTCGCGCTCGGCTGGGGGGAGCTCCCCTCGGAGATAGGGCACGAGATCGGTATCGGGATGCATCGCCATGTCAGCGCTTCTCCACCGTCTTCTTCAGTGTCGCGAGCGCACGGTGCAGATGGACGCGCACGGTCGCCTCGGAGCACTTGAGCACTCGAGCGATATCGTACGTCGCCATGTCCTCCTGCACTCGCAGCAGCACCGCCGCTCGCTGGCGCGGTGCCAGCCGATCCACGGCCGACCCCAGCGCCTTCAACGTCTCCTCCCGGCTGAGCTTGTCGACCGGATCGTTGACCGGCGCCGGCTGCCGGTCGAGAATCGTCTCGCTCCGGTCCTCGTCGTCATCGCGAACCCAGAGCCTCCACCACTTGTGCTTGCGCTTATGGTCCAGACACAAGTTGACCAGGATCCGATAGAACCACGTCGAGAATTTCGACCGCCCGCGAAAGCTCCCGGCCGTCTCGTACAGCCGGATGAACGCCTCCTGCGAGACGTCGCGCGCGTCCTCGGCGTTCCGGAGGATCGACCAGGCGAGACGATACGCTCGCTCCTGATACCGCGACACGAGGAGGTTGAACGCCGCCTCGTCTCGCCTGGCCACGCGCTCACAGAGCGCTTCGTCCGCTGGCTCCACTCGCCTGGTGCCCCTTCACCCTTCACCTTGTCACTCCCGACTGTTCGACGGCAAGTGTTCCCGCGCGTCACTGACTCCGCTGGTCGCGCGCCAGGTCGCGCTGGTCCTGTCGGAGATCGCGGCGATCGTCCCGCCGATCCTGTACCTCGGTCCGGAGGTCGTGCCGGTCACTGCGAATGTCCGCGCGATCCTGCTGGACCTGGCCGGTTCGTCCGGCCCTCTCGTCCTGGGCGAGCTCACGCCGATCTCCGGCGAGGTCGCGCCGGTCCTGGCGGATGTCACGGTTGTCCTGATGCAGGTCTCGTCGATCCTGGTGAACGTCCTGACGGTCTCGCTTGACGTCCTGAGCGGCTCGGAGATCGCGCCGGTCGCTCTGGAGATCGCGCCGGTCGACGCGCCGGTCGCGGACGTCCGAGCGAAGGTCCCGCTTGTCGCTGCGAATGTCCGCGCGATCCTGCTTGGCCTGGCCCGTCCGCCCGGCCTTCTCGTCCTGAGCGAGCTCGCGCCGATCCCCGGCCAGGTCGCGCCGGTCCTGCCGGATGTCGCGATCGTCCTGGTGCAAGTCGCGTCGATCCTGGCGCACGTCCTGTCGGTCTTGTTTGATCCGCCCGTTCTGGGCGTCTGCGGCGCCATAGCCCAGCGCCAGCACTACCGCACCCAAGGCCATCGTCGTCAGAGGCTTCATCGGTCCCTCCGTCGATGGGATCTGACCGCTTAAACCACTGATTGATTGGACGCATGGCGTATCCGATCGTTTACGGCGAGGGACCCCCAAAGGGGCCGGTTTCCGGACGCCACGGACCCATTGGGTAGGGGAGCCTCTCAGATGGTCAGCAGCGTTCCGGTGATGTGTCCTGAGGCCTCGCGGGCGAGCACGGCGATCGCGTCGGCGACGGCCTCGACCGGGACCCAGCCTTTCCGGTCGCTGTCGGGCATGGCGGCGCGGTTCGCCGGCGTGTCCATGGTGCTCGGCAACACGGCGTTCACGGTGATCCCGTGGGGGTGCGTCTCCTGCGAGAGGGCCTGGGTGAACGCGATCGCCCCGGCCTTGGCGACCGTGTAGGCGATGAAGCCCCCTGCGGGCGGCACGACCGCGCGGGAAGCGACCACGACGATCCGGCCATAGCGGGCCCGGACCATCGTGGGGACGACCGCCCGGGTGACGCTGAAGACGCTCGTCAGGTTGAGATCAAGCATGCGCCTCCACGTCTCGAAGTCCGTCTCGACGAGCGAGCCTCCGGCGAAGCCCCCGACGCCAGCCACGAGGACGTCGATCTTGCCGTGGGCGGCCACGAGACTCTCGGCGAACGGGGTCATGGCCTTGACGTCGATCACGTCGACGGCTTGCAAGACGAGGCGCGGGCGGTCCGCGGCGGCGACCCGCTGGGTCAGCCGCTCACGTTCCGCTTCGACGGCGTACGGCACGGCGACGATCGCGCCGTCGGCGAGGAGCCGCAAGGTGACCGCCTGCCCCAGCGCCCCGGTGCCCCCGGTGACGACCGCGACTCGGCCGGCGAGGGTGGTCATTGGAGCGGGGTCCTCGAGGCCGCCTTGCACCGGGGGTGGCCTGAGACAGGCGCGGCGAAGCTCCGCACGCCCGGTCGTCTGGGACGCGGTGTTCGACCCGGGTTCACGGTGACGTGTGCCGGGAGGCCGGCTTGCACCGGGGGTGGCCTGAGACAGGCGCGGCGAAGCTCCGCACGCCCGGTCGTTTGGGATGCGGCGTTCGACGCTGGTTCACGGTGACGTGTGCACGATCATTCAGACGAGGACGACATGATCGCGGAGCGCTGGATCTCGTCGTAGCGGACCTTGCTGACGTCGAACTCCTCGAGGTTCTCCCGCAGCTTCTTGAAGGTCTGCTCGAACGAGGGCAGGGTCTTGCGCGCGCGCGTGAGCGGCGTCGTGCGCGCGAGCAGGTAGTTCTTCACGTAGGGATGGTTGATCCCGCGCTTCTTGATCTTCGCGACGGCGACGCCGAGCGCCGCGTCGGCGGCGCGCACCATGTCGGCGCGCTCCGTCCGCGAGTCGAGGCCCTTCGGCAGGGTCTGCTTCAGGAACTTGTCGACCCGGCGGAGGATCGGCGCGAAGGCGCCGCCGGCGAACCGCTTGTTTTCTTCGTAGAGCAGGCCGAGCGTGATGAAGTGCGGCGATTCGAACTGCGAGGCCCATTTCTCCTCCGTGGTGTCCGGCTCGTCCTTCACGAGCGCGCGGTACATCCGGATGACCTCGAGCGACTTCTCCTTGAGGTTGTGGGCCTTCTCGACGTTGAGGGGCAGCACCTCGAAGAGCATCTCCGGCTCGATGACCAGAATGACCGGGATGAAGTCGACCTTCAGCTTGTCGAGCACCGCGCGGCGATGGTTGCCGTTCGGCGTCCAGTAGACGCCCGGTCGGGGCGAGATCGCGACGATCGGATCCACGAAGCGGTCGAGGCGCTTGATCGACTCGGTGAGCCGCTTGACGTGGGTCGGCGACAGGTCGCGCTGGTACGGGCTCGCCTCGCACTTGGTGCGCGGCACGAGGCAGAAGATCTGCCAGTGGTCGCCGACGGGCTCCTGGTAAATCGCCAGAACGCGCCCGCCGTCCGCCTCGACCTGCGCGGCGAGCTGTTGTGCGGCTTTCGAGGGCTCTTTGTCAGCCATGGTTCTCGCTCCTGCGCCCGCCGTACGTTAGCAAACCTTACGGAGGAGAACCATCCACTCCTGTCCCTGCCGCGGCCTCACCGAGCGCGGCGCATAGGCGCGCTCGATGCGAAACCCGGGAGCAAACAGGCGGCGCACCTCGCGCTCGGAGACCGGAAACGGCGGGCCGGCGGCGCGACGCCGCATCGGAAAGAAGCACGCCAGCAGCCAGCCGCCCGGCCTCAGGATCGCACCCATCGTGCGGACGTACTCCGCGCGCCGCCGGGGTTCGATGGCGCAAAAGCACGTGTACTCCCAGATGCCGTCGAAGGCGTGCCCGTAGTCACCGCCGAGCGTGAAGAGGTCGCGCTCGACGAACTCGGCGGTCACGTTGTCGGTCTTGGCCAGCGCGCGCGCTTCGGCGAGCGCGGTCGGCGAGAAGTCGAAGCCGACCGCGGCGTAGCCCCGGCGGGCCAGAAAGCGCACGTCGTGACCACGCCCGCAGCCCGGCACGGCGACGCGGCCGGCCGCGAGGGGCGTGCGATCCATGAACTCCACGAGCGGCGGCGTCGGCTGGTGTATGTCCCAGCCGTCCGCGCCGCGCGCGTAGAGATCGGTCCAGAAATCCGACGTGCTCACGCTGGCCATGAGACTCCCTCGAAATTCTCGACGGCGCGCTCGGCGCCGGCCTCGCGAAGCTCGGCCTCGGTGTGGGCGGTGCTCACGCCGATGGCCCGCATGCCGGCGCTTCGCGCGGCCTGCACGCCGACCACCGCGTCCTCGAAGACCAGACAGTGCTCGGGCGCGACACCCAGCCGGCCCGCGGCGAGCAGATAGACCTCGGGATCGGGCTTGCCGCGTCGAACGTCCTCGGCGGCCACGACGATCCCGAATCGATCGCGCAGCCGGGCGCGCGTCAGGAGTGCGTCGACGTCGCGCCGCGCGGCGGAGGTGGCGACGGCGCGTGGCACGCTCCGCGCCGCGAGCTCGGTGACGAACTCGGCGACGCCGCGCACGAGCGCGGGCCCGCCGCCGGCGAGCCGGCGGTAGTGCTCCTGCTTGCGCGCCGCCAGCCGCTGCGCCTCGGCCCACGACGTGTCGCGCCCCAGGAGCAACGGCACCGCTTCGACGCTCGGGCGGCCGATCGTCAGCCGCCAGTAGTCGGGCTCGGGCACCACGCCGAGCTCGTCGAGGAGCGCGCGCCAGGCCGCTCGATGGTGCGCCCCGGAGTCGATCAGCACGCCGTCCATGTCGAAGATGACGGCGCGCGTCGTCACGCCTACCGGAGCCGGTAGAGGGGGGCCAAGGTGCGGAACGTCTCGAGCGCGGCGGAGCGGTACTGCGCTTCCGTCCAGCGTGCCGCCTCGTCCGCCGACACCGCGCGCCCGAGGACCAGCTGACCGTCGCGGGTCCGCGTGAGCTCGTCGGCCAGCTCTTCGAGCTTCTCCGGCGTGAAGTCGGCCAGCGGAGACGCCGGCTCCTCGTCGTGCTCGTTCTTGAACCACGCCAGGTGCTTGCCCCGCCGGAGCACCGGGCCGACCTTGGGCGCATTCTTCTTCCACGTGCTCGCCCAGCGGCGCTTGTCGGCGTGCTCGGGTCCGATCTCGAAGAGGAAGCGCACGCAGTGGCGCGAGACGGCGACCTTGAAGTGGCTGTGCTTCTTGTAGCCGCGCGCATCGGGCCCGAACGCGACCCACGTATCGTCCGGCGGGTTCACCGTCCGGCGCGCGTGCTGGGCGACGTGCGCGAACACTTCACCGCCGACCGAGCGACCGACCGACGACGCCAGGCTCCCACCGAACGCATCCAGCTTTGGGCGCACGCGCGTGCGGATCTCCGTCATGCGGGACTTGAAACCCTTCACGTCGAAGATTTTGAAGTCACCTGCGACGAACGCTGGGGACGCCATCGGTGCTCTCCTCGGGCTCAGAGGTCGACGGATCCGTCGAGAGTGCAGTCGGTCGAGTTCATCGTGAAACGAAGCGATGATCGACCGTCGGCGCGTAGACGTCAACCACGTTTTGTACCCGCGAAGGTTACTATGTTGCTGTGATTCGCGTCCTGCAGCTCCTCACCTCGACGGCGCCGGGCGGCGGCCCGCGCCAGGTCTTCGATCTTGTTCGTCATCTTCCGGCGGACGAGTTCAGCGTGTCGGTTGCGGGCCCATGGGACCAGCGGTTCGCCGCGGACCTCCATGCGCTCGGCATCGAGCTCGTCGAGGTTGCCGTCGACAAGGTCCAGGCGTTCCCGATGACGCTCCGAGCTGTTGAGCGGATCGTTCGCAATACGCGCGCCGATCTGGTTCACACGCACGGCAAGGGCGCCGGCCTCTACGGTCGACTGGCGGCGTGGCTGGTCGGCGTGCCGGCCGTTCACACGTTTCACGGCATTCACTACGAGCGCTATTCCCGCGCGAGCCAGTACCTCTATCTCGCGCTCGAACGATGGCTGGCCGGCCTGACCCACACCGTCATCAACGTTTCCGAAACACAACAAGAGGAAGCTCTGGAGCTGAGGGTGGCTCGACCTGGCCACAGCGTCGTCGTGGTCAATGGCATCGACATCGAGGAGCTGGCCGCACGCCCGGCCAGCGGG
>CAYVHH010000061.1:0-5184 GCA_964450175.1 uncultured bacterium | reverse complement strand
TCGAGGCGCTCGAGGTACTCGTCGCGCGCGTCGGAGCGGTCAGCGACGAGATGAAGCGCCGGCCCACCATGCACTGACAACAGTGCACTTCGGGAAGCCGGTTCGCCCAATCGCTTCGCCTGCCGCACGGCCACTCCTCCGGCTCTCCCGCGAGCGTACGACGGCGACCGTCCTCGCGCGCCACAGGGCGGTGGGGATACAGCAGCCAGGCCACGCTCGCGTAGACGGGCCTGAGAATCACGATCGCCAACCCTGCATCGAAACAGCTGGGCATCTCCATCCGCGCGATGACGGCCGATTGAAGACGACGGCGCGCGCTCCAGCACGGAGCGCCGCCAACGCCTCTGCCGGCTTCTGGCTGGTCGTGACCACGAGCGGCGCGGAGCCGTTACCGGCGCTTCATCTCGGGGCCCCGTACCCGGCAGTCGCGTGGGGATCACGACAGCCCAGCACGTAATAGCAGTCCGCCTCCGTCTTCGTGAACGTGAACGCCCCGTCGGGACAACTGGCGAGGTAGGCTGGAATCGTACGTCCGCACGGATCAATCGCCTCCCACCCCTTCACCTGGCAGCTGCGTCCCGCGAAGCGCTCCGTCCGATCGACGGACGCCCAGCCGGTGACGTAGTCTCCTCGAAAGCCTGCCGCCCACACTGGCATCGAGATAGGAAAGCACGGCCGGTCGGCTGGAACGCACGGCCGGTCGAGGCGCCCTGGATCGGCCGTCCTCGTCGGCGGGGCGGGGGCGCCAGCGTCGTCGTGGGTAGTGTCGGGGGCGGTGCCTTCGAGGCGCGTGGTCGCCGCAGGAGTCTCGGCGAGCACCGTCGGGGCGCACATGGCGATGATCGTCGCAGCGATCGCCAGCGCGCCGACGAGCACGAGGAGTCGTGTAGCGTGTCGCATGGATGCCTTCTCGGATGTCACGGCCAGTAGCTACGAGCGTGCCAGCGCGGCGGCGTTGCTTGTGCTGGTCGACGGCCGGGTACGCCCGTGGGACGCGTGGCGCGCGTCAGCGTTTTGCCGGTTCAAGGGTAGGCCCACACCCGACAAGGGATGATCGGACCCACGCCGGGGTCCAGCTGTGAAGCCCTACGACGTCGTGCAGATCGGTCACGTCAAGGCGTGACGTTCGATCCCCCTCGTCCTTCGCGATTGAATTCACGGCGACGATGCGCGTCGTAAATCAGAGGACAGAGTGCCACTGGATGATGCAGCGAATCGGATGGAGCTGCGTCGCCCCGCGGTACCGCTGCGGCCGATGACCCCGGGGAGAGGATCATCGCCGAGAACTGAACCGCGTGAAGGATCTGATCTCGCGCGGGCTCTAATGGTGCATCCGGCACGGGTGGCCGTTCGTCTTCGACTACGCACCTTCATCGGAGAAATGTCGGGCACTCCTCATTTTGCCCATGCCGATAGCTAAGGCCGAGGCCCAGAAGGACGATCCGGCCGCGCTCGCCGCGCGACGGCAGCTCGAGCAGCAGCGTGAGCGCGAGAAGCGGGCTCGCGAGCGTGCGCAGCTCGGTAGCCTCTGGTCGCGGCGCGACGTCTTCGGCCGTTTCGGCTGGAGCGTCTTCGCCGCCTTCTCGGGCCTTTCGCTCCTCGCCGCCGTCCGTTCCGCTTTCCCCCGCGTGCTTTTCCAGCCGCCGTCGATCTTCAAGGCGGGTTTGCCGTCCGACTACGCGATTGGCGAGGTGAGCGAGAAATACAAGAAGGACCAGCGTGTCTGGATCATCCGCACCGAGTTGGGGCTCTACGCGTTGTTCGCCAAGTGTACGCACCTCGGCTGCACGCCGCGCTGGCTCGCCGTCGAGAACAAGTTCAAGTGCCCCTGCCACGGCAGCGGCTTCTACAAGAGCGGCATCAACTTCGAGGGTCCCGCACCGCGCCCACTCGAGCGTCTGCGCATCACGAAGGCGGAGGACGGCCAGATCCTCATCGACAAGGCGGTCAAGTACCTCTACGAGAAGGGCCAGTGGGATAAGCCCGGCGCCTTCCTGAGGGTGTGACGACCTGTGTCCAAGCCCGGGGCATGCGCCTTGACGACAGCGATGCGCGATCAGCATGTCGTCGAAGTCTTCCGCACCATTCGGGCGTTTGACGTGGGGTGGGCAAACCGATCGGCCGCCTGGATCATGATGAAGGCCGGGCTGGTGATCAAATCCGCGGCCTTCAGGATGCGATAGACGCTCGATTCCGAGCATGCGTCTTTGCGAGCCGATGCTGAGCCCGCGACGCATGGAGGGCCGGGGGAGACGCGGGGTGCGTGGCGAGCGGGTGTGTCGGCCTTGCGGGAACCCGCCGCAGCCTGTCTGGCAGGTCGGTTGCTCCGTGCTAGCATGCCGGGATGAACGGACACCTCCTCCTCGCCCTCGTTTCCGTCGCCGCGGCCGCGATCACCATCGCCGTCGGGGCGCTTGGCGCAGCGCTCGGGGAGAGCCGCATCGCGTCGGCCGCGATGGAGGCCCTGGCCCGCCAGCCGGACGAGGCCTCCTCCATCACGCGGACGCTCTTCGTGAGCCTCGCGATGGTCGAGTCGACCGCCATCTTCTGCCTGGTGATCGCCCTCATCCTGCTCTTCGCGAACCCGTTCATGACCGCCGCGGGCGGCTGACGAAGGCCGTGTCGCCGAGCTTCACGACGTTCCTCTTCGAGGCCGCCAATTTCGTCGTGCTCGCGGCGGTGCTCGGATGGGTCTTCTTCCGGCCGGTCCAGGCGGCGATCGAGCGCCGCCGGGCGAGTCTCGAGGCGGAGCGGCAGGAGGCCGATCGCATCCGCGCCGAGGCGGAGCAACGGCTCGCCGCGGTCGAGGCCCGGCGCCGTGGGGTCGAGGTCTCGCTCGAGCCGCTGCGCGTGGAGGCTCGACGGGAAGCAGAACGCCAGGCGGGAGCGATCATCGAGGCGGCCCGAAAGCAGGCGGCCGAGGAGCGGGCACGCCTCGAGGGTGAGCTGGCGGCCATCCGGCGCGAGCACGCCCGGACCCTCGCGCGCGACGCCGCGGCCGCGGCGCGGACCCTCGTGACGCGCCTGCTGGTGGAAATCGGCGGTCCCGATCTCGACGCCGCGCTCGCGCGGGCGGCCTGCCAGCGACTCGCCGCGCTTCCGGAAGCGAACCGCGCGGGCTCCGTCGAGGTCGAGACGGCGCGCCCGCTGGACACGGAGACCCGCGCCCGCTTCGTGGAGGTGGCCGGCCCGGCGGCGACGGTGAAGGATCGCGTCGTCCCTGAGCTCGGCGCCGGCGTCCGTGTCATCACGTCAGCGGGGCTGGTGGACGCGTCGGCGGCCGGCCTGGCCGCGTGGGCGGAGCGGGAGCTGGTCGCACGCCTCCTGCCCGACGAGAGGTCCGGTGGCTGAGCCGGCGCCGAGCCCGCTCGAACGGGCGGTTGCCACCCTGGCGCTCGCAGACGCGCTCGCGCCGCGCGGCGTGGTCGAGCGCACAGGGGACGGCGTAGCCTTCGTCGCCGGCCTCGAAGATGTCGGGTACGAGGAGATCGTCGCGTTCGACAGCGGCGCCCTCGGCATGGCCTACGACCTCCGGGAGGACGTTGCCGGCGTGGTGCTGCTCGCCGGGGCGGTCGGGGTCTCTGCGGGTGAGGGCGTGCGCGGCACGGGCCGCCTCCCCGACGTGGCCGTCGGCCCCGCAACGCTCGGCCGCGTCATCGACCCGCTCGGCCGCCCGCTCGACGACGCGGGGCCGCTGCCCGACTCGCGCCTGCCACTCTTCCGGGCTGCACCTGAACTGATCGAGCGGAAGCCCGTCGACGAGCCGCTCTGGACGGGCATAGCGGTGGTCGACGCCGCCATCCCGATCGGCCGCGGGCAGCGTGAGCTGGTCATCGGCGATCGCAACGTCGGTAAGACGGCGCTCGCCATGGACATCGTCACCGCCCAGCACCGGGGCGACGTCACGTGCGTCTACGTCGTCATCGCGCAGCCGATGTCACGGATCCTGGCGCTCCGCGAGGCGCTCCTCCGGTACGGCTGCCTCGAGAACACGGTCATCGTCGCGGCCGATGCGGCCGCCACGCCCGGCATGCGATACCTCGCGCCCTACGCCGGCGCATCGGTGGCGGAGTGGTTCCGCGACCAGGGCGGGCACGCGCTCGTGGTCTACGACGACCTCACCAAGCACGCGGACGCCTACCGCGAGCTGGCGCTGCTCCTCGATCGGCCGCCGGGTCGCGAGGCGTACCCGGGCGACGTCTTCTACATACATGCCCAGCTGCTCGAGCGGGCAGCCGCGCGACGACCCGAGGCGGGGGGTGGATCGGTCACGGCGCTTCCGCTCGTCGAGACGACGGAGGGCGATCTCGCGGCGTACATTCCGACGAACGTCATCTCCATCACCGACGGCCAGATCCACCTCGACACCAGCCGCTTCGCGCGCAATCAGCGGCCGGCGGTCGACGTCGGACGGAGCGTGTCGCGGATCGGCGGCGCGGCGCAGCCGCCCGCGATGCGGCTCGTGGCGCGGAACCTCCGTGTCCTCCATGCCCGCTTCGAGCAGCTCGAGGCGCTCGTGCGGGTCGGTCTCGAGATCGACCCGGCCGTCGAGCGCGAGATCACCCGCGGGCGTATCCTGCGTGCGCTTCTCCGGCAGGATCAGGCCTCGCCCCGTGGCGTCGCCGCGCAGGTGATCGCGCTGCTGGCGCTGAGCGAGGGCTGGCTCGATCGCGTGTCACCGGATGATGCGCCGCATGCCGTGGCGCGCCTCCTCGGACGTGCCCGGGAGCACCTCCCCGCCATCGTGGCGGCGCTCGATGACCGCCGGGTGCCCGAGGGCGACTGGCAAGCCAGCCTCGGGGAGCTCGCAGGCGGGGCGGGCGCCCCGTGAGCCGCGAGCGCGGTCTGCGGCAGCGGCTGCACGTCCTCGGCACGTTGCACGAGGCGGTGAGTGCGCTCCGCTCGCTGTCGGCGCATCACTTCCGGGCGGCCCGGGCCGCGCTGCCGGCGGCGCGCGCGTACCGCGCGGAAGTGGAGGCGACGCTGGGGGTGCTCCCCCGCCTGGCGCCGGCAACGCCTGCCGAGGGACCGCCGGCGATCGTGCTGGTCGCCGCGGACCTGGGGCTGTGCGGTGACTACAGCGCTCGGCTGGCCGCTGAGGCCGCGGCCGCGCGGACTGCGCTCGGGCCGGGCCCGCTCTGGTGTGTCGGGCAGCGCGCGGTCCGGGCGCTCGCGCACGCCAGG
>CAYVHH010000060.1:0-5963 GCA_964450175.1 uncultured bacterium | reverse complement strand
GCGAGCTCCTGGCCCAGCGCGCGTCGTCCGGCCGCGGTGAGCCGGTAGTACTTCGCGCGCCGACTGTTCTCGGTGGTGCGCCACTCAGTGTCGATCCAGCCTCGCTGCTCCAGTCGGACGAGGGCAGGGTAGATGGAGCCTTGGCCTACCTGCAGCGCGTCCTGGGAGAGTTGCTCGATGCGGTGGGTGAGTCCCCATCCGTGCATCGGCGCGAGCGAGAGCGTCTTGAGGATGAGCAGGTCGAGCGTGCCTTGCAGAACCTGTTCATTGGCGGCGGGCTTGGCCAAGGTCGGGTTTCCTACCGAATGACCGGAGGAAGGTGGCGTCACTCCTCCAGAATGTCAATAGGACGGACATCCCTGTGATCCCCAACGCACGGCCTTTCGCGTCAGCGACGTTCACCTCGTTACGCCTCCACCAGTCCAAGTCATGGCTTCGCCGATGACGTTGCGGTGAGGACAGTCTAAAGCAGGATCTCGACGTACCCGTCCGTTCCATGCACGCGGATCCGCTGGCCATCCTGAATCAGCCGCGTCGCATGCTCGACCCCCACGACGGCCGGCACGCCGTACTCCCGCGCGATCACCGCGCCGTGGGTCATCAGGCCGCCCACTTCGGTCACCAAGCCCTTGATCGCGACGAACAGCGGCGTCCAGCTTGGGTCCGTGTAGGCGGTGACCAGAATGTCGCCCGTCTCGAGATCGGCCTTCGCCATGTCCAGAATTACGCGGGCCCGCCCCTCGACAGTGCCGGCGGAAACCGGTAACCCGACCAGCGCCGACACCGGCAAATCGTTGCGTCGATATGAGCCGGCGATGGCCTCGCCATCGGACGTGAGCACCCGGGGCGGCGTGAGCGCGAGATATGACGTGAACGCGTCTTTGCGCCGGCGAATGAGCTGGTCATCCACCCGGTTCGTGCGCTCGACCTCCTGTAGCTCCTCGAATCTGAGGTAGAAGATGTCCTCCTTCTCACGGAGCACCCCGGCCCGCACGAGGCGCTTGGCTTCTTCCATCAACGCTTGCTTATAAACGAAGTCGCGACTGACCTTGCCGTACTTCGGGTACTCTCGGTACCCGGCGAAGGTGCGAACGCGGTCGATCATCCGCTTGGTTTCCTCCGCCTTCCGCTCGCCGTCGGGCAAGACCCGCAACCGTTCCAGCACTTCCTTCTCCTTCTTCCGCGCCGCCTGCCGACCTTGCTCAAAGCGCCGTTCCGCGGCGCCGGGCTCGAAGTTCCTGATGTTGCCGAGGATGACGGGCACGAGCATGGTGGGGTGTTCGCTCCACCGCGGCCGCGTGATGTCGATCTCGCCGACGCCGCGCATGCCATACCTGTCGAGCCAGGCCCGGATGGCGTCTCGCGCTTCCTGTCCGCCCGGGAGGTTTGGCAGCTCGTCGAAAAAATCATCAGTCTCCACCTGTTGGAGAAAGGCCACCACGTCGGTATGCGGGCGGATCATGTCGGCGACGTCGAGGAGCGCCAGCCCCATCTCCGACGTGACGTTGTTGGGGACCGACTGCGCCAACGTGTCGGCCGCGTTCTTCTCGCCCAGCCATGCATCCAGTTGGTCGTTGAGCCACCAGTATGCCTCCATCCCCGCCATGATCACCTGCATGCTCTTGGGATCGAACAGAATCCGCTTGGACTCCTGAATGTCGGTGAAGATGAAGTCGAGCAGCGCCGTTCCGGATTTCGCCCGGATATCGCGCTTCAATGCGGCGAGGGCAGCCTCGCTGCGCCCGATCAGTTCAGCGACGACGGCCGGATCAGTCTCGATCGAGGCGGGCGGCCCACCGCCGGCGAACGAAAAGGGTAGACTCCCGTCCGGGAGCGATGGAATGAAGTCGCCGCGGTCGAGGAGAGTCTTGAGCGCGTCTCCGATCAGCGGATCGCCTTTCCCGAGGACCCCGAGCAAACCCGCGCGGCTTGCCGGCGAAGCGAGGCCCTGCGTGACGTCTACGAACAGTCGTCCGCCGGCCTCGTACATCGGTCGCGCGGTGGTCAGCTGCCACATCGAGAGCCCGAGGGGCTTCATCGGGTCGGTCATCATCTGCTGATGGCCGACGGAGACGTAGACGTGGTTCTCCCGATCGCCGGCCGCGGGAATGGGGAACAGGGTCGTGATCGGCCGACTCTGAACGATCTGAAGCTCCTCGTCGACGAGGCACCATTCGATGTCCTGGGGGCGGCCGAAGTGCGCTTCGATTCGCCGGCCCAGCTCCGCGAGGCGCACGACTTGGCGCTCGGTGAGCGCCGGTTTGGCGCCGACGGTCTTGGTGACGACCTTGCCGTCGCGAACCTTGTACGCATCCGGGTTCACCATGCCGGAGACCAGCGCCTCGCCGAGGCCGAAGGACGCCTCCACCGAGACGACCTTTCGGTTGCCGGTGACGGGATCGGCGGTGAACAGGACGCCGGCCGCCTGCGGAAAGACCATCCGCTGCACGACCACGGCCATGCGCGCCTTCCGGTGGTCTACGCCGTTTCGCAAACGGTAAGTCACCGCCCGCTCGGTGAACAGCGAAGCCCAGCACTGGCGGACGTGCTCGAGGATCGCCGCCGCCCCGACGACGTTGAGATAGGTGTCGTGCTGACCCGCGAAGGAGGCCGTAGGCAAGTCCTCCGCCGTCGCGCTGGATCGGACAGCGTAGGCGGCTTGCTCGCCGAGCTGCACGACCGAACGCGTGATCGCCTCGGCGAGATCGTCGCGGATCGTGATCCCTTCGACAATGCGTCGGATCTCCGCACTCAGCATGCGGATCGATTCCAGGTCGTTCGGCTTCAAGAGCGACAGCCGATCGAGCCGCTCATGGATCGATGGGATCGACGGGGCTTCCGCGATGATCCGTTCGAAGGCCTCCGTCGTCACGCAAAAGCCGGCCGGTACACGGACGCCTTCGATCCGTGAAAGCTCTCCCAGGTGCGCGCCCTTGCCCCCGACGAGCTCGATTTGCGTCTGGTCGATGTCCTGGAAAGCCAACACGTAGCGGGCCATACGCCACCTCTCTTACGTGTTCTATAAAGAATGTCGACCAGGCGGTTCGAGCCGGGCGGTGCTACTGAGGCGGCTCCACGGGTTCTACCTGCTGCCGCATGAGTTGCCGGAGGGCCTCGGCGTTTCGGCGCCGCGCCTCACTGACCGACGCGGGGGCGACACGCTCCATCAGCACGCCCACTTTCCAGGCCAGAGACTCCGGTCCGCGGAACGCGTCTCGGTACCCGAACGAGTAGCCGGCGATGGCAGCAACGAGGAGCCAGAAATAGCGACGTCGCGGAATCGACGCGATGTCGCGGAGGAGATCGACGGCCACGTCGCGTAACGCCGCGGCGCTCATGCTGGTTTTCATGGCAGCATAGTATAATCTGTGCGCGGGTCCAGGGAAGCTCGCCGCGCTCCCCCGACCGTCGAGGAAGCCCCATTGTGCCCGTCGGAGGACGCAGACCAGCCGTGACGAGGACGAGACCTGCCCCTGGAACCTGGCGGACCTTACTTCCGTAGTGTGGCCTGAGGCCCAATCGGAGGCGTTCGATGCGTGTACTGTGGACACTGCTCAAGGTCATCATCGGTCTCGCGATCGCGATTCCGGTCGCGTTCCTGGCGCTGGCGCTGACCGCCGGCCTCGTCGGCACGCTCATCGCCCTTGCCGTGATCGCCCTCAAGCTTGCTCTCGTCGGTGCCATCGGGTACGGACTGTTCCGGCTCGCGCGCGCGGTGCTCGCGCCGTCACGCAACGTCCCGCCCGCACCCATTCGTGAGTTGTCCACGCCGGCCCCCGCCCGTGACCCGTACTACGAGGCGGCCGTGCGCGAGCTCGACGCGGAGCTCGGCGTCCGACCGCGCGGATAAACTGGAAACTGCCGTTGGCGCTCAGGCCTTCGCTCCTCGTCGCGGCCGCACTCGCTGTCCTGGAGTGCGCTCCGCCCCCGCAGTCGCACGGTGGGAGCGCAGCGCCGACGGCTGGTGCCACGTCCATCCCGGATTCGGGCGCGTTCGTAATTTCCGGCGACCCCCGGCAACCGTCGGGTGCCCCGTGGTCTTTTCGCGGCTCCGTCAACGGCGTTCGATACGAGTTGACGGGAGTCCTTCTCGTTCCAGATGGCCCCGGTCCCTTTCCAGCCGTGGTCCTGAGCCACGGTTCCGGCGGGAACGCGCGGTTCATCGCGAACGAGGTCGGCCGGACGATGGTCACGTGGGGTTTTGTGTGCATCGCCGTCGACTATACACACGCGGCTGACGTCCCGCGCGGCGCGCCGGGCAACCCATCCGAAACCGGGGCGTCACGTGCGAACGTCCTGCGTGCGCACATGACGCGGGAACTGCTTCGCCGCCTTCCGTACGTCGACAACAGTCGCGTCGCTGCCCATGGGCACAGCCTGGGCGCCTACCTGCAAGTCGCCTGGCTCGCCGAGTTTCCGCGCGATGTGCAGGTGGCCTCGCACACCGGCGGCGGCGTTCGCCCTCCACAATCCCGCATCGTGCCGGCACCGACCGTCGACGAAGCAGCTCGGATCACCGTGCCCTATCAGCTGCACCACGGCTCAGCCGACGAAACGGTTCCCCTCTCATGGGATCAACGTCTCGCGGGCGTGCTGAATGAACGCGGCGTCGAGACCGCACTGTACATCTACGACGGCGGCCACTTGGCGCCCCGATCGAATCCGCTCATGTTCGAACGCGTTCGCGCCTGGTACTCGATGCACGGAGTACGATGACGGAAGTTGTGCGTTCCGCCATCTCGCATCCTCGATGCTGGTCTCGCCCTCACCACCCTTTGAACGGCACGAACCGGCTGAACGCCGTCGAGCTACTGCTCACCACCGCGGCCACGAGCCCCGTCCCGTCCACCGGAGTCGCGCCAAAGAACGGCAAGACGGCGCCGCTCGCGGCCGTCACCTGCCAATCCAGCGGCGACCCGCTCTTGAGCCCCCAAGTCGGGTCGTACCCGGCAGCCGTGAGATCCGGAATGTCGAGGACCCAGTTCGCCGGCGTCCCGTTCGCGTAGTTCGCGGTTGCCACAACCGACATCGAGTTCGCGCTCTGCGCAAACTCGGCCAGGGCGGCCACGTTGTAGCTGGCCTGCGACGCGAGCTGCGCGCGCAGGCGTAGGACTCGTACCAAGGCTCGTGACGGTCTGTTTCGCACGGCCTCCGGCGCTCAATACTTCCAACCTTTCGTATCCGCCCCGGCGGGCGCATTCCGATCCACCTGCGCCGCCATCTTCGGAATGAGCTCCGAGAGCGGCGGACCCCAACAGTGCGGTGCCATCGGCTGAAACACGATCTCGCCCGACCACTTCGGATTCGTGGCTGCCCTGAGAAAATTGTCCAGCATGTGCACGCCCATGTTCAGATAATACGAATCGGCGTCTCCGACGTACACGTTGAGCTTGTTCGCGACTTTGGGGCCGAGCGTCGCCCAATTGGTCTCGAGGATGTTGCGCAGGTCGTAGTGCTCCTTCCAGTACGCCGCGACCTTCTTGTCGATCACACCGGTGTTCTTGTCCCAGATCCGCTGCGGGTAACCGTCGGCGCCGACCGGGCCGTACGTCGCTTCCCAAATGTCCCACTGCCCGCCCGAACGCGAGTGATCGCCCTGCGCAAGCTCCGACCAGTTCTCGTCCTTCATCATGGCTACGATGTTGCCGTCGGGACGGCGCTGGGTCGGCCGCTCGACTCTCATCCACGGATGCTCGATGAAATACGCGTTCGTATCCGAGTAGACGTTCACGATTTGGTGATACCGGAAGTCCACTCCATCCGGACAAAGCGACCACGTGCCGCCGTAAAAGTCCGGGTACATCACCTGATGCGCGAGTGAGATCCACCCGCCGGTCGATCCGCCGGTCAGCAGCCGCGCGTACGGCTGGCCGATCGCCCGGAACTTGGACTCGACCGCGGGAATCAGCTCCTTCGTGATCGCGTCGCCGTACGGGCCGTTGTTCGCCGAGTTCACGCCGTAC
>CAYVHH010000059.1:0-4668 GCA_964450175.1 uncultured bacterium | reverse complement strand
CGGTCCGCCAGCTTCGCGGCGACGGCCGGCGCCACGCGCGTGCGGCCCGCGTGCACTTCGCGGACGGCGTTCGTCAGCTCTTCCACCGCCGCGTCCTTCAGCAGGTAGCCGCGCGCTCCGGCGCGGAGCGCGCGCTCGATGTCGTCGTCGGTGTCGAACGTGGTGAGGACGAGGATGCACGCATCGGGGTGCCGCGCGCGGATCTTCGCGATCGCGCCAACGCCGTCGAGCCCGGGCATCTGCAGGTCCATCAGCGTCACGTCGGGACGGAGCTCCTCGAAGCGGGCTACGGCGGTTTCCCCGTCGGCCGCCTCGCCGCACACCACGAACCCCTGGCTCTCGAGCACCGAGGCGAGGCCCGTGCGGAGGAGGGCATGATCGTCCACCAGGAGCACGCGCAGTCTTTGAGGAGAGCTCGTCACGTTTCCCAAGGGTAGAGCGGGGTCCGCGCTGGCGAAATACGACGAAGGTCGGATCTCCGATCATCCGGCCGAACTAGCGGAATCTCGGCCATCGACGAATGGTCCGCGGGCCACAGAGGACGCATCCTTGCCTCATCGAACGACAGGAGGATTCGTCATGATCATCGCCTATGGAAACCTGGACCTCAACGCGGTCGCGCAGCGGTGGTGGATGCTCGTCATCCGGGGCATCGCCGCGGTCGCCTTCGGCATGCTCGCCATCGCCCGGCCGGGCATCAGCCTGCTCGCGCTCGTGCTCCTGTGGGGAGCATACGCCCTGGTCGACGGTGCCACGGCCATCGCCCTGGCCGTGCGCTCCGGTCGCGAAGGGCGCAGCTGGGGCTGGCTGTTCTTCGAGGGCCTCGTCGGCGTGGCCGCCGCCGTGTTCACTGCCCTGCGGCCGGGCATCACGGCCTTCGCGCTCCTCGTCCTCATCGCGGCCTGGGCCTTCCTCACGGGGGTCGCGGAAATCGTCGCGGCCATCGAGCTCCGGCGCGAGATCCGCGGCGAGTGGTTGCTCGCCGCGAGCGGCGTCCTGTCGATCGCCTTCGGGGCGCTGACCATGGTGTTCCCGGGGGCGAGCGCGCTGGCGCTCGTCGTCTTCATCGGGACGTACGCCATCGTTTTCGGCGTTCTCATGACGGCGCTAGGCCTCCGTGTCCATCACTGGGCGACCCGCGGCGAGCAGCCGCTCGCGGGTCGCATGCCGAAGCACGCATAAAACGAACGATCTAACTCAGGAAAGAAGGAGAACGTCATGGACCGACAAATCGTGATCGTGGTGCCGACGCAGACCGCGGCCTACCAGGTGTTGAAGGCGCTCAAGGGGCTCGACGAGGAAGGTTCGATCGAGCTCTACACGGCGGCGGTCGTGGAGAAGAGTGCGACCGGGAAACTGACCATCAAGGACGACCACCGCCTGCGAGGGCCCTGGGAGACGGGGCTCGGGATGTCCACTGGCGCCCTTATCGGCCTCCTGGGAGGTCCGGTCGGAGCGGCCGTCGGCGCAGTCGTCGGCGGAAGCGTGGCCCTCGGCGGCGAGCTGGCCTACTCCGGTTTCGCGGGGGACTTCGTGTACGACGTGGCGGCGCAGCTGCAGCCGGGCAGCTACGCGGTCTGCGCGAGCGCGTACGAAGACTGGACCGTGCCAGTCGACACCGCCACAGCGCCGTTCGGCGCGGTCGTCTTCCGCCAGGCCACCGACGACGTCGTCCTGGCGCAGATGCGCGCCGGGTGGGAGGCCATCAAGGCCGACCAGGCGCACCTCGAGGCCGAGATCCGGCAGGCGGTCGGCGAGAAGAAGGCGCGGCTCGAGGCCAAGCGCGAGGAGCTCCGCACCAAGGAGGCCGCGCAGCGAAAGAAACTGCACGCGCGCGCGACCAAGCTGAAGGCGACGTGGGACGCGGAGATCGCCAGCATCAAGGCCAAGGCGGAGCACGCCAAGGCCGACGCCAAGGCGCGCCATGAGCAGCACATCCAGAAGCTCTCGCGCTTCGCGGCCGAGCAGAAGAAGGCGTTCACAGAGTTGTTCGGTTGATAACGGGGTTCGGCCAGAGCGGAGGTTCCCGGCGATGCTGCCCCTGCATGACCATCTACCCACGCGGTCGTTTCCTGGCGTCAACTACGCCCTGATCGCGATCAACGTAACGGTAGTCGTGCGGGAGCTCGCGTCCCCCGCGGCCACCGGCGACGGCACGGCGCTCGAATCCTCGGCGCTCGTGCCGTCGCGGCTTCTCGCCTCGCACATGTTCCTCCATACGAGGTCATGGCGCTCCGGCCTCGCCGCAAGGCGTGTCTCTTGCATCGGTGCACCGTGATGCGGAGAAGGCACGTGCAGTTGATGGCGTTCGGCGTATGCGCCGTCGTCGGCACACGCTCCGACGCCGCCGCCCAGGGCGAAGCCCAGGTCTTCACCATCGCGAAGAGCGAGAACAGGAACCTCGTCCAGTATGCCGTCCATGTGGACGCGGAGTGCGCCCCGACGGCGGGGGCGCCGGTCTACGCATACTGGCGCATGCTCGAACAAGGACCAACTCGCACGGCGCCCCTACTCGCACGGGAAGGCAAGGCCTACGGGCTGGCGAGCCAGCAGATCGTCCCGCCCGTGACCGCCGGCGTCGCCGGGGCGGTCCGCATCGCGCTGGCTGCCGTGCCGGCGCGCCCGGTGCTCGTCGAGACCTGGCGCGCGAGTGATGGCGCGTGCCGGGCGCAGGCCACTGTAAGCATCGCCGGCGCGCCCGCGCACCTGTTCAACGTCTACGTCCGACTGAAGCCCCCTCTCAGTGTCGAATACCTGCTGCTGCAAGGGTGGTCGATGGACGGCACGCACCGGGTGGAAGAGAAGCTCGGCGGGTAGCGCGGGCTCGCGTCACAATTCGGCCTCAGGAGGTTCTCGTTCGGGCGCGTGCTCGTCGTCAGCCTCCCGTCGCGCTCACAGGTCCCCACGCCCTCGAGCCAGCGCGCGACGTCACGTCGCTGGAGCATTCCCGCCAGCTGGCCATGGTCGAGGACTGGAGTAGGCGACTGGGGGCTCGGGACCGGCGTACACCCCCTAAAATGCGCAAGTGAGAGAGCGCCGCCGTGACGCGTCCCCGGTACCATTCCGCCTGAACCCGCGCGCGCTCGCTTGCCGGGCGCATGCGGAGAAACTGTCCTTCGCTCTCGATGCGCAGAAGGTTCATGTAGGACGCCTTACTCGCACGAACGAGCCGCGCGCCAAAGGTTCCCTTCGGTCGAGCCACCGAGGCATTGGGGTGCAGCGCGCATGCCCGCGCATCGGCACATGCACACTGGGCCCGCGCTCGGCGGGTCCATCCTCTTGCATGAGCAACCCCCTACCCTGGCCCGTCTACCAGCCGATGCGCAGGACGATCAAGCTGGCTGCGACACATCGGTCGTCGCCAGTCGCCGAGTCTGGCTTCCGCACGAACACGCAGATCTCGTTCCAGCTCGGCTCCGTGGTCACCCAGCGCCACGAGGAGTGCGCCAGCGTTTCCAGGGATCGTACTCGACGGGTTCTTGCGCGCGCAGCAAGCGCAAGAGGCCGAGCCCCGCCACGAACCCTCCGATGTGCGCCACGAAGGCGACGCCGCCCCCGCCGGTGGAGGGCTGGAAGGCATTCCATAGATTGACGAGAAAGAACTCGACGATGACGACCCACGCCGGAAACGACAGGAAGAAGCCCCAGAAGAACCACATGATGGGGACCGGGTTCACGACCGTGATGGGCGACCGTGGATATAGGACGCCGTACGCGGCCAGAACGCCGGAGATGGCGCCGGACGCCCCGAGCATGGGGATGGTCGAGTGGGGGCTGACCGCGACCTGGGCGATCGCGGCAGCCAGCCCGGACGCGACGTAGAAGAGCGCGTACCGGGCGTGGCCGAGCGCGTCCTCCACGTTGTCTCCGAAGATCCAGAGGTACAGCATGTTGCCCGCCAGATGCGGCAGCCCCCCGTGCATGAACATGTGGCTCAGCAAGGTCGGCGCGTACGCCAAAGGGTGCGCAACGAGATGGGCGGGCTCGAGCGCCCAGGCCTCGAGCCCCTGGCCCTCGCCGGGACCCGCCGCCGACATCGCCTCAACGGCGAATACGCCGACGTTCAGCGCGATGAGGGCGTAGTTGACGACAGGGACCGTGCGCGTGGGTAGGTGGTCACGAAGAGGCAGCATCGGCCGAACCCTTGCGATGGCAAGGCGGCAGTCTCACGCGAACAGCTCCCGGAACGCAGCCTTCTGTGCGGCCGCGAAGCGCGAGAGCTTCTCGGCATGCGCCTCGTGGCGGGCCTTAGCTTCTGCCTTGGCGGCCTCCGACTTTGCCTTGATGCTGGCGATCTTGGCGTTCCAGCCCTCTTCGAGGCTGCGCGCCCGCTTCTGCAGTCGCTCGCGCTGCCCGGCGATCTTCGCGCGCAGATCGCCGCGCTGGGACTCGAGCTTCGCCTTTGCCTCGCCCGCTGCTCGCGAGATCTCGGCCTGGAGGTGCGCCTCCTGCTCCTTGAGGTCCTGCCAGTCGGCGCGGATCTGGGCCGCGACGACATCGTCGGTCGCCTGCCGGCAGACGACCAAGCCGAGCGGGGCGAGCTCCTGATCGACGGGAACGGCCCAGTCCTCCCAGACGCTCGCGCACACCGCGAATCCGCCCGGCTGCAGTCGGCCGCCGGCGTCGCGCACGAACTCGCCGGCGAACCCGGAGTAAGCGAGGTCTCCG
>CAYVHH010000058.1:0-19516 GCA_964450175.1 uncultured bacterium | reverse complement strand
GCGCGTGCGCACCCAGGCCTGGAGGTCGCGCGCCAGCTCTGGTGTCCCGGCGCCGCCCGGATGGAGCTGGACGAACGCCTTGACCACTTCGCCGCGGACCGGATCGGGCGCGCCGATCGCCGCGGCCAGCGCGACCGCCGGGTGCCCGTGCAGGCAGTCCTCGATCTCGCCCGGGCCGATGCGATAGCCGCCGCTCGAGATCAGATCGTCCTTGCGGCCGACGAACCAGAAATAGCCGTCTCCGTCCTTCCGGGCGAGATCGCCGGTGAGCGCCCAGTCGCCGACGAATTTCTCGCGCGTCGCCGTCTCGTTGTTCCAGTAGCGCACGAACATGACGGGATCCGGCCGGCGCACCGCCACCTCGCCGACCTCGCCGGTCGGGACGGCGGCGCCCGTCTCGTCCACGACGTCGACGACGTGGCCCGGAACCGGGCGCCCCATCGATCCGGGCTTCACCGGCATCAGGAGGGAGCAGTTGCCGAGCACGAGGTTCACCTCGGTCTGCCCGAATCCCTCGTGCGGGGTGACGCCGAGTGCCTCGCGCGACCACCGGATCACCTCTTCGCCCACGGCCTCGCCGCCCGTGAACATCGAGCGCAGCTCGAGGCGGTAGCGCCCGCGCGGGTCGCCGACGGAGCGCATCATCTTGAGCATCGTCGGCACCAGGAACGTGTTGCGCACGCGGTGTCGGGCCAGGACGTCGAAGGCGCGCTCGGCGTCGAATTTCTTCGGGCGATGGGCGACCACCGGGACGCCGTAGTGCCAGCTCGGGAGCAGCACGTCGAGGAGCCCACCGGCCCACGCCCAATCCGCCGGGCTCCAGTGACGATCGCCGGGCTTCGGAAAATACTCGTGGTAGAACTCGATCGCCGGCAGGTGGCCGAGGAGCACACGATGCGCGTGCAGCGCGCCCTTCGGCGGCCCGGTCGTTCCCGACGTATAGATGAGGATCGCCGGATCTTCGGCCGCCGTGGCGACGGGCTCGAGCGAATCGGACTCGCGCGCGATCGCTCGGGCGTACTCGACCACACCGTCGGCATCGGCGCGGTCGACCGAGATCACCCGCGCGAGCGCCGGTAGTCCCTTGGCCACGGCCAGCACGCGGTCGAGGTTCTCGGCGTCCGTCACGACGATCTTCGCGCCGGCGTCGCGCAGCCGGTACTCGAGGGCCTCGGGTCCGAAGAGCGTCGACAGCGGGAGCGCGACCGCGCCGAGCTTGTACGCGGCCAGATGCGCGACCGCGGTCTCCGGCCGCTGCGGAAGCACGATGCCGATGCGATCGCCGCGCCCGATTCCGAGACCGGCAAAGACGCGCGCGAGCTGGTTCGAGCGGGCGCGAAACTCGGCGAACGTGTGCTCGCTCACCGCCCCCGCGTCGTCCTCGTAGACGAGCGCGACGCGGGCGCGATCGCCGGCGTGGCGGTCGCAGACGTCGATCGCGATGTTGTAGACGGACGGAATCGTCCAGCGAAAGCGGCCGTAGACGTCGACGTAGCTTTCGCCGCGCGGCAGCAGCGTGTCCACCACCATGAGCCGCTAGCCTACCATCCTTGGCCGAGCCCCAGGGCGCCGCTGAGCCAGCGCCATACGCGCGGACGCGCGGGCGACGTCAAGGTGATCAGGAGCGGCGCGCCCCATTGCTCGCGAGGCGGCGCTTCGGCGAGCCGCAGTCGCACGAAGACGCTGTCGCGTGTGACCGGCAAGTCCGGAACCATGAGCTTCGCGTCGGCCACGTCGATCGGCAGGCGACCGAACTCGACCGCCGTCACCAGGCGGCCCGCGCCTCCTCCATCGCGACCTGCTCTTCGCGATCGATCTTCGCGTTGAGACGCTGCTGGAGGAGCCGCTCCCACGCGAGCGGCTGCTTCGACGACGAATAGAAGTGCTTGGTCCAGTGTCGTAGTGCATCCGCTCGGGCCACCCGCCGCTGGTTCCCGGCAACGTACCATTCCGGCAAGGACGGTGCCGGTTCGGGGGGCGAGCCGCTCGGTCTCGACATGGTGCCGCGGGACTGCACAGCCCACTGACCATCGGGCAGGTACTCGAACAGCGGCGCGCCGCGGTCGACGTCCTCGTGAAGACCCACGCGCATTCGCGTGACGATGCCGGAGACGTCGGACGTGATGAGGACGAGATCCTCGAACAACGGCTCGATCCGCCCGACGCCTTCGACCATGCGGCGCACGGGATAGAGGACGTAGGCCAGCGGGAGGGCCAGTACGATGGCCGCGAGCAGCCACGGCAGCGGCGACCGGCCGGACGAGCGCGCCATCACAACGATGATAAGCTCCGCCGCATGCCACGCCGCCGTGTTACCTTGCGCGCCGTCACCGCGCTCTTCCTCGAGCGCCAGCACCTCGCCCGGCCTCACGCGACCACGCTGACGGCGCCGCGGCTGCGCCGGTTCGCGGAGGACGTGGGCGGGATCCAGCTCGACTCCATCAACGTCCTCGATCGCGCCCACTACCTGACGGTGTGGAGCCGATTCGGGCCGTACGACCGGGCGTGGCTCGACCGGCAGGTCTACCGGCGCCGCCTCCTGTTCGAGTACTGGGCGCACGCCGCGTGTCTCGTCCCGGCCTCGGACTTTGCCTGGTGGCGGCGTGCGATGCTGGACTACCGGAGCCGGCACACCGGCTGGTCCGGCTGGCTGCGACGGAACGGCAAGATGCTGCAAACGGTCCGAGAGGCCGTTCAGGCGAATGGGCCGATGGGCAACGGTGATTTCGAGGGGCGGCGCCGGGCGGGCCGCAGCGGCTGGTGGTCGTGGCGGCCGGTGCAGCACGCGCTCCATCACCTCTGGATGACCGGCGCGCTCACGATCCATTCGCGCCAGCACTTCCAGAAACGCTACGAGCTGCTCGAGCGCGCCATGCCCGACGCGCTCGCCATCGCCCCGGTCAGCGCGGTCGAGTTCCAGCGCTGGCATCTCGAGCGGTCACTCCGTGCGATGGGCGCCGCGACCGAGCTCGACCTGGCGCGCTATCTCACCTTCCCTCGCTTCCAGCCGGGCGTCCGGCGCGCGGCGCTCCGCGGAATGCTCGAGCGCGGGGAGATCACCGAGATCGAGCTCGAGGGCTCGGCCGGTCGATGGCTCGCGCTCGCGCGCGACCTTCCGGCGCTGGCGCGCGCCGAGAAAACCCCCGCGCCCTCGCGCGGGACGACGTTCCTGTCGCCCTTCGACTCGCTGATGTGGCATCGCGACCGGATCGCCCGGCTCTTCGGCTTCGAGTACCGCATCGAGGTCTACACGCCCGGGCCCAAGCGCGTGCACGGCTACTACACGCTTCCGATCCTTCACCACGGTCATCTCATCGGCCGCGTCGACGCCAAATCACACCGCGCGGATCGCGAGCTAGAGGTGCGTCACGTGCACTTCGAGCCCTGGTTCGCGGCGGCCGCGACACCGCCGAGGGGATCAGATCGCCTCGATCAGGACGAGGCGATCGCCGGCGTCGCCGGCGCGCTGAGCTCGCTCGGCATGTTCGTCGGCGCCGACGAGGTGCACGTGCGCCGCGTGACGCCCGGTCGGCTCCGGGCGCCGCTCGCACGCCGCCTGCGCGAGGCACGCCAACCGGTCGGCGAGCGTTCGCCGAACGGACACATCGAGGCGTGAACGCGCCGTGAGCCGCCGGAGCACGACCACCGTGACCGGCCCGGCCCCGCGAGTGGGCGGGCGCCGGGAATCCTGCTACCATCCAGGCAATCCAGCGTGACGAGGCAGGCGATCATGGACAAGGAAGGCACTCAGCTCATCCGGGGACTCGAGGGCGTCGTCGCCGCCGAGACCAAGCTCTGCGATCTCGACGGCCGCAACGGCCGTCTCGCGTATGGCGGGTACGACATCGAAGACCTCGCGCGCCGGGCCAGCTTCGAGGAAGTATGCCACCTGCTCTGGTACGGTGAGCTACCGAACGCGTCGCAGCTCGACCGGACGACCCTGGCGCTCATCGCGGCACGCGAGATCCCGGCCGACCTCGTTCAGGCGTTCCGGCTGATGCCGAAGGCGACGGATCCGATGCGCGTGCTCCAGGCCGCCGTCGCGATGCTCGGCATGAGCGACCCGGACACCACCGACAATTCGCACGCCGCAAATATCCGGAAGGCGATCCGGCTCACGAGCCAGATGGCCACGGCGATCTGCGCGCACCATCGAGTGCGAAGCGGCGAAGACCCGATTCGACCGGCGTCCGATCTCTCGCACGCCGCCAACTTCCTGTACATGCTGACGGGCAAGCGGCCGAGCGGCGTCGTCGCCAAGGCGATCGACGCGAGCCTGACGCTCTACGCCGAGCACGAGTTGAATGCGTCCACGTTCACGACCCGCTGCATCGTGTCGACGCAGTCCGACATGCACTCGGCGGTGGCGGGCGGTGTCGGCGCCCTCAAGGGACCGCTCCACGGCTGCGCCGGCGAGGCGGTCATGCGCACGTTGATGGAGATCGGCGAGGTCGCCAACGTCGACGCGTTCACCGAAAAGGCGATGGCCGACAAGCGGCGATTCATGGGCATGGGCCATCGCGTCTACAAGGCGGGCGACCCGCGCGCCGCGATCCTCAAGGGAATGGCCGAGGAGGCGTGCCGCCAGTCCGGCCAGTTCAAGTGGTACGAGATGGCCGTGAAGCTCCACGCGCGCATCAACGAGGCGAAGAAGCTGATTCCCAACGTCGACTTCTACTCGGCGCCGCTCTTCTACTCGCTCGGTATTCCCGTCGATCTCTTCACGCCGGTGATCGCGGCCGGCCGCATCGCGGGCTGGACCGCGAACATCATCGAGCAGTTCGACGACAACCGCCTGATCCGCCCCCGCGGCGACTACATCGGCCCCTCCCGCCGCGCCTTCACGCCACTGGACAAGCGCTGACCGCGTGAGCAGATCGGACACGCGATGACAGCGCCACGCTCGAACCGGCCTCTCAAAAATATTGCGCCGCGCGAAGCGCTGAGCTCGTCGCCGACGTGGCCATCGCCACCGAGCATGCCCGAATCGGTGGGGGGGTCTGGGGGAGGAGCGGCGCTCGCTCCCCTCCAGTCCAACTAAATGCCCCGAAGCCTCACCCGAAAGCTGATCGAGGCTCACCTCGTAGCGGGTCAGCCAGAAGCAGGTCACGAGATCGGCATCTCGGTCGATCAGGTCCTCCTCACCGACACCAACGGCACGATGTCCTGGCTCCAGTTCGAGGCGATGGGCTTCCCGCGCGCCGTGCCCGCCCGCATCGTGAGCTACGCCGACCACAACGTCTACCAGGTCGACTCGCGCAACTCCGACGACCATCGCTACATGCAGGCCGTCTCGCGCAAGTACGGCGCCGTGTTCTCCAAGCCCGGCAACGGCATCTGCCATCAGGTGCACATGGAGAGCTTCTCCGTCCCGGGCCAGACCCTGCTCGGCACCGACAGCCACACGCCGCTCTGCGGCGCGGCCGGCATGCTCGCGATCGGCGCCGGCGGGCTCGACGTAGCGGTCGCGCTCGGCGGCGGGCCGTACTTCTTCCAGATGCCGCAGATCGTCCGCATCCACCTGACCGGCGCGCTCCAGCCCTGGGTAACCGCGAAGGACGTGATCCTCGAGCTGCTGCGACGGCTGACGGTCCGCGGCGGGACCGGCAAGATCTTCGAGTACGGCGGCCCCGGGCTCCGCAGCCTGCTGGCCACGCAGCGGATGACGATCGCCAACATGGGGGCCGAGCTCGGGCTGACCACCAGCGTGTTCCCGAGCGACGACGTGACGCGCTCGTTCCTGACGCGCCTGGGCCGCGCCGACGACTGGCGGCCGGCGGCGCCCGACGACGACGCGACCTACGACGACGAGATCACGCTCGACCTGGCGGCACTGACGCCGCTGGTAGCGCTGCCGGGCTCGCCGGACCGCGTCGTGCCGATCGAGGAGGTCGCCGGAACGGCCGTCGAGCAGGTGATGGTCGGCTCGTGCACGAACGGCTCCTGGCACGACATGGCATCGGTGGCCGACATCGTGCGCGGCCGTCGGGTGCATTCCTCGGTGTCGTTCGTGCTCTTCCCGGGCAGCCACAAGATCCTCGAGACGATGGCGCGGGAAGGCCTGCTCACCGACCTCATCGCGGCCGGCGCCACGGTCTCCGAATCGAGCTGCGGGGCGTGCGCGGGGATCGGCCACGTTCCGGCGGCCGGCGCGAAGAGCCTTCGCGCCTTCAACCGGAACTTCCCGGGACGAAGCGGCGTGAAGGACGACTCGGTCTATCTCTGCTCGTCGACCGTCGCGGCGGCCTCGGCGCTCACCGGCGTCATCACCGACCCGCGCACGCTCGGCACGCCGGGGCCGGTCACGCTGCCGCCGCGGTTCGCGACGTCGACGGCGGGCTTCGTCGAGCCGGACGGCGCCGGCGAGATCCTGCGCGGGCCGAACATCAAGCCCGTGCCACTCGGCGAGCCGGTGGCCGAGACGCTCGAGGCGCCGGTCGTGATCAAGCTCGGCGACAAGGTGTCGACCGACGACATCTCGCCGGCCGGCTCCGCGGTGCTCGTCTTCCGCTCGAACGTCCCGGCGATCTCGGAGTTCTGCTTCAAGTACGTCGACGCCGACTTCGTGGCGCGCGCGAAGGCCGCCGGGCGCGGCATCATCGTGGGCGGGGACACCTACGGCCAGGGATCCTCGCGGGAGGCGGCCGCGACGGGGCCGATGTTCCTCGGCATCCGCGCCGTCATCGTGAAGTCCTTCGCGCGGATTCACCGGACGAACCTCATCAACTGGGGCGTGGTGCCGCTCGTCCTCGACGACCCGGCCGGCTTCGACGGCATCGAGCGCGACGACCGCCTCCGCCTGCCCGGCCTGCGCGCGGCACTCGCGGCGGGCGAGCGCGTGCGCGTCGAGAACACGCGGACCGGCGCCGCGTTCACCGCCTCGTGCGTGCTCACGCCGCGCGAGCGCGAGATTCTCCTCGCCGGCGGCATCCTGGCGCACACGAAAGCCGGGAGAGGATAGCGGGAGGATCCATGGGCCAGAAGAAGATCCGCGCGGTCTACATGCGGGGCGGCACGAGCCGATGCCTCGTGTTCCACCAGACGGATCTTCCGCCGGCCGGCGCCGAGCGGGACCACGTCTTGCTCGCCGCGCTCGGGAGCCCCGATCCCTACGGCCGCCAGCTCGACGGGATGGGCGGCGGCATCTCGTCCCTGTCGAAGGCGTGCATCATCGGCGCCCCGTCGCACCCCGACGCGGACGTCGACTACACGTTCGCCCAGGTCGAAGTGGCGAAGGCGGTCGTGGACTACAAGGGCAACTGCGGCAACTGCTCGTCCTCGGTCGGGCCGTTCGCGATCGACGAGGGGCTGGTGAAGGCGGTGGAGGGCGAGACGGTCGTCCGCATCCACAATACCAACACAAAGAAGATCATCGTCGCCCACGTGCCCGTGCACGACGGCGAGGCCGCCGTCGACGGCGACTTCGAGCTCGCCGGCGTGGCCGGACGCGGCGCGCGGATCGCGCTCGATTTCCTGGATCCAGGCGGCGCCGGGACCGGTCGCCTCCTGCCGACGGGCTCCCCGCGCGAGACGATCGACGGCCTCGACGCCTCGCTCGTCGACGCGACGAACCCGGTCGTCTTCGTCCGCGCGAAGGACGTCGGGCTCTCGGGCACCGAGACGCCGCAGGCGATCGACGCCGATCGGGCGCTCTCGGCGCGCCTCGAAGCGATCCGCGTCGAAGCGGCGAGGCGGATGGGCATCCCGGGCAGCGCCGCGGTGCCGAAGATCGCCATGGTGGCGCCGGCAACCGCGTTCACCGCCCTCGACGGCGTTCGTTACGCCGCCGACACGGTCGATCTGGTGACGCGCGTGATCTCGATGGGCAACTGCCATCGCGCGGTCGCGCTGACGGTCGCGATGTGCCTGGGGGTGGCGGCGCGCGTGGACGGCACGGTCGTGCGCGCGTGCGCGGGCGATGCCGCGCACGCGATCCGCCTGGGCCACCCGTCCGGCGTGCTGCCGATCGACGCCGCGGTACGCCGGCGCGACGGCGCCGCCTGGGCCGAGCGCGTCACCGTGTATCGGACGGCGCGCCGACTGATGGAAGGCTTCGCGCGCATTCCGTGAGCGCGACCGTCGACACCGGCGCGCGGCCCGACTCGATGGACGGTTTCTACGGCGCCGTGCGCGCGGTCGGGCGCTTCTGGCTCTGGTTCTTCTTCCGGTCGGTCGACGTCCGGCACCCGGAGCGCGTGCCGGCCGACGGGCCGGTGCTGCTCTGCATCAACCACCCCAACAACTTCATCGATTCGCTCCTGGTCGGCGCCGCGCTTCCGCGAAAGGTCCACTACCTCGCGACGGCCGCGTTGTTCAGGAACCGGCTCGTCGCGCGCTTTCTGCTCGCGTGCGGCGCGATCCCCGTGTATCGAAAGCAAGATGGTCCCGGCTCCGTCCGCGGGGCCTCCGCGGCCGGCGCCGACCCGGCGGCCGCCGCGACCGCCGCCGAGCGCAATGCCGGCACGTTCGACGCGTGCTTCAAGGCCTTCAACGAAGGCCGGCTCGTCGCGATCTATCCGGAAGGCACGACGCACGCCGAGGTCCGCGTGCAGCGCATCAAGACCGGCGCCGCCCGGCTGGCGCTCGGCTACGAGGCCGAGCGACCGGGTACCTTGCGCGTGATCCCGGTCGGGCTCAACTTCGACGTGCGCAAGTCCTTCCGTGGGCGCGTCCTCGTGTCCTTCGGACCCGCCATCCCGGTGCCGCCCTACCTCGACGCCTATCGCCGAGATCCGGTCAAGACCGTCGAGGCCTTCACCGACGCGATCCAGTGGGGCATCGAGGCCGAGGTCGTCCACGTCGAGCGGATCGACGAGAGCCGGTTCGTGAACGCCGTGCAGGAGCTCTACCGTGACGAGCTCGTGCGCGAGCTCCGGAAGGAGCGCGGGCTCGCGGAGCGACAGATCGATCTCGTCCGACTGTCGCGGGCGATCGTGGATTCGACCAACTACTTCAAGCAGCGTGACCCCGAGCGCGTCGAGCGCATCTGGCAGAGCATTCAGAGCTACCGCGCGCTGCTGGCCGAATACCGGGTGAAGGACGAGGCCGTGCGCGCGCGGCTCGAGCGGCGGCGGCCGCGTCAGCGCATCCGCCGAGGCTGGGAGGCGATCGCGGGCTTTCCGTTCTTCGTCTACGGCGCGACCGTGAACTTCCTGCCCTACTGGATCCCGCGGTGGGTGGCGCACCACATGTCGCGCAAGGAGACCGACTACGCTACGTGGCGGTTCCTCACCGCGATGCTCGCGCTGCCGCTCTTCTGGGGGCTCGAGACCTGGATCGTCACGCGGCTGTTCGGACCGGGGGTGGGGTTCATCTTCCTGCTCAGCGTGCCGCTGTCCGGCGTGATCGCGTACCGCTACTGGGTCGGCGCCGGGCGGCTCCGGAGCCGATTGCGCTTCGGCGCGCTGGCGCTGACGCGCGAGCACGTGGCCCGCCGGCTGACCACCGAGCGACAGGCGCTGATCGCCGAGCTCGAGCGGGCCAAGAACGACTACCTGACCGCGACGAAAGGAAGCTCGTTTTGACCGTTCGCCTGCTCGAAGAGATGTCGACTCCCGCGCTCGACGCGCTCGACCGCGCGCGCACCGTCGTCGTCCTGACCGTGAGTCCGCTCGAGGAGCACGGGCCGCACTTGCCGGTCGGCGTCGACGCGATCGCCGCCCGCCACTTCGCCGAAGCGCTGAGCGAGCGCCTCACCGCCGCGCGGCCCGGCTGGACCGCGCTGCTGGCCCCCACCCTTCCGCTCGGCTCGTTCACGTTCGAGGCCGTCGGGACCGTGAGCGTTCGGCAGCGCGTGGTCCGCGACGCGGTCGTCGACTACGGTCGATCCTTTGCGCGCGCGGGCTTCCGCTACATCCTCGTCGCCAACGGCCACGGTGGTCCGGGGCACCTCACGGCGCTGGAAGAAGCCTCGGCGATCGTCTCGCGCCGACACCGCGTAACGATGGCCTCGCTCTCCGGACATCTCGCCTGGCAGTTCTTGCGCGGTCGCTACGTCGAGAAGATCGCCGCCGCGCTCGGGCGACCGCTGTCCGACGAGGAGCGGAGGGCGTTCTCGGAGGACGCCCACGGCGGCTGGTGGGAGACGTCGCTGATGCTGCTGATCCGTCCCGACCTGGTCGATCCGTCGTACCGCACCCTTCCGCCGGCGCGGTACTCGCTCCCGGAGCGCGCGGTGCCGAACTTTCCGCTGCGCAACGGCGGTCAGGGCTACGTGGGTCACCCGGCGCTGGCGGATCCGGCCTTTGCCAAGGCCGCCTCCGAAGTCCTGATGGCGGAGACGATGCAGATGGTGGAAGGGCTGCTCGACGGCCGCATCGCGCCGAGCGCGGGGCGCTCGCCATTTTTCGTGCTCCCATTTTTCAGGACGGACTTCTGGCCGATCGTCACCGCCACCGCAAGCATCGCGCTCGGCGTGGCGGCCGGTCTGACCCTCGCGGCCCTCGGCCGGACCCGGACGGATGGCGGACGCCCCGATCGTCGAGCTTGAGACGCAAGACGGCGTCGCCTGGCTGCGGCTCAACCGCCCGGAGGCGCTCAACGCGCTCAATCGCCGCCTGACGACCGCACTCGAGGAGACGCTCGAGCGGGTCGCGGCGATGGACGACGTCAGCGTGGTCGTCGTCGCCGGGCGCGGCCGGGCGTTCTGTGCCGGCAACGACATCAAGGAAATGGAGACCGTCACGCCCGACGACGCCGAAGCGCTCGCCCGGCGTCACGCGGCGGTGATGAGCCGCTTCACCGCCTTGCCGCAGGTGACGATCGCCGCCGTCGACGGCTTCGCGCTGGGCGGCGGGCTCATGCTCGCGATCGCGCAGGACCTTCGCGTCGCGTCCGACCGGGCTCGGTTCGGGCTGCCGGAGGTCACGCTCGGCTTCCCGCCAGCGTACGGGATCGCGCGCCTGCTCGACGTCGTGGCCGGCGGCCACGCCCGCGATCTGCTCCTCACCGGCCGCACGCTCCATGCAACCGAGGCGCTGCGAATCGGCCTCGTCAACCGCGTCGTGGCCCCGCCCACCCTCGACGCGAGCGTCGCGACCCTGGCGGCGGACATCGCCCGCTCGCCGCGCGGCGGACTCGAGGCGACGAAGCGCATCGTGGCGGCGATCCGGGCCGGGGGGAGCGGGCGGGAGGCCGAGGGCTATGCCGCCGCGCTGCGGACGAGCCCGGCGGCGCGGGAGCGAATCCGGGAGTTCGCGAGCCGGAAGAAGCGGTAGCGCCTAGCGCCGGCGGCGCAGCATGTCCTGGTCGGCCTCGCGCAGCAGGTCCTCCGCGCTCTCGGGCGGCGCCTGGGCGTAGGCGATGCCGAAGTTGCAGGTGATCGTGACGGGAATCCCCCGCTTGCCCGAGAGCCCCTTGATCTTGTCGGTGACCCGCGCGATGACCGTGTCGATGTCGCCGACGCCCGCGTCCGGGAAGAAGACGACGAACTCGTCGCCGCCGTGGCGGACGATCAGATCGGTGGTCCGGGTGGCCTCGACGAGCGCATCGGCGACGGTTCTCAGCACGTCGTCGCCCACGCCGTAGCCGAAGCGGTCGTTGATCGACCGGAGCTGCAGCACGTCGGCCACCAGCATGAGCGCGCCGGTCTTGCGCCGGCGCGCCACGGCGGCCAGCCGCCGATACTGATCGTGAAACGCCCGGCGGCCCGCGAGGCCCGTGACCGGGTCGGGCGCGAAGCGCGAGAGGCGGCGGTCGGTCTCGTATAGGCGCCCGGCGAGCATCCGCAGCAGCGAGACCGCCAGCTCCGCGGAGTTTTGCAATACCTTGAGGAACTCGGACTGTGGAATGACCAGGCAGTGCGTGCGCTCGACCGCGACCACCGTGGCCGAGCGCGGCTGGTTCCGCAGCACGCTGAGCTCACCGAGGATCTCGCCCTCGCCGAGCTCGCCCACGATCAGCTCCACCGGAGAGTCGGGCGCGACCTCCAGAACCCGCACGCGTCCGGACAGGATCACAAAGAGACGATCGGGCGGGTCGCTCTCGCGAATCAGCACGTGACCGGGCGCGAAGCTCTGCTCGGTCGCGCTGTCGAGCAGCAGATCACGCTGCTCCGGACTCAGCCGCCGGAAGAGCGGGACGGTAGCCAGGAGGCTCGCGCAGCGCGCCCGGCTGTCGCCCGCGCCCACGGTGCCCTCGGCGCGCGGCGCCCGCCGCTCGACCGGATCGAAGGCCAGCAGGGTCCTGGCCAGCCACGCCCGCACGCGCGTGCGCAGCATGGGCGGGCTGAAGGGCTTCGACAGGTAGTCGGTCCACGAGGCTTCGCCGCGGTAGATCGCATCGGACGGAATCGAGCTATCGGCGAGGACGACGATCGGGAAGTTGCGGCGGCCCAGCCGATCCCGCAGCACGTCGAGCACCGTGTCGCCGTTGCCGTCCAGGAGCTCGCGGTCGATGATCGCGATGTCCGGGAGAAGCTCGGGGCCGCGCGAGAGCGCCGTACGCACGTCGGTCTCGCGCAGGAACACCAGGCGGTCGTCGCCGAGGACTTCTTCGATCTCGGCGACCTCGGGCTCGTTCGCGCTGACCAGCAGCACGCGACCGCCGACGATCTGACGGTGCTGGAGCGCCGAGGCCTCCTCCATGTCGGGCGCGGCGCTGCTGCCCCGCACCTCGAGCTCAAGGCCTTCGCGCGCGGCGAGCACGTCCAGCGCCTGTCCACGCCGCCCGACGTGGGCGCGCGCCATCTCCTCCATCCGCTCCATCATCGCGTCGTCGTGCGCCGGATCGTGATGGAAGAGGACGAGGCGCTCGACTCCGGCAGCCAGCGCGACGTCGACCGCGTATTCGAGGCTGCTGTGGCCCCAGCCGACCTTGTCGCGATATTCGGCGTCGGTGTACTGGGCGTCGTGGATGACGAGGTTGGCGCCCTTCAGGAAGGCGATGTGCCGCTCGTCACCCGGATGCTGTGAGACCCGCCCCGACGCATTCCAGAACGGCTCGTGGTCGGTCGCGTAGGCGATGGTGGCGCCGTCACCGGTCATGCGGTAGGCGATCGTGGGCGCGGTGTGATTCAGGAACTGCGTCTCGACCAGCACGCCGCCGACTCGGAAAAAGCCCTCGTCGAGCTCCGTGAAGTGGATGCGCGAGCGCAGGTCGCGCATCTTGACCGGGAAGTACGAGTACTCCATCTGCCCGGCCATGGCCTCCTCGAGCCCGCGCTGGAAGCCGATCGGCGCGTAGATGTTCAGCTCGGAGCCCGGCATGAACGCCGGCACGAAGAACGGAAAGCCCTGGATGTGATCCCAGTGGGTGTGGCCGATGAAGAGGTGCAGACGAATCGGCTGGGGCATCGTCTGGACCAGATGGAGCCCCAGCTCTCGGGCGCCCGTCCCGCAATCCAGGATGATCACGGTGCCGTCGGAAGCTCGAACCTCGACGCAGGAGGTGTTCCCTCCGAAGCGTGCGGTGCTCGGGCCGGGCGCGGCGATCGATCCACGCGTTCCCCAGAAGCGAACCTGCATGGCGGTTAGTCTTATCATACCGTGCGTTCCGGACCGCATTTGTCCAACAAATTCCGAAACTCGCGGCCCATCCGGACGGTCGGAAGGTCAGGCGCTCCCCGGACCAGCGTCCGGGCGCGATCATCGGCCGGCCCACCGCGCCGCCATTGCCAAGCGCCGGGCCCTCTGATAAACAACAGCGCGTGACCGCCGCCCTGCCCCCGATTCCAACCCACGTGATGGGGAGCCACGGCTTCCCGGGCTGGTTCTGGACCGCGCTCGACAAGATCAAGGCCGGCGACTACGGCCAGACCGACGTGAAGGAGACCTTCGACGACGCGACCCAGCTGGCGATCCGCGACCAGGAGCGCGCCGGGATCGACATCGTCTGCGACGGCGAGATGCGCCGCTTCTTCTTCGTGCAAACCTTCTACGCGAAGATGGACGGCCTGGACCCGGTCGAGCCGCTGCGCAAGACAGGACTCTACGCCTACGATTCGGCGCCGCGCTACCGGCCGCGGCAGCGCATCACGGTGCCGCGCGGGCTCGGCGTGGTCGAGGAGTTTCAGTACCTGAAATCCCAGACCGACCGGCCCGTGAAGGCCACCTGCCCCGGGCCCGTGACGCTCTCGATCCACGTTCAGCTCCGGCCCGGCGACGCGTACGGAAACGACCGGCTCGCCCTCTGCTGGGATTTCGTCCCGGCCATCAACGCCGAGCTGCGCGCCCTGGTCGACGCGGGTGCAGACTACATCCAGATCGACGAGCCGTCGGCGGCGATCGTGCCCGGACAGATCGGCGAGTACGTCAAGATGTTCAACGCATGCGTCGAGGGCGTGCGCGCGCGGATCGCCTACCACGTCTGCTTCGGCAACCTCCTGTCGCGTCCGCGCGGCAAGCGCTCCTACCGCTGGATGTTCCCGGCGCTGCTCGAGACCCGCTGCCAGCAGTTCGTCTTCGAGTACGCGAACCGTGAGATGGCCGAGATCGAGCACTGGAAGGAGATCGGCGTCGACCGCGACGTGGCCTGCGGCGTCGTCGACGTCAAGTCGTTCTACATGGAGAGCCCGGAGGACGTCGCGGAGCGGCTGGAGCTCTGCGCAAAATACATTCCGGTCGAGCGCCTGTCGGCCGTGCCCGACTGCGGCTTCTTTCCGGTGCCCCGCTGGGTCGCGTTCGAGAAGCTCAAGCGCCTCACCGCCGGCACGCGACTCGCGCGCACGCGGCTGGGACTGATCTAGGCGGGCGCCGGCGATCCGGCGACGACCCTGACACCAGGAGCCCCACGATGACTCGCATGCACGATACGACCTCACGGCGGCAGTTCATGAAGGTCCTGGGCGCCGGCGCCGGGCTGGCCGCCGCGACGCGACTCGACGTTCGGGTCTCGCACGCTCAATCGACGGGCCCGGTGAAGGTCGGGGTCCTCGTCATCCGTGCCGGCGTCGCGGCGCCGGTCGGCGCCGCCGGGCTTCGCGCCACCGAATGGTGGGCGGAGCGCGTGAACAAGGCCGGCGGGATCCTCGGGCGGCCGGTGCAGCTCGTCGTCGAGGAAGAATCGAATCCGAAAGACACGGTCGAGCGATACCGAAAGCTCGTACTGCAAGATCAGGTCGAGGTGGTGGTGGGCGGCATCTCGACCGGCGTCACGCTCGCGCTCGGTCCGGTGGCGGAGGATCTCGGCACGCCGTGGCTCTCCTGGGACGGCACGACCCAGAAGGGCGTGGAAGAGACGATGCCGAATCCCAAGTGGGCGTTCAAGAGCGTGGACAACGAGGTCGAGGCGATCGTCGCCGGCATCCTGACGCCGAAGTACTTCAAGGGCATCAAGACCGTCGCCGGCATCGGCAACGACTACTCGTACGGCCACGATTGCTGGGAGTCCTACCAGGCGGTGCTCAAGCGCTACATTCCCGACGTGAAGTTCGTGCTCGAGCTGTTCCCCAAGCTCGGCGTGACCGACTTCACCTCGCACATCGCCGCGATCCAACAGTCGAAGGCCGATCTCCTGATGTGCTCGTTCTGGTCCGGTGACGCGACGATCATCATGAAGCAGGCCGCCGCGGTCGGCCTCTTCAAGACGATGAAGGGCGTGTTCACGACGGCGGGCGGTGTCCACGACTCCTTGAAGAAGGAGTTCACGCCGGAAGGATTGCTGCTCGGCTACAACACCATGTACTTCGACGACCCCAAGGCCAGCCCGCTCCTCAAGCAGTTCGTCCGCGAGTACAAGGCGAAGTACAACGAGTATCCGCCCTACGAGTGTGACCACGCGTTCTTCAACGCCGAGTCCTACAAGGTCGCGGTCGAGAAGGTCGCCGGCCCCGCCCGGAAGTGGCCAGAGAAAGCGCAGGTGGTCCGGGCGCTGGAGGGCCTCGAGATCGAGTCGCTCTCCGGCAAGCGCAGCTGGCGCGAGGACCACGTCCAGATGTGCAACTTCTACCAAGGGATCACGACCCACAAGAACGGCTACGACTTCGTGACGATCGACCCCATCGAGATCATCTCCACGAAGCAAGCGATGAAGCCCGCCGGGTCGAAGCTCTTCGAGTGGATCAACGGCTGGAAGGTGTAGCCGATCGCCCACGCCGTCAACGTCCTCCTGAGCGGGCTGTTTCACGCGTCGGTCCTGTTCCTCGTCGCCGCCGGTTTACAAGTCGTCTTCGGCGTGCAGAAGATCTTCAACCTCGCGTGCGGCTCGTTCTACGCGCTCGGCGCCTACGTGGGCGTCTCGGCCGTCGGCTGGTACGTGGGCGCCGGCGGCCCCCCCGCGCTGTTCATCGTGCCGCTCGTGCTGGCGGGCCTGGCGGCCGGCGCGGTCGGGGTGGTGGTCGAGCGTGGGCTCCTCCGCTTCGTCTACGATCGCGACGAGACGTTCCAGCTCCTCATGACGTTCGCGATCGTCCTCATGATGGAGGACGCGATCCGCCTCACCTGGGGCACGGCGCCCCGATCGACCGCCGGACTCTATCTCGCCTATGGTCAGGTGCACCTCTTCGGCGCGACCGCGCCCGTCTACAACCTGATCGTCATCGCGGCGAGCCTCGTCATCGCGCTCGCGATCGGCTGGCTGCTCGCTCGCACCGCGTTCGGCCGGATCATCCGCGCGACCGCCGACAATCGCGAGATGGCCGAGGCGCTCGGCGTCGACATGCGCCGGGTCTACGCCAAGGTCTTCACGCTCGGCACCGCGCTCGGCACCCTCGGCGGCGCGCTCGTCATCCCCTCGACGGCCGCGATGAGCGAGATGGGCGTCGAGCTGATCGTCGAGGCGTTCGCGGTCGTGGTGATCGGCGGGCTCGGCTCGATGCGCGGCGCCTTCGTCGGCGCGCTCGTCGTCGGGATTCTTCGCGCGATCGCCATCTCCGTGTATCCCGAGCTCGAGATGCTGCTGATCTATCTCATCGTGATCGCGGTGCTGGTGGCGCGGCCGCGCGGCCTCTTCGGCGGGGCCGCGGCATGAAGACCGCGCTGGCCGTCGGGCTGGGCGTCACGGCCATCGCCGCGGCCCCGCTGGTCGCCTCGACCTATCACGTGCTCCTGATGCTGCCGTTCATGGCCTACGCCATCGTGCTGCTCGGGCTCAATCTCCTGTTCGGCTACACCGGCCTCGTCTCGTTCGGTCACGCGCTCTTCATCGGGCTCGGCGCCTACACCGGCGCGTTCCTGACGACGCACGCCAAGATCCGCTCGCTCGAGGTGATCCTGCTCGGCGCCGCGGCGCTCGGCGCGGTGGTGGCGGTGCCGGTGGCGGCGCTCTGCGTGCGCTACGTGAAGATCTACTTCGGCATGCTCACCCTGGCCTTCGGCATGGTCTTCTACACGTTCGTCCTGAAGTTCTATCGCCTGACCGGCGGCGACGAGGGCACGCCGTTCTTACGGCCGTCCTTGCTCGGGCGAAGCCTCGACGCGATGCCGAAGATCGACTATCTCGTCGGGCCCTACTATTATTATTCGCTGGCCGTCCTCCTCCTCGCGGCGCTCGGCATGTGGCGCATCGTCCACTCGCCGTTTGGCCTGTGCTTGAAGGCGATCCGGGACAATCCCGTCAAGGCCGAGACGCTGGGCATCGGCGTCACACGCCACCGCTTCTACGCCTTCGTCATCTCCTCGATCTACGCGGCCGTCGGTGGCGCGCTCCTGGGCCCGCCGACCGGGAACGTCGACCCGACGCTCGCGTACTGGACCCACTCCGGCAACATCGTGTTCATGACCCTGCTCGGCGGGTTCAGCAGCTTCTTCGGGCCCGTCGTCGGCGCCTTCGTGTTCATCTATCTGCAGAACTGGGTGATGTCGGTCGTGCCGTACTGGCGGCTCGTCTTCGGCGCGATGCTCGCCGTGATCGTGATCTTCGCGCCGGACGGCCTGGTGGGTCTCGTGACCCGCCGCCGTCCCGTGCTGGCGAGTCGCGCGTGATCCTCCGAGCCGAAGGGCTCCGGAAGCTCTACGGAGAGTTCTGCGCGCTCGACGGCGTGAGCCTCGGCGTCGACGCGGGCGAGTTCGTGTCGATCGTCGGGCCGAACGGCGCCGGCAAGTCGACCCTGATCAATATCCTCACCGGCGTCACGCGGCCGAGTGCCGGCAAGGTTCTGTTCAAGGATCGCGAGGTCGGCGGCGGCGGCCCGGTGCGCCTCGCGCGACTCGGCATGGCTCGCTCCTTCCAGCTCGTCCAGGTCTTCCCCGATCTCACCGTCCTCGAGACCCTCCAGGCGGCCGGCGTGGCCCGGCTCCGACGCACGACGCGTCTCTTCGCGTCGTTGGCGCACGATCGCGAGGTGCAGGCGGGTGCGCTCGAGGTCGCCGAATTGTTCGGGCTGGCCGACAAGCGGCACGTCCCGGCGCGGCAGCTGCCGCAGGGCGACAAGAAGCTCCTGGACGTGGCCTCGGCGTTCGCGCTGAAGCCGGAGATCATCCTGCTCGACGAGCCCACGTCGGGCGTCAGCACGGCCGACAAGACCGCGATCATGGACACGCTGGTGACGGCGGCGAAGCTGATCGGGCTCCGCGCGATCGTCCAGGTCGAGCACGACATGGACATCGTCTTCGCGTATTCGGACCGCATCATCGCGCTCCACCAGGGCAAGGTGCTGGCGGACGCGCCCCCGGCGGCGATCCTGGCCGACCCGCGCGTGATGGACACCGTCATCGGCCGCAAGGCCGCGACCTCGCGGGCACCCGCGTGCTGAGTCTCACCGGTGTCGACGTCTTCATCCAGATGAGCCACATCTTGCGCGGGGTGTCGCTCGAGGTCGGCGCGCGCGAGGTGATCTGCCTCGTCGGGCGCAACGGCTCGGGCAAGACGACGACGCTCAGAACGATCATGGGCTATCTGCGACCCAGGTCCGGCACCGTCGAGTTCCGCGGCCGGCCCATCCACGGCCGGCGCACCCACGAGATCGCGATGCTCGGGCTCGGCTGGGCCCCGGAAGACTCCGGGATCTTCTCGGATCTCTCCGTCGCCGAGAACATCGAGATCGCCACCTGGACCCGGCCGAGCGGCCGGCCGGCGGCCGAGCGCATCCAGCAGGCGTACGACGTGTTTCCCGCGCTCCGCCGCTACGCCGCGCGCAAGGGCCCGGAGATGAGCGGCGGTGAGCGCAAGATGCTCTCGATCGCGCGCGCGCTGGCGCTCGACCCAGAGATGCTGCTGCTCGACGAGCCCTTCGAGGGTCTCTCGCCCGCGATCATCCCGGCGGTGAGTGCCGGCATCGAGGCGATCACCGGACTCGGCCGCGCTCTCCTCATCGCCGAGTCCAACGTGCATCACGTGCCCGAGCACACCACCCGGCTCTACGTCATCGAGCGCGGCGAGATCATCTTCGGCGGCCGGCCGGACGACGCCTGGCGCGACGCGAGCGTTTCGCGGATAATCGGAGGACGTCCACGATGACTCTGCCCCTGATCCCGACCGCGGTCGTCGGCTCCCACGGAAAGCCCAGCTGGTGGTTCGCGTCGGTCAAGGCGCTCGAGCGCGGCGACTTCGGCCCGGGCGACATGGACGAGATGTTCGACGACGCCGCCAACACCGCCATCCGTGACATGGAGCAGGCGGGCATCGACATCATCACCGACGG
>CAYVHH010000057.1:0-5033 GCA_964450175.1 uncultured bacterium | reverse complement strand
GCATAGTTGACGACGACGGCTGCGCCCGCCGCGGCCATTTCCTTCGCAATGGCGGCGCCGATGCCCTTCGACGCGCCGGTGACTACGGCGACTCTGCCCTGCAATTCCCGCATCTGCTTGCTCCTTCCGTCTCGTCGTGTCAGGTTCGACGATTAGACGAGCATCTAAGTGTCACCCGGAGCTGAGTCAACGGGACATTCGTCCCCGCCGCTCAGATCGCCGAGAGCCGGGCGATATAGGCGCGAAGCATGTCGCGCCGGAGCGCCAGGTTCGCGAATTTGCCGTCGCGGACGACCGTGATGAGGCCCGCCGTCTCGAGCTCCTTCACGTGATGCGAGATGGTTGCAGCGCTGACGCGGTGGGTCGCGTGGAGCTTCGCACACGGCATGTGATGCGCGTGCGCCGCGATCTGCTCGAGGATCCGGAACCGGCGCGGCTCGGCGAGAGCGCGCGAGATGCGGGCGAGCTGGTGGTCGGTGAGCCGGGCCATCGGAGCTGGGTTCCCCCGCGTCTAGGCGGTTGGCCGCCGGCTTTCAAGGACTTCGCGCCGGCCGAGATGACGGCCTGATCGTGTCCACACTGGCGCCGCTGGGCGGTCCGCTCGTCGATCTGGTACCGTCGGGCGTCGCCCATGCAGCCACGAACCCGCTACGTGAGAGGACCCGAAGGCCACGTCGCCTACCAGGTCTTCGGCCACGGCCCGCGCGATATCGTCTTCATCCCGGATCACCCGAACAACATCGAGATCATGTGGGAGGAGCCGGCGCTATCGCGCTTCCTCGAGCGGCTCGGGACGATCGGACGTGTGATCTGCTACGACAAGCGAGGCACCGGCATCTCCGACCCCGTGCCGCTGGGCGCGATCCCGACGATCGAGCGCTGGATGGACGACGTCACGACCGTCATCGACGCGGTCGGTTCCGAACGCGTCGTCGTCTTCGGCCACGGCGACGGGGGCCCGATCGCGATGCTGTTCGCCGCCACCCATCCCGAGCGGACCGAGGCGCTCGTGCTCGGCGATACGTTCGCACGCCTCCGCCACGCCCCCGACTATCCCCATGGGCTCGACGAGGCGGCCGCGGAACACAAGGCCACGCGGCTCTACGCCTATTGGGGTCGCGAGGACGGGCCGATTCCCAGCGACCGGCAGCGTTGGGGCGCCCGCTTCGAGCCGTCGTTCATCGTCTGGCGCGCTCGCTTCGAGCGTCTCTCGCTGAGCCCGGGTGCGCTCGGAACGATGTATCCCGTCTGCGATCTCGACGCGGACGTCCGCTCCGTGCTCGGATCGATTCGCGTGCCGACGCTCGTGTTCCATCGTCGTGCCAATTCCTGGATCCCGTCGGCGTTCGGGCGCTATCTGGCGGCGCACATCGCCGAGGCGCGCTTCGTGGAGATCGACGGGGTCGATCACTTCTATTTCCACGGCGACGTCGACGGAATCCTGTCGGCCGTGGAGGAGTTCGTCACCGGGACACACGGGGCGCTGGAGGACGATCGCGTCCTCGCGACCGTGCTGTTCACCGACATCGTCGGATCGACCGAGAAGGCGTCCAGCCTGGGCGACCGAGCATGGCGTGATCTGCTCGTCCGACACGATGCGCTCGTGCGGCGTCAGATCGTGCACTTCCGCGGACGCGAGATCGCGACCGCAGGCGACGGCTTCCTGGCGCTGTTCGACGGCCCGGCGCGCGGCGTTCGATGTGGCCTCGCCGTTCGAGATGCCGTCCGGCCTCTCGGGCTCGAGGTGCGCGCCGGCTTGCACACCGGCGAGTGCGTGCGCATGGGCGGCGACAACGTCGGAGGGATTGCCGTCCACATAGGCGCGCGCATCGCCGCCGCGGCGGGTGCGGGCGAGGTCCTCACGTCCAGCACCGTCAAGGACCTGGTGGTCGGGTCGGGCTTGAGCTTCCAGGATCGGGGCAACCGGGCGCTCAAGGGAGTCGAGGGCGAGTGGCGACTCTTCGCAGCGGCTTGAGAGGCTCAGCGCTGCGGCATCGGCTACGACACGGTGATCAACGCACTTGAGCCGCCAACGACTACTGCTGGCCGTGGCGACGGCGCGCGTGAGCGAGCGGCCCGGCCTCGCGCCCTGGCGGAGCCGAACCCGCTACCTTTTCGCCGGCCTTGAGCTGCACGAGGTCGAGCGCGACGCCTACCGGGTCGAGTAGCTCTCGAACGCTCCGCTGAATCCGGCCGATCACGTCGTTCCACTGCGGCGAGTACGGCTCCATGGCCCCATCGGCCAACATCTCCCCGTAGCCGGCGATGTTGGCGAGCGGCGTCCGGATCTGGTGCGACAGCGTCGCGACGAACGCGGTCTTGAGCGGTCTTGCCTCCTGCAGGTCGCGCATGAGGCGGCCGCTCTCGATCGCGACGGTGTTCCTTGGCGTGATGCCGGCCGAGCGTGTTGGTCTCATTGGGCGCCCCGTCCGTGGTTCGATGCGGGGTGAATCCGCATTGCTCTCGACACTCACGTAACAGCGGGTTCAGAGGGACGAAAGGCGCAAAACCTACGCACGTACAAATACGTAGTACCGATGGACCCTTTGCGATTCTGCCAACCCGACGAGCATCAGGCCGCGCCGTCTACAGAGGCCGGAGCTGGATCGGCAGGCCATCGAGCGGCTTCGAGATCGGCGCCTGTTGCACTGGCATCCGATAGTCGGCCGGAACGCTCCACCGGTAACGGCGCAACATCTGGTGCATGATCGCCTTCACCTGTACCTCGGCGAAGCGGAGCCCGATGCAGAGGTGTGGCCCGCCGCCGAAGGGCACCCATGAGTGCGTGTGGCGCTCGTCTTCGGCGCGCGCCGGGGCGAAGCGCTCGGGATCCCAGCGGAAGGGATCGGGCCACCACTCTTCCATGTGATGGGTGTGGATCGGCGACGCGACGACCATCACGCCCTTGGGAATCTCGTAGCCGCCCCACTCGAAGCTCTCGGTGGCCACCCGCGGGATGACCGGCAGCGGCGGATAGCGGCGGATGGTCTCCTTCATCACCCAGCCGAGCGCTTCGAGCTTGTCGAGATCGTCGAACTCGAGCCCGTCCGTGCCGAGGCCGACGCTCTGCTCGCGCACTCGCTCCTGCCACTCGGGATGGCGTGCGAGCTCGTACGTCATCGAGGTGAGCGTGCTGGTGGTGGTGTCGTGCGCTGCCATCATCAGGAAGATCATGTGGTCGACGATGTCGGCGTCGGTGAATCGGGCGCCGTCGTCGCTGACGGCGCGGCAGAGCCGACTGAAGATGTCGCCGCCCTCGCCGGCGCGTCGTTCGGCAATCCGGCGCGAGAAGTATTCGACCATGAGCTCACGGCCGACGAGGCCGCGGTAGAACTCGAGGCCGGGGATGCGCAGGCGGACGCGTGACATCGACGCAGCCACCAGATCCTCGAAGACGTGATTCATCTTCGTCGTCTCCGGCCCGAGCTCGACGCCGACGAAGATCGACGCCGCGATGTCGAGCGTCAAAGCCTTGAACGCTCGGAACGCATGGAACGACGCCGCCTGTCCGCGCCATACGGCCTGGCCGCTCTCGACCATGGGGTTCATGCGCTCGAGGTACTGCCGGAGCGCCGGGCGCGTGAACGCCTCGTGCATGATCTTGCGATGCTCCTTGTGCTCGTCGCCGTCGCGCAGGAGCAAGCCGTTGGGGAAGATCCTGCCCATGATCATCATCCACGGCTGCCGCGCGGAGAAGATGCGATCGCGGTCGAGGAGCACCAGGCGGTTCGCGTCGGGGCCGAAGAGGTTGACCATCTTGAACGGCCCGACGTTCAGCGCCACGACCGGCCCACGCTCCGCGTACATCCGCTGCAGGCGCGAGAGCATGTCGATGCGCTCCCGCTTCCCACCGAGCAGGGCGCGCAGGGTCGCCCACCGACCGGCACGCGGAATGTCCGTGTTGGCTCGATGCGAGGTCAGAGCGCGTGCGGTGCCGACGTCGTCCACGCAATCCACATACGCCGCGCAGCGGCAGACCTCCACCTCGCGAGGTCCACAGTCGAGACGACGTCCGACATCGATACGGGTGAGCGGGTGTCAGGCCGGTGCAGTCGCACCGCGCACGCACGCGAGATGCCCGGTTTTCATCCAGACCTTGCAGCCCGCGGAGCCCGCTTCGGCACGAAGCGCAGTGCCGGCCGGCAGCCGCAGCCACGACTGCGCCTCGAAGCGCTCGCCGGATTCTTCGATGCTCCCCTCGATCACGAGCAGCTCCGCGCCACCGGGAATCGGCAGAGAGACCGCCGCGCCGGGCGCCCACCGCTCGAGGCGAACGTATTCGTCGGCATCCTGGAACAGCGGAATGACGTCGACGCCCGCCCGATCCCGGTCCGGAAGGAGCGGCATCTTGCGTGTGTCGATACGCACGTGTGAACGATCCTCGGGCGCGAACTGGCAGAGCTTCACGAAGATGGTGCAGCCAGCCTTCGAGCCCGGCATGTGAGCGGAGGTGGGCGGATTACGGATGTAGTACCCGGCGGGATAGTCGCCATGCTCGTCCTGGAACACGCCTTCGAGAACGAGGAACTCCTCTCCGCCGCCGTGCCGATGCGCCGAGAAGTGGCTGTCGGGCGCGTAGCGCACGATGGACGTGGCGCGCGCGACCTCTTCACCGATGCGATCCAGCATGCGACGCTCGACGCCGGCCATGGGAGAGGGCACCCACGGGATGCCGGCCGCGTGGATCGCGACGCGCGCCGAGAAGTCGGCGTTCAGTCCCATGCGCGCAGCGTAGCTCATTCCGCTCGGGCACGCTCGGCCGCCGCCGTCGCGCTGCGACGCCGCTTGCGCTCCAGCTCGCGCGCGGCGTGCTGCACGATCCGCAGGTCACGATGGGCCTGCAGACGCGTCCAATCCTTCTGCCGCCAGGCGTGGAGCAGCAGGTTCAGGCGGTACGTGTGACCGGCCGTATCGCGGGCGTCCAGCGTGACGCTGTACCAGCCGTGCCGGCTGAAGGTGTGAGCCGGGTTCTGCTCGCTGCTGGTCGCTACGGTGTTGCCAGAAGCGGAGTTGGCGTTACGCGCCGACGGCGC
>CAYVHH010000056.1:0-16084 GCA_964450175.1 uncultured bacterium | reverse complement strand
TGTCCGTGGCTGATCACGCGATTCATCGACAAGAACCCGACGTTCCTCTTCGTGCCCGCGAACCAGGTCATGGCGGTCGCCCAGCGGGAAGGGGCGATCCCCTACGACGTTCCCGGGGTGGAGCTCGGACACGTCGGCGACCGTTGCTCCTTCGATGCGTTCCTGGGCAAGCACGCGCTCGAGGATCCGGCGCTCCACGCGCTCGCCCTCATCGTGCGCGGGGCGGACACCGACGCGCGCCAGCTGACGCCGGAGTCGGCGGGCCTGTACGCGCTGGCGACCGGCTTCCAGGCCATCGCCCAGGACGACCATGACAACATGAGTCGGCAGTTCCACGCCTACGATGCGCTCTACGCGTACTGCCGGGCGAACGTCGCCGGCGCTCGACGCAGCTAGGGACAGCGAGAGGCCGGACGACATGGCGCTGGAACACATCGGCGACATCGACCTTCCCCCGCACGCCGCGCCGGGCGGGTTCGATCATGCGGCCGTCCACAGCGGGAGGGGATTGCTCTACGTCGCCCACACCGCGAACGACGCCGTCGACGTGATCGACTGCACGACGAACAAGTATCTCCGCTCCATCCCGCACCTGACGCGGGTCGCCGGAGCGCTGGTCTCCGAGGCGCACGACCTGGTGTTCACCTCCAATCGGGGAGAGGACACCGTCGGGATCTTCTCGCCGTCTCGGGAGGAGGCCGTGACGAAGGTGAAGGTCGGCGTCGGGCCGAATGGGCTCGCGTACAGCGGCGATCGCCGACTCCTGCTGGCGGCGAACGTCGGCGATCCGTCGCGCCCAGGGTCGTTCACGCTCTCCGTCCTGGACATCCGCGTGGGGGCCGTGATCGCCAGCATCCCGGTGGCGGGCCGGACGCGCTGGACGGTCTTCGACGACGAGAGCGGGCGATTCTACGTCAACATCGCCGACCCGCCGCAGATCGTCGTGATCGACGGCGCCGACCCGACGCGGCTGGCCGCCGTGTTCTCGATGCCGGCAATGGGCCCGCACGGGCTCGACCTCGATCCGGCGACACGGCGTCTCTTTTGCGCGTGCGACGGCAAGGTGCTGCTCGTGGTCGATGCGCGGTCGGGCGCCGTGCAGAGCGAGCATGCGATCAGCGGCGTGCCGGACGTCGTCTTCCGCAACGGCGCCCGCAAGCATCTCTACGTCGCGATCGGAGATCCCGGAGTCATCGACGTCTTCGACACCGAGACGATGCGCCGTCTTGCGAGCGTTCCGACAGAGCGCGGCGCGCACACGATCGGCTTCGATGCGGCCCGCAACACCGTATACGCTTTCCTGCCGGAGACGCATCGAGCGACGGTCTACCGCGACCGGCCAGGCTAGGAGACGATGAAGGTACCTCTTGCCTCCGTCTGCCCGTCGTGCGGAGCCAGTAACCCCCTCGAGAACAAGTTCTGCGGCCAGTGTGCGGCGCCTCTCGACCGTGCCGCGCGGCCGCGTTTCGCCGCTCCCGAGTCCTACACCCCGAAGCACCTCGCCGAGAAGATCCTGACATCCAGGACCGCGCTCGAAGGCGAGCGCAAGCAGGTGACGGTCCTGTTCGCCGATCTGAAGGGGTCCATGGAGCTTCTCGCCGACCGTGATCCCGAAGACGCGCGCGGGATCCTCGATCCGATTCTCGAGCAGATGATGGAGGCGGTGCACTGCTACGAGGGCACCGTCAACCAGGTGATGGGCGACGGAATCATGGCACTCTTTGGCGCGCCCGTCGCCCACGAGGATCACGCGGTGCGGGCCTGCTACGCCGCGCTGCGAATGCAGGAGTCCGTCAAGCGGTACGGCGAGAGCCTGCGCCGTCAGGAAGGGATCCTCCCGCAGATTCGAGTTGGTCTGAACTCCGGTGAGGTCGTCGTGCGCTCTATCGGGAGTGACCTGCACATCGACTACACGGCCGTCGGGGAGACGACCCATCTGGCCGCGCGCATGGAGCAAGCCGCGGCGCCGGCGTCGGTGCTGATCACCGCGGCAACGCTCCAGCTCGCGGAGGGCTACGTGCAGGTCACGTCCCTCGGTCCGGTGAACGTCAAAGGACGGAACAAGCCGGTCGACGTCTACGAGCTGACCGGTGCCGGAACGGCGCGGTCTCGCTTTCAAGTGCTGGCGAGGCGTGGTCTCACGAAGTTCGTCGGCCGATCCGGCGAGATCGGGCAGCTCGCCACTGCGCTGGAGCGGAGCCGCGCCGGGCGCGGCGAGGTCGTCGCCCTCGTCGGCGAGCCGGGAGTGGGGAAGTCACGGCTCTTCTGGGAATTCACGCGCTCGCATCGGGTGGAGGGCTGCCTGATTCTCGAGGGCGCGTCGATCTCGTATGGCCAGGCGACGAGCTACCTCCCGGTGATCGAGCTGCTCAGGCGGTACTTTCAGATCGAGGGATGGGACGACAAGCGGAAGATCCGCGAAAAGGTGACCGGCAAGCTCCTGGCCCTGGACCGGGCTCTGGAGCCGTCGCTCCCAGCGCTCTTGTCGATGCTCGACGTACCGGTCGACGACGAGGAGTGGAAGCGACTGGAACCCCCGGAACGTCGGCAGCGGACGCTCGATGGCGTGCGGCATCTCCTGCTCAGAGAGAGCCGTGTGCAGCCGCTTGTGGCCGTGTTCGAGGATCTCCACTGGATCGACTCCGAGAGCCAGGCCGTGCTGGATGGTCTCGTGGAGAGTCTGCCGGGTGCCCGTCTTCTGCTCCTCGTCAACTACCGCCCCGAGTACCAGCATGGGTGGAGCCGCAAGACGTACTACACCCAGCAACGGATGGATCCTCTGGCGCCGACGAGTGCCGAAGAGCTGCTCCGTACCCTGCTCGGTGCCGATGCCTCGCTCGAAGGGCTCAAACGCGTGTTGATCGAAAGGACGGAAGGCAACCCGTTCTTCCTCGAGGAGAGCGTACGAACTCTCGTGGAAACCAAGGCGCTCGCCGGGGAGCCCGGAGCGTACCGCCTCGCCGAGCCCATCCACGCCATCCAGGTTCCGGCGAGCGTTCATGCCGTCCTGGCGGCCCGCGTCGACCGGCTGCCCATCGGGGACAAGCGTCTCCTGCAGGCGGCCGCGGTCATCGGCCATGACGTGCCGTTCGCGCTGCTTCAGGCGGTTGCCGAGGAGAGCGAATCCGACCTGCGAAGCGGGCTCGCCCACCTCCAGGCCGCCGGGCTCCTCTATGAAACGAGTCTTTTCCCGGACCTCGAATACAGTTTCAAGCATGCGCTCACGCACGAGGTGACCTATGGAACTCTCCTGCAGCAGCGACGCCGCGAGTTGCATGCGCGCATCGTCGGTGTGATCGAGCGACTCTATGCGGATCGGCTGTCCCAGCACGTCGAGCGGCTCGCGTACCATGCCCTCAAGGGCGACATCTGGGACAAAGCGGTCACGTACCTCCGCGAGGTCGGAATGCGCGCGGCGATGCGCTCGGCGTACGGCGAGTCTCTGACCTCGTTCGACGAGGCGTTTCGGGCCCTCGGACACCTGCCCGAGAGTCTCGACGCCAAGGCCCTGGCCATCGATCTCCGGCTCGATTCGCGGGTGGTCCTCGCTCCGCTCGGCCAGTACGACCGCATCCTGGGTCACATGCAGGAAGCCGAAACCCTGGCGCGGGCACTTGGCGATCGGCGCCGGCTGGGGCTCGTCCTCGCCGACATGGGCGCGCGTCTGCGCAACGTCGGCGATCATCGACGCGCCCTCGAAGCGAGCCGACAGGCACTCGACATCGCGGGCGAGCTCGGAGATCTGGGCCTTCAGATCGAAGCGAAGTACCGGATGGCTCAAGCGCACTTTGCTGGTGGCGACCTCAGGGAGGCCACGTCGATCTTCCTCGATACCGTCCAGGCTTTCGCGGACCAGCGCGCCGCGCTCGAGCTCCTCGCGCGAGATCCCGCTCCCTACCCGAGTGCGCTGCCCAATTTTTTCGAAGCTTGGCCGCACGCGTGGCTCGGGATCCTGTTCTCCCATCTCGGACGGTTCGACGCCGCGCTCGAGCATGCAGCCCAGTCGATGCGGATCGCCGAGCGGGCGAACCATCCGCACACCGTGATCGAGTCGCACGGCGCGCTCGGAGGCGTGAGCCTCGAACGAGGTGACCTGGATACCGCGCAGCGCGTGTTCGAGCGCGGGGTCGCCTTGCTGCGCGCAGGAAGCGACGGCGACGCGAATCTGCTGTCGGGTCTGGGCTATGCGCACACGCTTTCCGGGCGTCTAGCGGACGGTCTACCGCTCCTCGAGGAGGCGGTCCGGAGCGAAGTGTCGATCAGCGCGATGGGCCTGGGTCTTGCCGTGCGCATGAGCCGTTTGGCCGAAGCGTATCTTCGGTCGGGCCGTGCCGACGAGGCGCTCAAGCGCGCTCGAAGCGCTGTCGAGCTGTCGAGGAAGCATCAGGAACGAGCCAATGAGGCCCTGGCGCTCAGAACCCTCGCCGAGATCACGGCTCTCGCCGATTCGACCGACGCGTCCGGCGCGGGAAAGCATTACGCGGACAGCCTGGCGCTGGCTGAGGAGCTCGGCATGCGCCCGCTCGTCGCGCACTGCCATCTGGGCCTCGGCAAGCTCCACCGTCGCATGGGCCAGCGGGGGGAGGCGGCGGAGCACCTCAAGCTCGCGCTGGCGATGTATCGCGAGATGGACATGGGGTTCTGGCCGGCACAGGCGGAGGCCGAGGTGCGACAGCTCGAATGAACGCGGTGGAGACCAGGAGCCTGAGAACGGTCACCGGTCCTGAGAGCCGAGGTAGCGGCCGACCAGGACCAGCACGGCCAGCATGTCGACGGCGCCGCCGACTCCCCACATGACGAGGCCGCCGAGCGACTGATCCTCAGCGCTCGGATAGGCGCGGTACCACGTCTCGCGGCTCATCGCGAGGAGCAGGCCGAGGAGCGCGCCCTGCAAGGCTGCGAGCACCAGATAGCCCACGCGGATCCCATCGCTCGCCGGCGGCCGCAGCCGGGGCGCCGGTTGCACGATCGGCCACCAGAACAGCACGGCCGTGCCGAAGAAGACCAGGTGCTCTGCGTCGTGGACGACGCGATCGGCAACGGCTGCGTCGTAGGCGCCCGGTAGGTGCCAGAGCCAGACCGCGGCCACGTGCGCCAGCCACGCGACAGAAACGGCGGTGAGTCCTCGCCACAGCGTGCGCAGCGGCGCTCCGACGCGCAGGAGGTGCCCGGCGCCCAGGCGAGCCGGCGCCGGTAGAGCCCAGCAGAGTGCCGCGAAAGGATCAGCCAGGAGCAGGAGGGGCGCGGCGCCGGCGATCAGCAGGAGGTGCTGGACCATGTGAGCCGCGAAGCTCGCGTGCGCCAGCCGGTCGAGAGGCGCTGACAGCGCCGCGAGCACGCCGAGCCATCCGCCCGCTGAGGCGGCGACACGCCACCGCGATACGGTGTCGCCGCGACGGCGCAGCCGCCACCAGCCGATCGCGCAGGCGCCCGCCGCGATCAGAACGGCAGCCGCGACTTCGGGGCGCACGATTCTCATCGGGGCTAGGTGATGCCGAGGAAGCTCGCGAAGGCGTTGAACAGGAGGCCGAGAATCAAGGTGAAGAGATTCAGCAGCGCCAGCGGGATCAGGATGTGTTCGGCCCGCATGTCCGGCTCTACTGACCAACGCCCAGGCCGGGGCCGAGCCCGCCCCAGAACTTGAAGAGATAGTAGACGCCCCAGATCGCGAGGACCGCGTAGACGACCAGGAGCCAGGTGTTGACGATGCCGCGGTAGGTGCGGATCTCACCCTGTGCGTAGGACTCGACGTCGCCATACTTCGGGTGATCCTCAGGCATCCGTTCGCTCATCCAGCCCCTCCGCGCGGAGCACCTGATGCTTGATCCTCTCGACGCCGCGGAACGCGCCGGTCGCGGCGCCCCAGACGAACGCGCACACCGCGGCGAGGCTCATCAGCAGCGCCACCGCGAAGGCGCCGAGCATCAGATGCTCGATCATTCGCGAATTCCAGGATACAAGGTTCGTGGCCTGGCCCTCTCGGTCGCGACGGGCTCGAGCCGGGTCGGGTCGAGAGCGGAGCGCGGCTGATCGGCGGCCACCTCCGGCGAATCGAGCGCCGCGCGCGCGGCGGCCGGCAGATTCAGCGGCTCGCCCGTCAACGGATCCCTCCAGGCCGACAGCGAGAGCACGTAGTACGAGATCGCCCAGCGCTCCTCCTCGCTCATCGAGTCCGCGAACGAGGGCATCGGCGAGCCGTCGAGCCCGAGGGTCATCGTCCGGAAGATGTCGCGGACGGTAGACCCACCCTTGAACTGGCCGCGAGTGAAGTCGGCCGGGCGGATCGGAAACTTCAGATCGTCGGTCAGCTCGGCCGCCGACTCGCCGTCGCCTTTGCCGTCCTCGCCATGGCACTGGGAACACCGGGCCGCCCGATAAAGATCCTTGCCGCGCCCGACGAGCTCGGCGCTGGCCCTGGGCGGGTCTTTGAACGTGGTCGCCGGCTCGGGTCGTTCGTCCTTCCAGCGGCTCGAGAAGGTCTTGACGAACGTGACGACGGCAAGGCGCTCCTTGTCCGGTAGCTCATGCCACGTGGGCATCGCGGTCCCGCGGACGCCGCGTGTGATCGTGCGGTAGAGGTCTCCGTCGGTCGGCAGGGAGCCCGAGGGTGTCGTGCGGTACTTGAAGACGCCGCGGGTGAAGTCACGCGGTCGTGGAGACAGGAAGGTCGCGGCCAGGCCGTTGCCGTCGCCGCTCGTGCCGTGACAGCCGACGCATCGCGCGTGGTAGACCTCGCGGCCGAGCGTCACGAGATCGGGGCTGCTCGGAATGTTCATGACCGAGACGCCGACCATCTGGGGCTCGAATACGTCGCGCCAGGCGCCGCGGTTGGTGCCGAGCTTCTGGATATACCGAACCAGGCCGACCATCTCGTACGAGGGAAAGACCAGGGTGACCGACCTGAGCGCGGGGGGCCGATCGCCGAAGCCCCGGAGGTCGATGACGGGGGTGCCGTCGAGCGGCCAAAGCCCGCTCGGCTGGGGCGCGACGAACGTGAGGCCGTCGGCGTTGGGAAAGAGCGGAATCGGCGTCTCTGCCTTCATGGTGAAAAACGCCTTCAGCTCTCGAGACGCGGCGAGCGCCGGGCTCATGTCGGTCGTCCGCAGGGGTACCCGCACCCGCGTGTAGAGCCACTTGAAGCTCGGCATGATCGAGCCCGGCACGACCAGGCGCGGATCCCAGTGATGCGCGTAGTGCCAGTCGTCACCGTACTTGAGCCCGACGCGCGTCAGATCCGGGCCGATCCGCCGCGTCGAGAAGAGATGGGGACGATCGAAGGCGTACTCACCGGCCTCGGACACCGGCCCCCAGCGCAGATCCTCACCGGCCACCGGCCGCACGTACTGGCTGTGGCAGTACCAGCACCCCTCGCGGATATAGACGCCGCGGCCCACGCGCGCGAGCGGCGAGTAGTCCGAGGCGTCGTAGCGAACCCACTTCACGTCGCCCACGTCCGTCCGCACGGCGCGGCTCACCTGCCTGGAGCGCGACTCCGGGATCATCGCCGGCAGAAAGCCCTGGACGAACATCGCCAAGGTCACGCAGACGAAGCCGGCGCCGACCGCCAGCGAGCCGATCGATCTCATCGCGTGCCGGGCGACGTCACACCGGCCGCGCGGTGAGCGACGTTTTCATGAGGGTGTAGACCAGCAGCGATACGCCGACGTCCATTGCGATGCCGGTCAGGCTTCGTACCCACCAGTAGGGCCGGATCGCGTCGATCGCGTGCACCCATTCGGTGCCGGCCATGAGCATGAAGCCTTGCTGCAGACCCTGGGCGGCCAGCACGAGCGCCATCACCGAGATTCCCAGGGTGACGAGCCAGAATCCCCAGTTGCCGACGCGAAAGCTCCACAGCGGAGCGTCGCCGGCGAGCCGCGGCCAGACGTACATCGTGCCGGCGATCGCCCAGACGACGAACGTGCCGAAGATCGTGAGGTGCGAGTGCGAGATGACGAAGTCGGTGAAGTGCGTGGGCTGCTGGACCGACCGGAGCGCCTCCATCGAGCCCTGGAAGCAGCCGACCAGGTACATGAGCGAGCCCGTGATCAGGAACTTCGCCGGCAGGTTCCGCGAGAGCTCCGGCCAGCGGCCGATCATCGTGCCGAAGAAGTTCTGGAGCACGGTCCAGACGGGGATGATCAGCATCATCGACGAGACGATCGCGATGGTCTCCGCCCAGTCGGCGATCGGCGAGTAGAGATAGTGGTGGATGCCGACGAACGGATAGAAGAACGCGAGCGACCAGAAGCCGATCAGCGAGAGCCGGTGGCTGTAGATCGGGTTCTTCACGCTGGCCGGCAGAAAGTAGTAGATCAAGACGTAGCCGGCCGGCGTGATCCAGAGGCCGACGACATAGTGGATGAAGAGCCCGTGCCACGCCGCGTTGTTGATACCGGCGATGTGATAGGGGCCGAGCACGAGCAGGACCAGGTTCACGTCGGTCCAGATGAACGCGGCGATCAGGTACCAAAGCGAAACGTAGAGCGGCCGCTCGCGGCGCTGCCGGATCGTCATCAGGAACTGCAGGGTGAGGAGCAGCAACGCCACGAACGTCACGACGACGTTGATCAGCGGGAGCTCTCCCGCCTCCCAGCCGCGGTTCCAGCCGAGCGCCAGCAGCACCACGGCGGCGGCCAGGTTCAGGTTCCAGATCCACACGAGACCGTGGCTCCACCGTTCGCCCCAGATGCGCACACCGGTGAGGCGGGGCACGATGTAGTAGCAGAGCCCGATGAAGAGCGTCGAGAAGGCGCCCCAGATGACGCCGTTCACGTGCATCGGGCGCAGCCGCCCGAACGTGAGCCACGCCGTGTCGCCGAGGAATTCCGGATAGTTGAACTTGGTCGAGACGAAGGCGCCCAGCGTGGGGAAAAAGAGCAGCCAGCCGAGGCCGCAGGCCAGCCACTTACGGATGAGCGCGGCGTCGATCAGCGCGTCGTTTCGCGACGAGGCGTCACGGAGCGCGGCTTCGGCGGTAGTCATCGAAGTCCCAGGGCGAGGATAGCGCGGTTCGGCTAGAATCCGGGTCAAGGAGAGGCACCATGGCGGTCCAGACGACGCGGACGGTCGAGGAGCTCGAGGCATATTGCACCCGGCTGAGGGCGGCGGGGCTCGACGCGCCATGGTCCAGGCCGGGCCCGCTGATTCCGCCCAAGCCCACCGCGACACAAGCGCGCCACTGGCGCTGGCGCGACATCGAGCCCTTGCTGTTCGAGAGCAGCGAATACCTGAGCCCGCACCGCGGGGCCGAGCGCCGGGTTCTGCGTCTGCACAATCCGGGCGTGCCGGAGCGGACCGTCGCCCACAGTCTCGTGCTGGCGATCCAGTACCTGCTGCCGGGCGAGATCGCGCCCGCTCATCGACACTCGCCGACCGCGATCAGGTTCATGCTCCACGGTGAAGGAGCCTTCACGACCGTCGACGGCCAGAAGTGCGCCATGAAGCCCGGCGACCTGGTCGTGACCCCGGGCATGGCGTGGCACGACCACGGCAACGAAGGCGGCAAGCCCGTCTACTGGATGGACATCCTCGACTGGCAGATCGTCCGATTTCTCGAGAATCTGACCTTCGAGCCCTATCCCGACGAGCAGCAGCCGGCGCTCCGTGGCCCCGGGCGTGACATCTACTTCCCGTGGACCGACGCCCACGCGGCGCTCCAGGAGCGCGCCGAAATGGCGCCCGACCCGTTCGACGACGTCGTGCTCGAATACGTCGACCCGGCCGGCGGCTCCCTCCGCCCGACCGTCGCGTGCTACTTGCAGATGCTGCGGCCGGGCACGCGGACACGGGCTCACCGCGAGACGAGCACCGCGGTCTATCGCGTGGTGCAGGGGCGGGGGACGACGACCGTCGACGACCAGATCTTCGAGTGGGAGCCGGGCGACTTCTTCGTGATCCCGCCACGGGCTCGTCACGCGCACGCGAACCTGGGCAGCGAGCCGGTCGTCCTGTTCAGCGCGCAGGACGTTCCGCTGCTCAAGCTTCTGCGTCTCTACCGGATGGAGCCAGCCGACTGAGCTAGAACGTCGCGAGGAGGAACTCTCTATGGCACGCTCCGGCTACCGGATCTTCGACGCCGACACGCACATCATCGAAGCGGCCGAGCCGATCGAGGCGTACCTGTCGGCCGCCGACAGGGCCCGCCTTGCGGCGCTGGGCCCTCTCGTCGGACGAGCGCCCGCCAAGGGCGGCATGTCCCGCTACCGCGTCGGCAAGCGTCCCGATCTCAATCGGTTGCTCGGCTCTCGTGACCGGGTGCCGCCGGCCGAGTCGATCTCGCGCGGCCTCAAGGACGGCGGGACGCCGTGGGACGTGCGCTGGCAGGGGCCGCCGTTTCCCGACGATCGCGTCAGCTTCGACTCGCACGCCCGCGTCAAGGACATGGACATCGAGGGCGTCGACGTGAACATGGTCCTGCCCTCGGGGGGTATCGCCTCGTTTTCCGGCCTGGATGACGTCGCGGTCGAGATGTCGATGTACCAGGCGTATCACCGCTTCCTCAAGGACTACTGCGCGCCGTACCCCGATCGGCTCACGAGCGTGCTGCACGTCACCGTTCGCGACGTTCCCGCCTCGGTCGTGGAGATCCGGCGCTGCGGAAAGGAGCGGTGGCCGGTCGGGATCTTCCCTGTCTGCCCGCCGGGCCGGACGCTCGACGATCCCGACTGGGAGCCGATCTGGGCGGCGGCGCAGGAGCACGACCTGACCGTGGTGATCCACTCGTTCACGATGTCGATCCCGTATCCGCCGGGCATGTGGGACAACTGGGACAACATGTTCCTGGTACGCTCCGCCAGCCACGTGTGGAACGCGCAGCGCAACATGGCGGCGATCATCGGCTCGGGCGTGCTCGACCGCTACCCGGATCTGCGCCTGACCTCGCTCGAGTGCGGACACGGGTGGCTCGCCTTCTGGGCCTCGCGGCTCGACGAGCAGGCCGAGATGAGCCAGCATGCGCTGCCGCGGCTGAAGCGCAAGCCGAGCGAGTACATCCGCGGGCCGCAATACTTCCAAAGCATCCAGCTCCACGAGGGCGAGCTGTCCTTGCGTCAGGCGATCGAGGCGATCGGCGAGGATACCCTGATGTTCGCGACGGACTATCCGCACTCGGAGAGCTGGTTCCCGAAGTCGGTTGACGCGGTCCTGAAGTGGACGTCGATTCCCGAACGCGCGCGGCACAAGCTGCTCTGGGAGAACGCACGGCGCTGCTACCGGCGCTACAGCGGCTATACCTCGGCGGTCGTGGAGGAGGCGCCCGCCGCGGCGCGCTGACCCAGGCGGCCGCGCGCTATTTCGCGAGGATCCACCCGGCGATCCGAGCGACCACCTCGCGCTCGATCCCGTTGTAGCCGTGGTAGGCGAAGGCCTCGCACGGGTCGCCGCGACTCTCGCCGCGCGTGAACGTGATCAGCTCCTTCTTCGGGACCGCGTCGAGCTTGCGCATCAGCGGTGGCAGGTCGCGAAAGAGGCATAGACTGCAGCCGTCCTGCTCGTGATGGACGACGAGGACCGGAATCCGCAGCTTGTCGAGATCCATCGCCGGAACGGCGCGGCCGCGATTGTCGGTGAGGATCGTCGAGGTGAGCACGAGTCCATCGGGCCCGTCTCGCCCGGTCAGCTGTGTCGCGAGAAACGCGGCCGATTGCGTGCCGCGACTCGTTCCGATCAGCCACACCGGCACCTGGACGTGCTCGCGAAGCCACGCGATGACCGCCTTGATGTCGGCGGCGTGCTCGCGGGTCTGGCGAAATCCGGACAGGAACGGATTGTTCTGCCGGTCGGACGGCGCGTCGACGATCGCGACCGCGAGCTGCTGGTCGGCGAACAGCTGCCGTGAGCGAACGAGGAAATTGCCGGCGCCCCACCTGAATTGCCCGTCGTCGGTGATCTGGAGCCCCCCGTGGCCGCCGGCGAAGAGGACCACCGTCGCCTTGGGTTGCGGCGAGGTCAGGAGCACGAAGCGCTGGGTCACGCCCGGGCGGGTCGGAACGTCGACGACGCGCTGAGCGACGTCGCTCGAGCCCGGCGACACCGAGACGCCGATCAGCAGGACTGCCGCGAGCGCGGCGCCGCGCGGAGCGGGAACCCTAGAGCCCAACTTCTTCGAGCTCGAGGCCCGCGGGCAGCCGCCCGCCGGTGTTCGACGGCTTCACCAGGCCCAGGCGTTTCATCAGGCGCAGCACCTGGAAACCGAAGTCGTACTCGGCCGGAGAGTGGCTGAGCCGGAGAAACTGCGGGTGGTGGTGATGGTTGTTCTGAAGACAGGCGCTGAACGTGGCCGTGACCGGGAGCCACTCGCCGATGTTCATCGCGTTGTCGTCGTCCTGATACCGGCGCGCGCCGAATCGGCGGTCGTGCGTCCAGTAGTTCTGCACCATGTTCGTCCACAGCGCGATGAGCCGCACGCTGACCCAGAGCGCCAGCGCGTAGGCCCAGTCCGACACGAGCAGCCAGAGGAACGCGTAGCTGGTGACCTGCGATACGACCGCGAAGAACGGGCTCGAGGCCAGGCGCATCGGCCAGGTCTCGAAGATGGGATCTCGCGCCATATCGAACTGGCACGGATACGGGAGCACGCACAGGTAGAGCGTCTTCCAGAAGCCGTCGACACCGAGCTTGTTCGGATCGCCGTCGCGGTCGGAGAAGGCGTGGTGATGGCGGTGACGGTTCACCCACGAGCGGGGATTGACGTAGATCCCGACCGTGTTGCACACGAGCGTGGTCGATTTGACGAACCATCCTCTGAACTCGAGCGCGCGATGGGCGATCCCCATGTGGAGGATCTCGGGAAGATAGATCCCGACGACGAGCCAGATGAACAGGAGATACAGCGCGCCGGCCGCGAGACCTGCGCCAAGACCCAACGCCGGCGGGGCGAGGAGCCCGGAGACCAGCGCGTGCAGGCTCAGCAGCGCGTAACCAACGGCGTTATAGGTCGTCATGGCCCCTCCGAACGGCTATCGTTTCATGCGGCTCCAGGCGCCCGGACAAGGGTCCGGACCGATCACGACGCGACTCTATCGATGATATGAAGGAACGGGGCTCTCGCCCAAGAGATAACGCCCGGCCGGGCTAGACGTGGATGACGACCTTGAGGGCGTTGCCGATCCGTTCGGTATACGTACGGAAGGCGTCGTGGATCTGGTCGAGCCCGAAGTGGTGCGTGATGATCGGGTCGGCCAGGATCTTGCCCTTGCTCATGAGCTCGAGCGAGCGCCCGCAGTTCATGCCGCCCTCACCGCGCGCCGCGTAGATGCGGACGTTCGAGCGCACCGCGAGGTTCATGTCGACCTCGACCGGGCCCGCGTACCAGGCGACGACGCCGATTCGGCCGCCGCGCTTGACGTTCTCGAGCGCTTCCTGCATCGAGCTCGCCCCGCCGGCGCACTCGAGGACACAGTCGGCGCCGCGGCCTCCCGTGATCTCGCGGATGCGATCGCGGAGGTTCTCGCTGCGGACGTTGATGATGTGGTCGGCGCCGAGCTGCCGGCCGACGGCCAGGCGCGAGTCGCGGGTGCCGGTGAGAATCACGCGCGCGGCGCCGAGCGCCTTGCAGAGCTGGACGGCGATGAGCCCGATGGGGCCGGGGCCCTGCACGAGGACCGTCTCGCCCGCGACGTAGCCGCCCATCAGGTCGATCGCCCAGAGCGGCGAGGCCGCCGTCGTCACCATGCAGGCCTGCTCGAAGGAGAGGTTCTCCGGGAGCCGGTAGAGCGTGTTGATGTGGTTCACCGCGAACTCGGCGAATCCGCCGTCGCAGGTGAGGCCCTTGGCGCGGTGGCCCTTGGACACGTCGCCGTAGTTGAGGCACGACGTGTACCAGCCCTTGATGCAGTTCTCGCAGCGATCGCAGCCCTTGTGGACCTCGACGGCCACGCGGTCGCCCACGCGGAACTCGTCCACGCCGGGCCCGAGGGCGGCCACGGTCCCGGCATACTCGTGACCCATCACGAACTGACCCGCCGGCTGACCCTGAAGCGTCCGGTGCAGCACCTTCACGTCCGTGCCGCAGATCGACGCGACCTCGATCTTCAGCAACACTTCTCCCGGCCCGGGCTCCGGGCGAGCCCAGGCCTGGACACGCATATCGTCGACGCCGTGAAGGATCGCGGCTTTCATGGTGGACATCGCGTCAGGCGATCTTGATGATTCCCGCCTCGACCGGCTTGAAACGCTCGGCGACTTGCGGGTCGTGGCCGGCGACGACCAGCTTCGCGGAGCCGGCAAGCCGATCGATCGTGTCGAAGGCCGTGAGCATCTCGGGAAGGCTCGTGATGATCTGCACCGGCTGCCGCGTCTCGACGTTGTGGTAGAAGTGCGACGCGTCGGACGTCAGCACGACGGTGCCGCGCCGGGTCTCGACGCTGACGATCTGCAGGCCGGCCGTGTGGCCGCCGACGCGGTGGACGCGAATGCCCGGCCACACTTCGTGGTCGCCCTCGACGATCCGGATCTTGTTGCCGTAGTTCAAGGTGGTCAGGTGTGCCAGTGCCTCGACGTTGGCGGACCCGCGGAACGCCGGCAGCCGGCCGAACGGACCCGTCCAGAACGCCACTTCTTCGCCCTGGATCCAGAACTCCGCGTTGGGGAACAGGCTGTGGCCGGCCCAGTGATCATAGTGAAGGTGGGTGATCAGCGAGATCGGGATGTCACCGGGCTTGACCCCTGCGCGCTCGACCATGGCCGCCGGGCTCACATAGTTGCGGATGCCGCGGGCCTTCGCGTCGTCGTCCCGGAAGCCGGTGTCCACCAGGAGCGGCTGGGGGCCGCCGAGGATCAACCACACGAAATAGTCGAGCGTGAGCTTGTCATGTGAGGACTCGCGGTAGAAGAACTGGCACTTCGTCGTGTCTCGCTCCCCGTACTTGAGCGCAAAGACTTCGTACATGGCTGATCGCCCTCCTGGGCCGCCACTGTACTATGATCGGCCGGAGCGTTGATATGACCAAGCGCGAGCGCGTGACGGCGGCCCTGCGCGGCGATCAGGTCGACCGCGTGCCGGTGAGCCTCTGGCTCCACAACTTCGCCACCGAGAACTCGGCGGAGACGCTCGCGGCGGAGACGCTAAGCCTGGCCCGCCGCTTCGACTGGGACTTTCTCAAGCCGCAGAGTCGCGCGCAGTGCTTCGCCGAGATGTGGGGATTTCGCTACACGCCCTCGCGCGAGCGCGCCACGCCGTACACGGTGACGCGCGTGCCGCTCGCGACGGCCGATGATCTGCGGCGACTGGAGCCCGCCGATGCGGGAACGGGAGCGCTCGCCGAACAGCTCGGGGCGTTGCAGGCGATCCGCAAGGCGGTCGGAAGCGAGACGCCGATCATCTGGACCGTGTTCTCGCCCTTGATGGTGTTACCGTTTCTGCTCGCCGGCGGCCGCTCCGCGGCGGTGTCGCTAATGCGCTCGGAGCCAGCGGCGGTCGATCACGCGCTGAGCGCGATGGCGGAGACGCTCGCGGCCTATGCGCGCGCCGCGGTGGCCGAGGGCGCCGACGGCCTGTTCTACGCCACCAACATGGCCACGCAGGAGCTCGCGACCGCGGCCGAGTGCCGCCGCTTCCAGCGGCCTCACGATCTGCGGATTCTCCGCGAGGTCGCGAATGCGCCGTTCAATCTGCTCCACGTCTGCGGCACGGGGATTCTCTTCGACGAGTTCGTCGACTATCCCGCCACCGCGCTGAGCTGGGCCGTCGTACCCGGCAACCCGTCGCTGAGTGAAGCGCACCGTCGCACCGGCCGCGCCGTCGTGGGCGGGCTCCCCGCCAAACCCGTCATCAAGAGCCTGCCACCGGCCGAAGTCACCGCCCGCGGCCGCCGAGCCATCGCCGAGATGCGCAGCCGCCACCTCTTGCTAGGCCCCGACTGCTCGATCGACCCCGACACGCCGGACGCGGTCATCGACGCCGCCACGGCCGCAACCCGCTGACAGGGGGCGCCTCGCCCCCTCCGCTCAGACCAACGCGAGTAGACGATCCCGTGGCCGCGGCGCGAGTCGTAAGGGAGTGGAGGGGCGCCGCGCGGACCGGGGAGGTGTCGGAGGGGGCGCCTCGCCCCTGGGGTCAGACCAACGCGAGTAGACGATCCCG
>CAYVHH010000055.1:0-3200 GCA_964450175.1 uncultured bacterium | reverse complement strand
CCCGCCCGCTCGCCCTCACCCTACTGCTGCTCGCCGGTGCCTGTGCGACCACCCAGCTCACGCCCGAACAGGAGCTGGTGATGGCGCTGTTCGCCGAGTGCAAATCACGCACGAACGCCATCAACGTGACGCTCGACCAGGTGTACCCGGATGGACGATGGACTGCGTCGGTGGTGCAGTCCCAATCCGAATACAACCACCTCGAGGCGTGCATGCAGGACGACGCGGTCCTCGCGAGTCTCTACCGCCGGCAGGCCGACGGTGGTGACGGCAGGGCGATGGCGAACCTGGGCCGCATGTACGCGGACGGGCGCGGCGGGCTGACGCAGGACGACGCGGAAGCGGCGCAGTGGTACCGGCGCGGCGCAGAGGCCGGGAACGGCCAGGCGATGGCGAGCCTCGGGTATCTGTACGAGCGCGGGCGCGGCGGACTGGCGAAGAGTGTCGACGACGCGGCGCAGTGGTATCGGAAGGGTGCCGACACGGGGGACCGCTTCGCGATGTATTACATGGGTCGCGCACATGAATTCGGGCTGGGGGTCACCCGGGACCGGGCCCAAGCCGTCGAGTGGTATCGAAAGTCCGCTGCGACGGGATTCACGCCGGCGGCCGATCGCCTGAAGACGCTCGGCGAGTAAGCGCCCGCGCCCTCGTTTGCTTCGCAACGGGGTGACTCGCGGGACATACTACTCGTCGAGCCTCCCTCATGAGCATCGAGCGCCAGGCGATTTCCGGTCTCAAGTGGACGGGCGCCGCTCGCTTCGTCAGCCAGACCGTGAGCTGGGCGGTGACCTTGATCGTGGTCCGCCTGCTGGCGCCGGCCGACTACGGCGTCGTCGCGGTCAGCGCCGTGATCATCTCGATCTTCTCCACCGCCGCCGAGCTTGGACTGGGCGCGGCGCTGGTTCAAGCCCCGAAGCTCGATCGTGAGGCGCTGGCGCGTGTCGCGGGGCTCGCGATGCTCCTCAACGTCGGCCTCGGTGCCGTGGTCGCCCTGGGCGCGCCGCTGGCCGGCCTGTTCTTCAAGGAAGCCGTGCTGCCGCGGGTGATCCAGGTCTCCTCGCTGCACTTCGTGCTCGCGGCGGTGTCGATCGTCCCGCAGGCGCTCGCCTATCGGGACATGAACTTCAGGTGGAGCGCCTCGATCGAGCTCGTCTCGGCGCTCGCCTCGAGCGTGGTCACATTGCTGCTGGCACTCCACGGCGCGGGCGTGTGGTCGCTGGTGCTCGGCAGCTTGGCGGGCGCGGCGGTACGGTCCGCGATGTTCCTGCGCGGACAGAACGTGTGGCCGGTATTCCGCCTGGGCGGCGTGGGTCGTCACGTGACGTACGGTGGCGCGCTGGCCATGAGCCGGCTGGCCGGGCAGGTGATCAACCAGTCGGACGTCCTGATCGCCGGGCGATTCCTCACGCCGAGCGCGGTCGGGCTCTATTCCGTCTCGCTCCACCTCGCCACGCTGCCCATGCAGCGCGTGATGAGCATCGTGAACCAGGTGGTGTTTCCGACGGTGGCGAGACTTCAGGACGATCGGCCGCGCTTGCGCGAGCGCTTGCTCTCCGGCTTGCGCTTGCTCGGGTTCGTGAGCGTTCCGGTGATGTGGGGCATCTCGTCGGTCGCGCCCGAACTGGTCGAGCTGGCGCTCGGTCCGACGTGGCAGGACGCGGCATACCCGCTCCGTGTGGTCAGCCTGCTCGTCCCGCTCCGGATGGTGTCGGGCATCGTCTCCACCACGATCATCGGCGTGGGTGCGCTGGATATCTGGAACACGGCGATCAATCTCGCCGTGCTGCCGACCTGTTTCCTGATCGGCGTGCGCTGGGGCGTCGACGGGCTCGCGACCGCCTGGGCGGGGGCCCTGCTCGTCGTCCTGTCGATGACGATTCCGCGGAACTGCGCGAAGCTGGAGATTCCGGTGCGCGATGTCGCGCGCACGCTTCGGGATCCGGTCCTGGCGGGCGGCGTGATGTATGCCATGGTCACGGTCGGCCGGACCTTCATGGCGAGCGCGTCGAACGGCCACCGGCTTCCCGTCCTCATCCTGATCGGCGCCGTGGTCTACGTGCCCTGTCTCTCGCTTCTGAACAGACGGATGTGGACCGACGTGCAGCGGTTGTACACGGCCCTGCGGGCCTGAGCTACGGGCCGAGCCGCGCGGCCAGTCGCCGGCCGAAATTCTGGCCGTGCACGGTGATCGACGTGAGGTGATCGCCGGGGATCGTCTCGACCTCGGCGCGGGGCGCGACCCGCCGCCACCACTTCAGCGCGTCGGCGGCGGGCTCGGGATCTCCGTCCGGCCAGAACACCACCACCTTCCCGTCGTAGGGCAGCGGCACGTAGTCGGCCGCCGCTTCGCTGAACGTGCCGATCAGCGCGTCTCGATCGTCGGGAGCGGATGCGCGCGACGGCGCCGGGCCCGGCCCCCTCCGGAGCCGCGCCAGCTTCATCAGCTTGGCGCCGAGCAAGCTCACGCGGCGGGCCGGGGTCGCCGCGCGCCACTCGCGCGCGAACCATTGCCACCGTCTGACGAGATCGCGCTGGGTTGCCGCGGCGATGCCGAGCAGGCGACCACCGCGCTCGATCAGTCTCCGGGCCGCGCTGAACCGGACGTTCTGCGCCGAGGTGCGGATCACGAACACGTAGTCGACAGCTTCGCCCTCTTCGGCCAGCCGGCGCGCCATCTCCAGTGCCACCAGCCCTCCGTTGCAGTTGCCGACCAGCCGATAGGGTCCACGCGCTCGATGACGACGCAGCGCGCTCAGGTGACGGGCCGCCATCTCCTCGATCGTGGCCGGCGCCGCTTCGCCATCGAGCCCGCACGGCGTCAGCGCGAAGACCGGCTGCTCCGGACCGAGCGCGCGGGCGATCTTCCGGCAGTAGATGCCGCGTCCGAGATAGTCGCCGTGCAGAAAGTAGAGAGGGGCCCTGGAGCCGCCGGCCTGCACGGGGACGACCGCGGCATCGGGCTGCGCCGGCCGGGCCAGATTCGCGGCGACGTGCTCGATCGTGGACCCCAAGAGCAGGATCGATGGCGACGCCTCGATCCCGAGCGCGTCCTCGATGGCCGCCATCATGGCCGTCGCGAGGAGCGAATCGCCGCCGAGGTCGAAGAAATCGTCCCGGATCCCGACGGGCTGGACCTCGAGCAGCGCCTGCCAGATATGAACCAGCTCGGCCTGGGTCGGATCCTCGGGCGGAGCGTA
>CAYVHH010000054.1:0-20600 GCA_964450175.1 uncultured bacterium | reverse complement strand
GCCGTGTGGTGCCGCGCGGCCTCCCGAGCCTCGGCCTTGCGGTCCATCCGGCGCCAGCCACGCACGATGCGCTCCACGTGTTCGGCGGTGCCGGTGCGGCCTACGGCTAACAGTCTCGCCTCCGTCTCGGGCGTTGCCACACGGGTCAGCTCCCGAACCGTGGCATAGGACAGCTCACCGCGGGCGAGCGCCTGCGACAACTGCGGCAGCGCGCCGAGCGCGCGCGCGACCCGCACGTGCTCCCGCGCCGCGCCCGGCGCGTACCCGACGCGCCAGGACAGCTAGGCGGCGCACGAGCGAAAGCCATTGTTCCAGCCCTCGCGAGCGTCGAACTCACGGATCAGGTCGAGCAGCCGCGCGGTCGCCGCGTCAAGGTGCGCCGAGAGCTCGGCGATCTCGTCGCCGAGGCGATCGAGCTCAGCGATGGAATCAGCGGGAGCGAGCACGTCCGCGGTAAGCATGAGTCGCCTCCTGTTACGGCAACTCTACAGCCCGACTTTGAAGATGCCTGCGACCTCCTACGCGCGGCGCTCGCCGAGCCGCCCGAATTTTTCGCGACGCCTCGAGCTCTCGCGTACTGCAAGCCTTGCGCGGCCCGTGAGCGTGCCATTCACGCGCTGTTGCGTGATCGCTGCGACCGCGCACGCCGAAACGTGTCAAGTGTGAAAATTTACAGACGCTCCATGTCGCGATGGCGCCACGTCGAACCGAGGTGGTGAAGAGGGCTACAGGAGCGGCCGGAGCTGGGACTTGAGGATCTTGCCGGTCGCGCCCTTCGGCAGCGAGTCGAGGACGGTCAGTCGGCGGGGATACTTGAACGCGGCGAGGCGGTCGCGGCAGTGCGCGACGAGGTCGTCAGGAGTCGCTGACGCGCCGGGCCGAAGGGTGACGAAGGCGGCGACGTCTTCGCCGAGCTCGGGGTGAGGCATGCCGAGGACGGCGGCTTCCGCGACCGCCGGGTGGGTGAGGAGCGCCGCCTCGACCTCCGGCGGGAACACCGAATAGCCGCCGCGGAGGATGCGCTCGCGCTTGCGCCCGACGATCGTGACGAGGCCATCGGTGTCGACCGTCGCCAGATCGCCGGTGCGGAACCATCCCTCCACGAGCACGTCGCGCGTCTCGTCCGGCGCGTTGACGTAGGCGTCCATCGCCGATGGGCTTCTGATCCAGAGCTCACCCGGCTCGCCTGCGGGCACGCCGCGCCCGGTGTCGTCGACGATTCGAATCTCGACGCCGGGGACCGGCCAGCCGATCGAGTCGGGTGACTCGATCGGGTTCGCCGCCTGGTACGAGATCGGACGGAAGAGCTCGGTCATCCCGTAGCCGCGGACGATCCGGATTCCCGTTCTGCCGCGCCATCGCTCGGCCAGCTCCCACGGACAGGGCGCCGCGCCGGATACGGCGATGCGCACCGACCCGAAGTCGGCGGCCGCGAGCTCGGGCGCGTCGAGAAGGCGGCGAAACATCGTCGCGACTCCGGGAAACACCGTGACGCGGTGCCGACGGATGACCTCGATCACTCGGTCGGGCGCGAAGCGCTCGACCAGGGCGACGGTGGCGCCGACCAGCAGCGGCGCGAGCAAGGCGCCGTTGAGACCGAACGAATGCGCGAGCGGCAGCGTCGCCAGCACGACGTCTTCCGGTGTCAACGCCATCACCGGCCCCGCCCACGACTCGATGGCGAGCTCGAGCGCTCCGTGCGACAGCAGCGCGCCTTTCGGCCGGCCGGTGCTGCCGGAGGTATAGAGGATCAGCGCGGCATCGGGCGCGGCGCCGCTCGGGTCGGGAGGCTCGCTCCGCCGGGCGAGCTCGCGCGTTTCGTCGATGAGAACCGCCGGCGAGAGATCGGCCACGATGTCGGCGCGTTCTTCGGGTTTCAAGAGCACGTCGAGCGGGGCGACGACGGCCCCGAGCTTCCAGCCCGCGAGCAGCGCGACGGCGAACGTCCAGCGGTTACCGATCGTGAGGGCGATGCGGTCGCCGGGCTTTACGCCACGGGCCGCGAGCGTCTCTGCAAAGGCGCCCGCGCGCCGGTCGAGCTCGCCGAACGTCAGCGCCCCGCCGTCCCAGACGAGTGCCTGCTTGTCAGGCGTGCGGCGCGAGGTCGCTTCGAGGCGCCGGGCGAAGTTCTTCGCCACGGAGCGGTTCAGGCGAAGAAGTCTTTGAGGTCGATCCGCTTCCAGACTTCGGGCGGCACGCGATGGCGCGGCGTGTAGGATGCCAGCGAGGGCTTCGCGGTCGCGTCCACACCCCACTTCGCGGTGTGGCCGTCGTCACGCGCCGACGGATCGAGATCGGAGCCGCGCGCGTTGGTGATGATCGTGATGTCGCGGTCGGGCTGACAGCGCGTCGCGATCGCCCAGTTCACCTGCCGGTCGTCGAACACGTCCACGTCCTCGTCCACCACCACGATGCGCTTCATGTACAGGTCGGCGCCGAGCGCCGCCAGGATCGCGTTCTTCGCCTGGCCCGGGATGCGCTGCTCGATCGAGACGAAGCAGGTGAACGGCCCGGGGACGCGCACCGCCTTGACCGAGGGTACCATCGCGCGCACGGCGCGGAACAGGTTCGCCTCCATCGGGATCGTCGACAGCAGCATGTGATCGAGATGGGCGACCGTGATGTCCTGGAAGATCGCGTCCCGCCGGTGCGTGATCGCCTTGACGTTGACGATCTCCCGCTGGCGCTCGCCGAGGCTGTAGCCGGTGAACTCGCCGAACGGCCCCTCCGGCGTGCGCTGCCGCGGCAGGATCTCGCACTCGAGCACGAGCTCGGCGTGGGCCGGCACCAGCACGTCGGAGGTCCGGCACTTCACGAGCTCGAGCGGCTCGCCCAGGAGCCCGCCCATAATGCCGCGCTCGTCCTCGTCGATCGAGCCGATCGCGAGGGCGCCGAGCGCGATCGCCGGGTGGACGCCGATGACCAGCGCGAGCGGCAGGGGCTCGTTGCGCGCCTCGGCGATCCGCTGGAACTCCCACAGGTGCTTGCCGGTGGTCAGGTGGATCGACGTCGTGGTGCGGCTCTTGATCTGCAGCCGGTTGTAGGCGCAATTCCAGATCTCGCGGGTCGGATCTTTCGCGAACGAGATCGCCGCCGTGACGTACGCCCCGGCGTCGCCCTCGTGATGGACGATCTGGGGCAGGTCGTAGAGGTTGACCTGATCGCCCTCGAGCACGACCTCGTGCACCGGGCCGGTCGGGACGACCTTCGGGATGAGCGGCCGCTCCATCGCGCGCAGGTATGTCGCCTGCGTCGCCTCGGGCGCCGCGTTCATCGCGGCGGCCAGGCGCGGGCGGCTGGCGTGCAGATTGGTCAGGACGGGGAACCGGGTGCCCTTGACGTTCTCGAACAGGATGACGGGCCGGCGCTTGCCCTCGCGCTCGAGCTTGACCACGAGCGCCGTGATCTCGAAGCGCGGGTCGACGGGCTGCGACACGATCTCGAAATCGCCGGGCTTGCGCCGCTTGACGAGATCGAGATAGCTGCGGAGATCTTGCGCCATAGGCGCCTAGGATACTGAATCAGGCGTTGCCCGGCACCTTCTTTCTGCCGACCTGCGTGTTGAACCACCATCCGAGCGCGAAGACGAGCACGCCCAGCGCGACCGGGAGGAACTTGAGGCCGGGCAGGGACGGATCGACGAAACGCTCGAGGCCGTGATCCTTCAGAATCATCTCGCCCGCGACGTAGCCGAGAATGCCGCCGCCCAGCCAGATGATCCACGCGAATCGATTCATCAGCGCGGCCAGGAGCCCGCTGCCCCAGACGACGATCGGTAGGGACAGCGCGATGCCGAAGACGACGAGGCGCAGGTCGCCGTGGGCCGCGGCGGCCACCGCGAGCACGTTGTCGAGGCTCATGACCGCGTCGGCGACGACGATGATCCAGATCGCTTCCGACAGCGATCCGCCCTGGCGCACGTGTCCCTCGGCGCCAGTCTCGTGGTGCACCAGCTTGAACGCGATCCAGAGGAGCAGCAGGCCGCCGACGGCTTGCAGAAATGGAATCCGCAGCAGAAACGTCGCGATCGCGATGAACGCGAGCCGCAACCCGACGGCGCCGAGCGTGCCCCAGATGCGGCCCAGGAGCTGCTGGCGCTTCGGCAGGGTTCGGACGGCGAGCGCGATGACGAGCGCGTTGTCACCGGCGAGGGTGAGATCGATCACGATGATGCCGAACACGCGCGCCCAGAACTCCGGGTCCATCAGAAAAATCATACGTCACTCCACCAGCGCCTTGAGCAGCGCGACCAGCATGCGTCCGACCACGATCAGCGCGACGGTGATCGCGAGGCCTTCGATTCGACCGATGGTCATCTCGTGTGTCTCCATGGATGAGCGTGCAAAACTGGCCGCCTGAAGGCGGCATGTGTCAGGAGACGAGCGAGACGACGGAGCTAGTGGTCTCCGGGGGACGAGGCGCGAGCGGCTGACGGTCGATGCGCGAGCCTGACCTGCCTGACCCAGCGATCGCCGGCGGCCGAGCCGATCGACGACGCGGGCGCGGCGGACAGGCGTGCCGGTCGGTCGGGCTCGACGCGCGCTCGAGGGTCCGACCGCGACAAGGCGGCGTCGCGCGGCACCTGCGCCTCGCGCCCGGCCTGGATCGAGTGCTCGATCTCGGAATCCTGGATCTCGAACTCGAAGGCGCCAAGCAGCGGCGTGGCGAGATCGAACGACAGCCACGCGGTCAGGAGCAGAAGGATCACGGTTTCTTGCAGATCACGTTCAGCAGTGCCTGGCGCTTCTCGTCGCGGACGACCTTGAGCGCGCGCGCCAGCGCGTCGGGCAGGGCCGCCGGGTCCTCCACCTTCTCGGCATGGCCGCCGGAGGCCCGGCAGATCAGCTCGTAGTCCGGCGCGGGCTCGAGGTCCGAGAGCGGCATCCGCCTCGTCCTGGCGGCGAGTCCATCGGGCGCGTGGCTGTGCACCGCGCGCTTGACCGCATTCCACGCGCGGTTGTTGAAGATGACGAACAGCACGGGCAGGTTGTAGGCGCGCGAGACGAAGTGCGCCGCGGTCGGCGCGCTGAAGATGTAGGCGCCGTCGCCGACGCAGCAGATGACCGTCTTGTCGGGCGCGGCGAGCTTGGCGCCGAGGGCGGCGCCCATGCCCCAGCCGAGTCCGCCGGCCGGCGACGAGCCGAAGTAGGTCCGCGGCGTACGGAAGCAGCCCTGCGTCGGATCGAAGTCGTACTCGTCCACGAGGATCGTGTTGTCGTCCACGAGGTCGCCGACGCACTTGGACACCCAGACCATCTCGAGCGGGTTCTCGCTCTGCGCTGTCTTCGCGGTGGCCGCCCAGGTCTCGCGCAGCCGCCGGTGCTCGGCGTGCCAGCGCTGCGCGCGTTCGGCCACGGCGCGGCCGTCGACGTGCCGGCGGACGGCCTCCGCGAGCGCCGCCAGGTTCAGGCTGACCGTGCCCGACAGCGCCGCGTCGGCCGGGAATCCACGGATCGGATAGCGCGCGTAGAGCGGATCCACCGCGATCTGGACGATCTTCGTCTCGGGGCGCGGCGCCTTGATCGCCGGGAACCACAGCACGTCGGACTCGACGGCCACGATGCAATCGGCGTCGTCGAGGTACGGCGCGGCGTCGAAGCCCGCGTGCAGCGGATGATCCTGGGGGAAGTTCATGTAGGTGTGGAACTGATCGATCACCGGCGCGCCGAGCGCCTCGGCCAGCTTCACCAGCGTGGGCACGGCCAGTGGATCGCGGCCCGCGGCCTTCGTGAGGATGATCGGGTTGCGTGCGTCGGCCAGGAGCCGGGCCGTCTCGGCGATCGTCTCCGGCGCGGCGACGACGGCGCCCGGCTTCGGGGCGCGGCTCGTCGCCGCGTACTCGAAGACCTCGTGCTTCTCGGCGAGCACCTCGCGCGGCAGGGTCAGATAGACCGGCCCCTGCGGCTCGGCCTGCGAGACGGCCAGCGCGCGGTCGACGACCGTCTCGAGCTGGGTGAAGTTCCTGAGCTCGTAATCCCACTTCACGTACTCGCGGATCATGCCGGCCTGGTCGAACGACTCCTGCGCCCAGTGGATCGGTCGATTGCGGCTCCCATGCATGCCGGATTCGGTAATCGGGTTGCGCCCGGCGCTGAACAGGATCGGTACGTTCGAGCGCGCGGCGTTGATGATGCCGCCGACCGCGTTGCCGGCGCCGACGATCACGTGAACCATGACCACTTGAGGCCGACCGGTGACCAGCGCGTAGCCGTGGGCCATGCCGACCGCCGGCACCTCGTGCGGGATCGTCATGGGCCGCGGCGCCGGCAGGCCCTGCGCCAGCCGGCGCGCGTAGGCGTCGATGAGCGGCGCGAAGTCCGTCCCGGAGTTCGCGAAGAAATACTCGACGCCGCGAGCGGCCAGGAGCTCGAGATACGCATCGGCCGTGCTTTCGACGCTCGCTCGCTTGGTGGTCATCGTGGTCTCCTTGTCATGTCAGCCGCAGCCGGAGGAGCCGGCGCGCGTTGCCCTCGTAGATCTGCGTCTTCTCTTCCTCGGTGGCCCGCATGCGCGTCATCGCCTCGATGGTATCGCGGATGAATCCTGGGCCCTTCTCGGGGTCGAACGGCATGTCGGTCCCGAAGAGGACGTGATCGGCGCCGAAGAAGGCGAGACCGGACTCCATCGCGTGCCACGCGCCGAAGAGCGCGGTGTCGCCGTAGAACATCTTGAAGTAGTCGATCGGACGCTTGCGAAGGCGCCCGAGCGCCTGCGTGTCCTCGGGATCGTCGCTGCGGCTGCCGAGCTGGTCGAGCCCGCCGCCCACGCGCCCGGCGCAGAACGGGACCATGGCGCCCAGGTGGTGCGTGATGATCTTCAACCCGGGGTAGCGGTCGAAGATGCCCGAGAAGACCAGTCGGCCCATCGCGACCGACGTCTCGTACGGCCAGCCGAACGCCCACCACATGTCGAACTTGGACCGCGGCTCGCCGGCGTAGTCGGCGAAGGCGGCGGGCCGCGCCGGGTGCATCCAGATCGGCAGGTCGCGCTGGGCCATCCGATCGAAGATCGGCCGGTACTCCGGTAGGTCGAGCGGCCGCCCCGCGACGTTCGTGTAGATCTGGACACCGGTCGCATGCAGGTCGTCGATCGCGCGGTCGATCTCGCGGACCGCAGCGTCGGGGTTGTTCATCGGGAGGGAAGCGACGAATCCCGGAAAGCGCTCGGGATACCGGGCGACGATCTCGGCCATCCCGTCGTTGGCGAGTCGGGCCAGCTCGGGGCTCGCCTCGGGACCGCCGGCGACCTCGATCGGAGGGTTGGCCAGGGTCAGCACCTGCACGTAGCCCTCGTAGCGGTCCATGATCCGAAGCCGTAGCTCGACGTCGACCAGGACCGGGATCCCCGACATCCGCTTCTGGAGCGCCATGCCGGGCGGAGCCACCTGCAGCATCCGGTCGAAGTACCGGCGCGGCATGATGTGGGGAAAGATGTCGATCTTCATCGGGTTCAGGGGTGACTGGCCCTCCGCCGGACGAGAATAAGCTACAGTATGGGGCCATGTCATCCGCACGCGTCCAGGGCGGCTTCAATCAGTACGGATTCACCGTCGGCATTCTGATGCTCGATACGCGGTTCCCCCGCATTCTGGGCGATATGGGAAACGCGATGACGTTTCCGTTCCCGGTGCGCTACCAGCGCGTGGACGGCGCCGATCCCGATCTCGTCGTGCGCCGGGGCGCCGCGGGCCTGCTGCCCGCGTTCGTCGACGGGGCGCGGCGGCTGGAGCACGAGGGAGTCGGGGCGATCACCACGAACTGCGGGTTTCTCGTGAAGTTCCAGCGCGAGCTGGCGGCATCGGTGCGCGTGCCCGTGTTCACGTCGAGCCTGCTCTTGGTTCCCCTTGTGCACCGCCTGCTTCCGCCGGGACGGCGGGTGGGCATCATGACGGTCAACTCGGCGGGGCTTACCCCGGAGCATTTTGCCGGGGCGGGCATCGGTGATCTCCCGATTGCCGTCGCCGGAATGGAAACCGAGAAGGAGTTCACGCGGGTGATGCTCGACAACGAGATGGTGCTCGACGTCGATGCGGCGCGCGAGGAGCACATTCGCGTCGCGCGCCGGCTCGTCACGGAACATCCCGACGTCGGCGCGATCGTGCTGGAGTGCACCAACATGCCGCCGTACACCGCTGACATCCAGCGCGAGACCGGGCTGGCTGTGTTCGACATCGTGTCGCTCGTGAACATGGTCCACGCTGGGCTCGCCGCCGGTCGGCCGCCCCGGCCGGCGTAACCGGGTGCCCTGCCGGCAGCAGATCACCTTTCTCGACACGCGGGACCCGAGCGGCTGCCTGGTCGAGATCCAGCGCTTCTGGGAGCCGCTGGAGTGACCGGCGCCGACGACTCGAACGGGTGGCTGCTGGAGACGCGCGGCCTCACGAAGCGATTCGGGGGGCTGGTCGCGGTGGACGATCTGCCGCTCGCGATCCGTACCGGCGAGATCCGCGGGCTCATCGGACCCAACGGCTCCGGCAAGACGACCACCGTCAACTTGCTGTCGGGGCTCTATCATGCCGACACCGGCGAGATCCGGCTCGCGGGCGAGCGCATCGATCGGCTCCAGCCGCACGAGATCACCGCGCGCGGCGTCGCGCGGACCTTCCAGACGCCGAAAGTCTTCGGCAGCATGACCGTCATGGAAAATGTCCTGCTTCCAGCGCTGGCCGAGCTCGGCCGCGAGGGCCACCGCCCGATGCGGGAGATCCGCGACCGCGCGCGCCGGCTGCTCGAGCTCGTGACGCTCGAAGGGCATCGCCACGCCCCGGCCCGGGAGCTGTCGGGCGGGCAGGGCATGCTGCTGCAGATCGCGCGCGGCCTCATGGTGCACCCGATGCGCCTGTTCTTGATGGACGAGCCCTTTGCGGGCGTGCATCCGACGATCAAGGACACGATCATGGAGACGATCCTCCGGATGAATCGCACGGAGGCCGTGACGTTCCTGATCGTCTCGCACGAGATGGCGACGTTGCGCCGGCTCTGCCGCCGCGTGTCGGTGATGCACGAGGGCAAGCTCATTGCCGAGGGATCCTTCGAAGACGTCGTCAACCACGCGGTGGTGCTGGAAGCCTACCTGGGGCGCTAGATGGCGCTGCTCGAGCTCGACCGGGTCGTCGCGGGGTACGTCGAAGGCATCGACATCCTCAACGGCCTGACCCTCGGCGTCGCCCGCGGGACCGTGACGGGGATCATCGGGCCCAACGGCGCCGGAAAGTCGACCTCGCTCAAGACGATCTTCGGCTTTCTCCATCCACGATCGGGCCGGATCGTCTTCGACGGGCACGACATCGCGAGCCTGGCGCCCCACGCGCTGAAGCGGCTCGGGATCGGCTACGTGCCGCAGGGCGCGAACGTCTTCCCCCAGCTCACGGTCGAGGAGAATCTCCAGATCGGCACGTGGGTCTTCCGCCGCGACCGCGCGCGCGTGGCGGCGATGCTCGAGCGCGCCTACACGGCGTTCCCGCGCCTGGCCGAAAAGCGCCGGCTCCGCGCCACGGTCCTCTCGGGCGGCGAGGCGAAGATGCTCTCGGTCGCGAAGGAGCTCGTGACGGCGCCGAGCCTGCTCCTGGTCGACGAGCCCTCGGCGGGGCTGGCGCCGCGCATCGCCGACCAGGTCTACGAGCGGCTCCGCGAGGTGCAGGCCGCCGGTGTGACCATCCTGCTGGTCGACCAGAACATCACGAAGGCCGTCGAGGTCTCCGACTATCTCTACATGCTCGAGATGGGGCGGGTGGGTCGCGAGGGCCCGCGCCAGGCGTTCGCCGACCAGCTTCGCGAGATCATCCGCGACGCGCTTCTCGGAGCCTGAGCCTGGCGCGCCGAGCTCGCCGCCTCGGCTGGTGCCTGCTCGCGTACGCGGCGCTTGCCTGGGTGCCGTGGGCCGCCTCGGAGTATCACACTCACGTCCTCGTGATCAGCCTCTACTACGTGATCCTCGCCATCGGCTGGAACCTGCTCGCCGGCTACACCGGGCAGTTCTCGCTGGCGCATCACACGTTCGCCGGCGTCGGCGCCTACACCTCGGCGTTGCTCGTGCTCTACGCCCACGTGCCGATCCTCGTGGGCATCGCCGCCGGGGCCGTGGTGGCCGCGGCGATGGGCTATGGACTCGGCACCCTGTGCCTGCGGATGCGCGCGATCTACCTGGCGCTCGCCACCTGGGCCTTTGCCGAGTCGCTGCGGCTCCTGATCACGGTCGAGTACGGGATCACCCGGGGCGATCTCGGCCTGGCCGCGCCGTTCCTGTTCGATACCCCGCGCCCGACCCCGTACTACTTCCTGTTCCTCGCCCTCGCGATCGTGGCCGCGCTCGCCGCGCGCGAGCTCATGGACTCGCGGATCGGATCGTACATGCGCGCGATCCGCGACGACGAGGAAGCGGCGTCGGTCATGGGCGTGGACACCTTCAAGTGGAAGCGCTTCGTCTTCGCCGTCTCGGCCGTCTTCGCGGCGGTGGCCGGGGGCTTCCAGGGCCACTATGTGGGCCTGCTCTCGCCGACCCCGATGAAGTTCAACGAGATGGCGATGATCGTCGTCATGGTGATCGTGGGCGGTCTTCGCACGTTCGCCGGGCCGATCCTGGGCGCGGTGTTCATCGAGGGGCTCTCGGAAGCGTTGCGCGCCTGGGGCGAGGTGCGCATGGTGCTGTTCGCTCTGCTCGTGATCATCATCGCCCGCGCTTATCCCAGCGGGCTGGTCGGAATCTTCCGCGCCGTCGGCGGGCGCCTGGTCGCGCGCGTCCCCGCGCTGGCGCCCGTGCTCACGCCGAAACGCGCGGGACCTCGATCAGGAGGTCGCCGAGAGTGAGCCTAGTCCTCGACGATCGACAGCGCCTGCTTCGGGCAGCGGCGGACGGCCTCGTCCACGCGCCCGCGCAGCGCGTCGGGTGGCCGCTCGGTCTTCAGATAGAGCCGATCGTCGTCACGAACCTCGAAGACCTCGGGCACCAGGCGCATGCACACGGCATTGCTCTCGCAGAGGGTGTAGTCGACGACCACCCGCATGTCGCATCTCCTCTGACAAGTGGATCTTGACCAGAGTGTAGCAATGGGGTACTCGAGGGGCATGAGCGACATCCCCGCGCCCACCACCAGCCTCACCCTCGACGAGATCAACCTCGGCAGCTTCGACTTCTGGCTCCGGGACGACGTCGACGGAGCGCTGGCCCGCCTGCGCCGGGACCGGCCGATCGCCTGGCATCAGCACCCCGACTCCGGCCGCGGATTCTGGTCGCTGACCCGCTTCGACGACATCGTCGCCGCCTCGCGCGACTGGGAGACGTTCAGCTCGGCCTATGGCATCCAGGTGCTGACGGACCCGGAGGACACGGATCGCATCGGGATTCGCTCGATGATCTCCACCGATCCGCCGAAGCACACGAAGCTCCGGTCGATCGTCAATCGCGGCTTCACGCCCCGAATGGTCGCGAAGGCCGAGGACTCGGTGCGGCGCCGGGCGCGCGAGATCGTCGACGCGATCGCGCCCAAGGGCCGGGTCGAGTTCGTGTCCGAGGTGTCCTCGGCGCTGCCGGTCGCCATCATCTGCGACATGGTCGGGGTACCCGAGGCCGACCGCCCGCGGCTGCTCGATCTCACGAATCGGCTCCTGGCCGGCGGCGACCCCGAGTACGGCGGCACGAAAGAGTCGCTCGCCCAGGCCGGCCACGAGCTGCGCGACTACGGCCTCTGGCTCGGCAAGAGCCGCCTGGAGCACCCGCAGGAAGACATCGCGACGACGCTCGTCCACGCCGAGCTCGACGGCGAAGCGCTGCCGGCCGAGGATCTCGGGCCGTTCATCCTGCTGCTCATCGCCGCCGGCAACGAGACCACGCGGAACGCGATCAGCCACGGGCTCTGGGCGCTCACTCAGTTTCCTGACCAGAAGCGCCGGTGGCTGCAGGATCTCGAGGGCCACGCGATCACCGCGGCCGAGGAGATCGTGCGGTGGGGCAGCCCGGTCATGCACATGCGCCGGACGCTCACGCGCGACGTCACGTTCGACGGCGTCGAGATGCTGAAGGGCGCCAAGGTCGCGATGTGGTACATCTCGGCCAACCGCGACGAGGCGCACTTCAAGGATCCCTACCGCTTCGACATCACGCGCGAGCCCAATCATCAAGGCGGGTTCGGGACCGGCGGCCCGCACTTCTGCCTCGGCTCGCATCTCGCGCGGCGCGAAGTCGTCGTGATGATGACCGAGCTGCTCCGGCGGCTCCCGGACATCGAGGCGACCGGCAAGCCCGAGAAGCTCCGCTCCAACTTCGTCCACGGCATCAAGCGGCTCCCCGCTGCGTTCAAGCCGGTCTGACCCGAGCGAGTGCTAGACGCTTCTTTCGCGCTCGCCAAATAGACCGGTGGGTCTGAAGACGAGGAGGGCGATCAGGAGCAGGAAGCCGTAGAGGTCTTTGTAGGCTGCTGAGATGAACACCGAGCCGAGGGCTTCGATCACGCCCAAGAGCACGCCGCCGACCACGCTGCCGAGGATGGAGCCGAGGCCGCCGATGACGATGATCTCGAAGCCTTTGAACGTCGAGATCGCGCCGTTCTCGGGGTAGACGAGAAAATCAGGCGCCAGGAGCGCCCCCGCCGCGGCAGCGAGCGCGACGCCGATGCCGAACGCGAGCATGTCCAGCCGGAGGACGTCGATGCCGGCCGTCTGGATGCCCACGCGGTTCTGCGCGGCGCCGCGGAGCGCGCGGCCGATCCAGGTCTTCTTGATCACGAGAAAGAAGAGGCCGAGCAGCACGAGGGTGGCGATCAGAGCGACGAACCGGTTGCCCGAGATCGGCAAGGTGCCGAGCGTGACCGGACGGGCGTAATCGGGCGGCGCGTACTGGTTCGGCCCGCCGAGGACGATCGCCAGGTTTCGGAAGAAGACCATCAACGCAATCGTGATGATCGTCGCGTACTCGTCGCGACGCTCGACGCCGCCCACGAACATCGGCCGCAGGAGAAACCGCTGGATTACCAGCCCGAGCAGGAACACGGCCCCCATCGCCAGCGGCAGCGCCAGGTACCAGCGACGGGGGCCGACCAGGTTCACGATCAACGCGTACTGCACGTAGCTGCCGATCATGTAGAACTCGCCCATCCCCCAGTTGATCATCTTCATGATGCTGTAGATGAAGGTGATCCCGAGCGCCATCAGGCTGTAGATCACGCCGATGACGATCCCCGAGAGGACGTATTGCGAAAAGAGGACCGCGTCCACTTCAGCGCTTCGGGCCGGCCATCCAGTCACCCGTCTTGAGCTCCGGCGGATAGACGATCTTCACGTCCGAGAATGGCATCTCGGGCGCGGTGTACTGGGTGATCAGCATCGGGGGCGTCCACTGTTGCCAGTACGGACCCTCGCCGCGCGTGAAGCTGATCGTGCCGTTCCAGCCCTCGAACTTGTTGGCCAGGAGCGATTTGATCAGCTCCTCGGGATTGTCGCTCTTGGCCGCGTTCAGCGCGTCCGCGATCAGCACCACCTGCGCGTAGCCGTTGAAGGCGCCGTAGACCGGGTCCTCCTTGAACTCCGCCACATACTTCTTGCGGAAGGCTTCGCCGCGCGGCGTGAGCCGCATCGTCGAGTGGTAGTAGACGATGAAGGACGCCCAGGTGCCCTTCTCGCCGAGCGTCTTCCAGTACTCGGGACGCGCCGGCGCATCGTAGGAGATCAGCATGGGCACCGCCGGGAAGAGCCCGACGTCGTACGCCTGCTTGACGATCAGGGTCATGGGCGTGCCGACGCCGCCGTTCAGCAGGACGTCGGGCTTCCAGCTCTTGATCTCGAGCAGCTGCGGGGTGAGGTCGACCACCGCGCGGTCGAAGATGATCGACTTCAGCTCGGCGCCCGGCAGCATCGACGCGAAGGCCTTCTTGGTCTCCTCCGCCAACCCGACTCCGTAATCGGTGTTCTCGGCCAGGATGGCGACGCGCTTGAAGCCGCGCTCCTTGATCCACCGGGTCCACAGCACACAGCGGTCGGGGTCGATCACGTGCGTGCGGAAGGTGTAGCTCAAATGCTTCTCGGTGATCTGGCGCGCGGACGCCTGGGTCGCGAAGATCGGCACCTTGAACTGCTCCGCGAGCACCTGCACGGCCGCCGTGACCGAGCTGTGGAACTGGCCGATGACGGCGACCGCCTGGTCCTGAGTCGCGAGCTTTCGGAATCCGGCCGAGCCCTTCTCGGGCGTGCCGGAGTCGTCCTCGATGACGAGCTCGATCTTGCGGCCGCCCAGGATGCCGCCACGCGCGTTCACGTCCTCGACGCCCATCTTGGCTCCGCGCACGATGAATTGGCCGGCGCTGGCGTCGCCGGGGGGCGAGAGCGGCGTGAGAACGCCGATCTTCACGGGCTTCTGAGCGAGAGCCGGCACGGTGAGCCCGACCACCAGGAGCGTTGCCAGTACGGCGACTCGAACTCGTTCAATCATTCTGATCCTCCACCGAAAGGGGGCTGAGTGCGGAGCCGAGCGGCCCTCATGCTATGCGGCCGCGGGAGCAGCGTCAATACGCCTGGGCCGAGCGCGGCTACGTCGAGCGCCGGACTCGATAACCGGAGTGCTCGAGATCGAAGCACGACGCGACCGACGGCGAGAGCTGGTCCTTGCGGATTCGCTCCGTCGGCGTCAGCGGAAAGGCGTCGACGAGCTCGATGTAACGCGGGATCTGGAAGTAGGCGAGGTGGCGCTCGCACCAGCGAATGAGGTCCAGGGGCTCGATCCGCCGGCCGCCGACCGGCTTCACGAACACCTTGATGTCCTCGTCGCCCACGTCCGACGACACGCCAATCGCGGCGCACGCCTCGACGTCGGCGTGCATCGAGAGCACCTGCTCGATCTCCCACGCCGAGACGTTCTCGCCGCGGCGGCGCAGGCGGTCGCGCCGCCGGCCGGCAAAATAGAGGAAGCCGTCGGCGTCGGTCTCGCCGAAGTCGCCGGTGTGGAGCCAGCCGTCGCGCAGGGTCTCGGCGGTGCGCTCGGGGTCCTTGAAGTATCCCTTCATGAGGAGCCCCGGCTCCCGCTCACGCACGACGATCTGCCCCGTCTCGTGGGTCGCGGCCGGGCGCCCGTCCTCGGCGAGGATCTTCACCTCGAAGTGCGGGACCGGGCGGCCGATCGAGCCCACGCGTCCTTCGAGATTGATCGTGGTGAAGCTGGCGGCCTCGGTCATGCCGTACGCCTCGCGGAGGCGGACGCCGAAGCGCCGCTCGAAGGGCTCCCAGAGATGCGCCGGGGCGCCGCCGCCCCACGCGACGCGGACGCGGTGGCTCCGGTCGTCGTCGCGCGGCGTCTGCTTGAGCAGCAAGCCGAGCACGCCGCCCAGGAAATGCATCTGCGTCGCCCCGTAGCGGCGCGCGTCGTCCCAGAACGTCGAGGCGCTGAACCGTTCGAGCAGCGCCATCGGCACACCGTGCTGGAGACAGGTGACGATCACCTGGCTGCCCCCGATGTGATAGAGCGGCTCCCAGGTCAGCATCACGTCGCCCGCGCGCACCTCCGCGAGGAGCCCGGCCACGTGGCCCGCCATCAAGTAGGGCTTCTCGCCGAGCATCACCCCCTTGGGCGGTCCCGTCGTGCCGGAGGTGTAGGTGATCGACACGATGCGCTCGTCGCGCGCCGGAGTTCGCGGCGCCGGTGGCGTGCCGGCCGCGGCCACGTCGCCGAGGCTGATCGACCGCGTCGAGCCGGCCGGCGTCGGCGCGCCTCGCCAGACCAGGAGCTCGAGCGAGCTGCGCGCCACGACCGGAGTCAGCGCTGAAGCGAAGCGCTCGTCGGTGACGATCGCCCGCGCCTCGGAGTGCGCGAGCACGTACTCGAGGCCGAGCCCGCGGAGGTGGATGTTGATCGGCACCTGCGTGACGCCGAGCCCGGCGAGGGCCAGGAAGACCATGACGTGCTCGGGATGATTGGCGAGCATCACCGCGACCCGGTCGCCGGGAGACAGACCCATGGCCGCAAAGCCGGTCGCCAGACGATTCACGCGGTCACCGAGCTCGCCGAAGCTCGTGCGTGAGCCCTCGAAGACGCAGAAGGGTTTTGCAGGGTCGTCACGGCCCCGGCGCTCGAGCAGCTCCCCGATCGATTCCATCGCCCCGTACCCTAGCAGAGGCGCCGCCGGCCGGGCTCGCGGATCCGCATCGGCGTGCTAGAGTGCGGCCGCATCGGGGAGGCTGAACATGTACGAGCACATCGTGTGGGAGCGGACGGAGAACGTGGTCGTCATCACGCTCGATCGGCCACGGGTGTTGAACGCGCTCAATCGCGCGCTCAAGGGCGAGCTGGCCGACGCGCTGACCAGGATCAAGCACGACGAGAGCATTCGCGCCGTCGTCATCACGGGCGCGGGCGAGCAGGCGTTCAGCGCCGGACAGGATCTGACGGAAGCGAAGGACATGAGCGGGCCCGAGGCCGAAGAGTGGGTGCGGGAGTTCGAGCTCCTCTACGACCAGGTCCGGATGCTCGACGTCCCGGTGATCGCCGCGGTGAACGGCTGGGCGATGGGCGCCGGCTGTCAGCTCGCGCTGCTGGCCGACATCCGGATCTCGTCCGAGAACGCGCGCTACGGGATGCCGGAGATCCGCGACGGGATCCCGGCCGTCTTCGGTCTCGAGCTTCTCTGGAATACGATCGGGATGAGCCGCGGCCTCTATCTCGTCCTCAGCGGTGATGCACTCGACGCCCGGCAGGCGCAGGACGCCGGCTTGACGATCAAGGTGGTCCCGCGGCGCGATCTCCTGTCCGAGGCGATGGCGCTCGCGCGGACGATGGCCCGGTTCGCGCCGATCGCGATGAAGCAGAACAAGCAGTACGCCCGCCGGCGGACCGAGGCCGACTTCCGGGCTTGCTCCCGATTCTGCGAGAGCGCGCATCACGCGTCCTTCGCGGCCGGGGACGCCAAGCGCGGGATGGAGGCGTTTCTGACGAAGAAGCGCTGAGCCGGACGGCTCAGCGCGGGCGCGCCCACTCCTTCAGGAGCGCCTCGTCGACCTCGACGCCGAGACCCGGGCCGTCGAGCGCCAGGATTGCGCCGTCCGCGTACTGGACGGGGCGGCGCACCACGTCGCCCCTGAGGAGCAGCGGGCCGAACAGCTCGCAGCCCCACGTCACCGGCGCCGCCGCCAGCGCCACCTGCAGGTAGGCCGCGGTGCCGAGCGACGTCTCGATCATGCACCCCACGTAGCAGCTCAACCCGGCGGCGTCGGCAATGCGCGCGATCGCCATCGTGTTGAGAATGCCGGCGGACTTCGTCAGCTTGAGCGCGAGGATGCTCACGCCGCCGCGCCGGGCGATCGCGAGCGCGTCGTGGGTCGAGCCGCAGGACTCATCGGCCATCACCGGCACGTTCACCGCCCGCGCGATCTCGGCCAGGCCGTCGCCGTCCCAGCGCGCCACGGGCTGCTCGACGAAATCCAGGTGGTAGGGCTCGAGGGCGCGGATGGCCTGGAGCGCCGTCGCGCGATCCCATCCCTGATTGGCGTCGACGCGGAGCGAGACGTCGGGCCCGACGGCTTGGCGGAGCCGCCGGACCCGGTCGACGTCGTGGGCCACCGGATGCGCGGCGGTCTTGATCTTGAAGATGCGGTGGCCGCGAGCCACCTTCTCGCGCGCCTCGGCGATCTCGGCTTCGGGGCTCTCGACCGCGAGCGACCACGAAAGGGCCACGCGCTCGCGCACACGCCCGCCGAGCAGGCGGTGAACGGGAACGCCGAGCGCCCGCCCGTTCAGATCCCAGAGCGCCATCTCGATCGCGGCGCGCGCGAAGGGATTGCCCTGGACGCGCTTGGCCATCTCGCGGCTCAGTGCCTCGATCAAAGTCGCATCGCGCCCGACGAGCCACGGTGCGATGTAGCGCTCGATGGTGACGGCGATTGACTCCGACGATTCCTCGCTCCACGTCGGGCCACCGAGGCACGCGGCTTCGCCCCAGCCGACGAGGCCATCGGCGGTCTCGAGGCGAACGAAGGCGAAGTTGACGGCCTCGAGCGTGGTGAAGGACATCTTGTGCGGGCGCTGGACGGGAATGTCCGCGAGGGTGACGCGGACGTCGGCGATCTTCATCGCGCGCGCGGGCGACTGAATCGTCCGGGATCGAAGAGCGAAAGGTCCATGGACGGCTTGCCGTCGAGCAGCCATTCCGCCACGTAGCGGCCGGTCGCGGGCGAGTGCTGGAAGCCGTGTCCACCGAAGCCGACGGCCTGGAAGAAGCCCTCGACCCCCGGCGCCCAGCCGATGATGGCATGGTCGTCGGGTGTGAGCGGTCTGAGCCCGGCCCAGCCGCCGGCGATGCGCGCGTCACCGATGATCGGCAGGCGCTGGATCGCCTTCTGCACGGCCTCCTCGACCTTGCCGGGATCCATCGGCACGTCGAAGTCCTCGCCGATGTCCTCGACGTCGCCCGGGCTCAGCAGGACTTGCTCCATTTCTTTCCTGAAGTAGAACCCGCTCGTGACGTCGGTGGTCAGCGGCACGGGTCCGGGAATCGCGGGGAAGGGCTCCGTGAAGAAGATGTGCCGGCGGCGCGGGTGCACGGGAAGCTCGACGCCTGCGAGCCGTGCCACGCGCGCGGCGGACGGCCCGGCGGCGTTGATCACCAGCGGCGACGCGATCGCGCCGGTCGTGGTCGTCACGCCGCTCACACGGCCATGCGCTCGCTCGAGCGACTCGACACGGATGCCCTCGACGATCTTCACGCCGAGCTCGCGCGCGCGCCGCGCGAAGCCGGCGGTGACCTCGGCGGGACCGGCGAGGCCGTCGCCCGGGCCCCACACCGCCGCGATCAGGTCGTCCACGCGCAAGGCCGGCACCAGCTTCCGGGCGTCGTCGGGCGTGACCACGCGCACGTCGGCGCCGAGCCTGGTCTGGAGCGCGATGCGCGGCTCGAACGCGCGGAGCTGTCGCTCCTCGGAGAGAAGAAAGAGGTAGCCGATCTTCTTGTAGCCCGGATCGACGCCGAACTCGTCCTGGAAGCGCTCGAACACCCGGATCGCCTCGAGGGAGAAGCGGATCTCGGTCTCGGTGGGGAACTGGACCCGGATCCCGCCCGCCGCCTTGCTGGTGGTTCCCGAGCCCACCGTCTCGCGCTCGACGACGACGACGTCGCGCAGACCGCGACGCGCCAGATTGTAGGCGATGCTGCAGCCGACCACGCCGCCGCCGATCACCACCGCGCTCGCCGTCCTGGGCAGCTCCATGGGTTCGTGATTGTACTCCGACTCGGGGGGCCGGCGGTCACGCCCATCGGACCAAGGTCCAGCTTCTGGTGATCCTGTCCGGGGCCCAACAATCAATCCCCGACTCGCATGAAGACTTCGGAGCGCACCTCGAGGCTGGTCGTCGCCGTGTTGGCGTCTTGGATGGCGGTCACCGCCGGTACGGCGTCGCCCCAGGCTCCCGGCGCTCCTCCCGCCGTTGCCACGCTCGAGAGCGGCGCCGTGCGCGGCGTGGTCGCCAACACCGTGATCAGCTGGAAGGGCATTCCCTACGCCGCGGCCCCGGTCGGCAATCTTCGCTGGCGCAATCCGCAGCCGATGCCGCCGTGGACCGGGGTGAAGGACACCAACCGTTTCGGGCCGGCCTGCATGCAGACCGACAATGTGCCCAGGTCCGAGGATTGCCTCACGCTGAACGTCTGGCGCCCGGTCCACGCCGCGATCGAACCTCTTCCCGTGATGGTCTGGATGCACGGCGGCGCGATGGTGCACGGCGGCGCCGCCGTCTACCCGTTCGACGCCATGGCGGCGAAGGGCGTGATGATCGTCAGCATGAATTTTCGGCTCGGTCGCTTCGGATACTTCGCACATCCGGCGCTGGGGGAGGAGTCGCCCGACGACGTGCGCGGCAACTACGGGTTCATGGATCAGCTCGCGGCGCTGCAATGGATCCAGCGCAATATTGCCGCCTTCGGCGGCGACCAGACCCAGGTCACGATCTTCGGCGAGTCGGCCGGCGGCGGCTCGGTGCTCGCGCACCTCGTCTCGCCGATGTCGCGTGGGCTGTTCCAGCGCGCGATCTTGCAGTCGCCCGGCACGCCGGGTCCCCGGGCGAAGGCGATCCCGTCCACAGACCTCGCGACGGCCGAGAAGATCGCGGTCGACTGGAGCCGCTCGGCCGGCGTGACCGGTGACGGCGCCGCGGTTCTGAAGCAGCTGCGCGCCCTGCCGGCCGAGAAGCTTCTCGAGGGTGTCAGCGGCGCCGCGACCCTGAAGGCGCTGGCCGCCGACACGACGCCGGCGGGCATGGCGATGTCGATCATCGACGGACGCTTCCTCCCCGAACGTCCGGAAGCCGCGCTGGCCGCCGGCCGGCAGGCGATGGTGTCCGTCATCGTCGGCGCCAACGATCGCGACCTCGCGATCGGCGCGGCGTCCACCAAGTACGAGCTGTTCGGTCTGTTCGGGCCGGACGTGGACCAGGCGCGAAGGCTCTACGACCCGCTGGGCACCCAGACGCTCGACGAGCTCAAGCAGCAGGTCTTCGCCGATCGCACCCTGGTCGAGCCGGCGCGGCACTCCGCGAACGAGAGGGCGCGTACCGGGCAGACCGTGTGGCTCTACCGCTTCGCCTACGTCTCGGAGGCGCAGCGCGGCCAGAACATGGGGGCGCTGCACGCCTTC
>CAYVHH010000053.1:0-19221 GCA_964450175.1 uncultured bacterium | reverse complement strand
GCCGGCGCGTGCATGTCTGCGCGGCGCTATGGCCCACAGGATGGTCAGCCCATCAAGATGACGGAATACCATCAGTCGAAGGACGAGCTCGCCGGGCTGCCAGTGACCGTCTCGGAGAAGATTCCGGTCACGAACACGCCGAACATCTTCTCGTACAAGTCGTACATCTTCGCGAAGAACCCGGCCCTCGTGAAGCGCTACATCAAGGCCACCAAGGCCGACGTCGGCGGGGTCGGCGGCCACGTGGTGGCGGCCGACGAGGTGAAGTCGATCATCGCGAAGTACGTCCTCGACAACAACAGCTACCGCGGCGAGCCCATCTTCACCTCGATGATCGTGACCCACACCGGCGACGACTGTGCCGTCACCGGCATCATGGCCGAGACGGTCGACATGTCGGTCGTCGACGAGCTCATGTGGGACGCCCTGCAGGAAGGCGCCACCAAGGCCGCCGAGCTCGGCCTCTACGGCCCCGGCCAGGACCTGGTCGCCGACGCGTTCACCGGTAACCTGCGCGGCGCCGGCCCCGCGACGGTCGCGCTGCCGTTCCCGGTCCGCAAGGACAACGCCTCGCAGACCGTCCTGGTGTCGTTCGCGGACAAGACCGAGCCCATGGCGTTCAACCACTACGCGACCGGTGCCTACATGCTGCCGCGGTTCAACACCGGTCTCGTCATCGCCGCCTCCAAGATGAAGCGGGGCTACGTCTTCGAGATCGTCGACCTCGACACGAAGGCGCAGGCGGTCGAGGCGGGGGCCCACCCGCGCGACCAGCGGGCGCTCGACAACAAGATGGAAGAGGTCGCCAAGGGGTTGCAGGAGAAGGTGATCACCCTGCGGGCCCCCGAGGATCTCTACGACATCGAGGGGCTCACGCGCTCCTCGCGCTTCGTGATCGCGCGAATCTGGACGCGAGGCGACCAGAACGAGAAGGACCAGCTCGGCTACATCTGCTCGGCCGAGCGGCTGCACAACATCAAGACCAAGAAGGGCTTCACCTACGGCGGCAAGGACGATCCGGTGCTCCTGGCCTTCGCCCAGGGCGACTGGCCGGCGCCGGGCGAGATCACGTCACCCTGGGCGACCGCGCCCATGGTGGCCGGCGACTGCCGCGGCAGCCACAACCTGCACATCCTGCCGATGCCGATCAACTCGCAGACCTCCTACTGGTCGGGTCCGATCCTGTCGGCGATCACGCTCTCCTGCAACATCCACACGGGCCGCATCGGCGCCATCTCCGATCAGTTCGCGCTCGGCACGCCGTGGGACGAAGTGCGCCGCACGGCGTCCCAGCTCGCGATCCAGTTCCGCCACGCGCACGGGATCAAGCAGCCGGCGACCTTGCACGAAGAGGAGCTCGAGTATCAGGAGGGCTGGAAGGATCGGCGCAATCGACTCGAAAAGCAGTTCGAGGTCAAGCCGCCGCTCACCTTCGGCAACGGTAACGGGCACGGCGCCGACGCCGGTAAGAAGCCCGCGGGCGCGCGCAAGGGCGGCCGGCCCGACGAGATCGACTAGGCTCAGCTTCACGCTCGGGGGGAGCGTCGACGCTTCCCCCGAGCGTCGTTCGGACGCCCCTCGTGACTCCCCGCGCTAACGGGTCGCCAGCCACTTCGCGAGGCGGGCTTCGATCTCGTCCCGAATACGCCGGAATGCCGCGAGCCGCGCCTCCTCGTCGCCGGAGGCGCGCGACGGGTCTTCGAGAGACCAGTGCAGGCGCTTCACCGCACCCGGCAGGAATGGGCAACGCTCGTTCGCGTCGTCACAGACGGTGACCACGTAGTCCCAGGGCTCCCCCAATAAGCCGACGTAGACCTTCGACGTGTGATCGCTGATGTCGATACCGCGCTCCGCCATCGCGCGGATCGCCAGGGGATGCACGCGCGTCTGCTCAGTGCCCGCGCTATGCGCCTCGAAGCGCTCATCGGCCATCGCTCGGAGAAGACCCTCGGCCATCTGGCTGCGCGCCGAGTTGTGGGTGCACAGGAACAGGACCCGCTGCTTCGTCATGCTGTCCTCCACGCCGTTCGCGGGCTCAGCCGAGTAGCCGCTCGACGATGACGCAATCGCGCCACTCGCCGTCGAGCCGACCATGCCGTTTGTACACCCCGACCTGTCGGAAGCCGCAGCGCTCGTGGAGTGCCAGACTCGCCACGTTCTCGGGAAAGATGCGGGAGACGATCTTCCAGAAGCCACGCTCCGCATACGCCCGGCAGAGTCCCTCGAGCGCGGCGCGGCCGATCCCGGCGCCGCGAGCGCTCCGCGCGACATAGACTGAATGCTCGGCGACCCCGGCATAGGCGGGCCGGTTGCGGTAGGGACCCGCGCTCGCCCAGGCCACGACCTCACCGTCCCGAACGACCACGATCGTCGGATAGCGATCGCCCTTCTCGGCCATGGCGCTCGCCACCTGAGCGGCGGTGCGCGGCTCGGTCTCGAACGTGGCAACCCGATCCTCGATGCCCTCGTTGTGGATGCGCGCGATGGCCGGGGCATCCGCGGCGTTGCCGAGACGGACCGACACAGCCATCAGGTGGCTCGCGGCGCCAGCCAGCTGAATAGAGCGGTCGCGGCGCCGGCCCCGAGCAGCTGGGCGACGATGAAGCCGGGCGCGTCCGCGGGGCGAATGCCCGCGAAGGTATCCGAGGCCGACCGGGCGAGGGTCACCGCCGGATTGGCGAACGACGTGGACGCGGTGAACCAGTACGCCGCCGTAATGTACGCGGCCACCGCGAACGGGATGGCATCGGCGCGCAGGCGCGCGCAGCCCCAGATCACGGCGAGGAGCCCGAACGTGGCCACGAACTCGCTGAACATCTGTGCCGGCCCGGAGCGGGCGTGACGCGAGGCAGAGAACAGCGGCACTTCGAACATCACATGGGCCGCCGCGACACCCGCGAAGGCTCCGGCGATCTGGACGAGGACATACGGCACCACGTCGCCCCGGGCAAGCCCGCCGCGCGCCGCGGCGGCCAGGGTGACGGCGGGGTTGAAGTGCGCGCCCGAGATCGACCCGAAGGTCAGGATGAGCGCCACGAGCGCCGCGCCGGTCGCCACGGTGTTCGCGAGCAGCGCCACGGCGACGTTGCCGCCGGCGAGGCGCTCGCCCATGATGCCGGACCCGACGACCGCCGCCAGGAGGAGCGAAGTCCCGACGGCCTCCGCGGCCAGACGCCGACCAAGACTGCTCCGCTCGGAGACGCTCACACCGCCGAGGGCTTGCGGGCCCGGATGAACGCGCTCATGAACTTGCCGTCCACGAAGGGTGCGATCGCGTCGGCGTCGATGCCTTCGCGATCCAGGAACCCGCGCGCGTCCTCGGTCCGGTAAATCCGGGTCGGCTCGACCTCGATGGCGTCGAACCCGGCCTTGGCCAGCCGTGCTCGATAGTCGCCTTCCTCGAGGGCTCCGGCGATACAGCCGATCCACAGCTCGACGCTGCGCCGGATCGCCGCCGGCACCTCACCGCGTACGACGACGTCCGAGACGGCGAGCCGCCCCCCGGGCTTGAGCACGCGAAACGCCTCGGCGAACACGCGGTCCTTGTCCGCCGACAGGTTGATCACGCAGTTCGAGATGATCACGTTCACGGAGTCGTCGGGGAGGGGGATCGCCTCGATCTCGCCCTTCAGGAAGTCGACGTTGTCGACGCCGGCCTTTCGCTGATTCTCCCGCGCCAGCGCGAGCATCTCGTCCGTCATGTCCAGGCCGTACGCCTTGCCCGCCGGTCCGACGCGCCGGGCCGACAGCAGCACGTCGATCCCGCCGCCGGAGCCGAGATCCAGCACCGTCTCACCCGGCGTCAGCTCGGCGAGCGCCGTCGGATTCCCGCAGCCCAGCGAGGCGGCGACGGCCTGCTCGGGCAGCTCGGCGGTCTGATCTTGCCCGTAGAGATTCGAGGTGACCGGGTCGCACCCGCTCCTGGACGACGCGCTGCCACAGCAGGACGTCGTCCCGCTCGCGATCACCCGAAGCGCGGCCTGTCCGTACTTCTCCTTGACGCGGTCCTTGATGCCTTCGTCGCTCATCCTATGTCTCCTCCGATCAAGAAATCTTGATGGCTTCGGTCAAAAAAGGGGGGTTACTCGCAGCGCGGCGTGACGAGACGCAGTCCCTTGCGCGGCTTCTTGAGCCCTTCGAGGGCTGCCAGCATCTCGTCGAGCACGTCCAGGTTCAGGGCGTAGTACACCCAGCGACCTTCCTTTCGATCGCTGATGATCCCGGCATCCTTCAAGGCGCGCAGGTGAAACGAGAGGAGCGACTGCCGCATTCCCAGCGGCCCGGTCAAGTTGCAGACGCACTCCTCGCCGTCCCGAAGGCGGTCGATGATCTTCAGGCGCGTCTCGTCGGCCAGAGCATGGAAGCGACGACTGACGGTCTCGCCGGTTTTCACGGGGTGAAATATATCAAATAATCTTGATCGGTCAAGATTTCTGGTCCGTCGAGGGCCCGACGGGCGGTCACTTTGACCGCTGTCGTTTGACTTGCCCGACCGCGAATGCTACGGTCGGGACCAACGCAAACGTGGGATTTTCCAAGCACTCATGGCCAAGCTCCACCTGATCACTTACGGCTGCCAGATGAACGAGTACGACTCGGAGCGCGTGGCCGGCCTGCTCCGGGAGCAGCGCTGGGAGCTGACCTCCGACCAGACCGAAGCCGACCTGATTCTCGTCAATACCTGCGCGATCCGCGAAAAAGCCGAGGACAAGGTGTTCTCGAAGCTCGGCGAGCTTCGCCTGCTCAAGGCGCAGAAGCCCGAGCTCGTCATCGGCGTCATGGGCTGCATGGCGCAGCTGCATCAAAGCGCGATCCAGCGCCGCGCGCCGTCGGTCGACCTCGTCTTCGGCTCGCCCGCCATCGCCCGCGTGGCCGAGCTCGTCGATCGTGTCCGCCGCGAGCGCCGGCCGGTGCTCGAGACAGGCGAAGGGCCTCTGGTGAAGATCACGGCGCGTCCGCCCGCCGCCGGGCGGCTGCGGGAGTTCGTGACGGTCATGGAAGGGTGCGAGAAGCACTGCACCTTCTGCGTGGTGCCGCAGACGCGCGGACGTGAGCGCAGCCATCCACCCGACGTCATCGTCGAGGAGGTGCGCCGGCTCGCCGCCGAGGGCTGCCGCGAGGTGACACTCCTCGGACAGACGGTGAACGCCTACGGGCGAGATCTCACGCCGCGGACCGATCTCGGCGAGCTGTTCGCGCGCGTCGGCGAGGTCGAGGACATCGCCCGGATTCGCTTCACGACGTCGAATCCCTATAATCTGACGCCCAAGCTGATCCGCGCGATGCGCGACGTCCCGAAGGTATGCGAGTACTTCCACCTGCCGCTCCAGTCGGGCTCGAACGACGTGCTCGCCCGGATGAACCGCGGCTACACGCGCGAGCGCTACCTGGAGCTGGTCGAGGAGATTCGAGACGCCGTGCCGGCGATGGCGTTCTCGACCGACCTGATCGTCGGGTTCCCCGGTGAGACCGAGGCGGACTTCGAGCAGACCCTCGAGATGGTCGAGACCGTCGGCTACGACAACGTGTTCGTGTTCCGCTACTCGCGCCGCCCCGGAACGCCCGCCGCGACCATGCCGGACCAGGTGGCCGACGACGTGAAGGCCAGCCGCAACTCGCGCCTCCTGGACGTCGCCACGCGCGTCAGCGCCGAACGAAGCGGCCGGCTGGCCGGCCAGACGATGGAAGTGCTGGTGGACGGAGTCTCGAAAAAGAATCCCCGGGAGCTCTCGGGCCGGACTCGCTGCAATCGTGTCGTCAACTTCGACGGGCAGGCGGGTGCGTCCGTCGGCGAGTTGACGCAGGTCCATATCGACCAGGTACTGCCGCACAGTCTGCGGGGGACACTCGCTTCCCAACCGGAGGAGGCCGCATGTTTGTCGAAATGAAGGTCCGCGGACTGGCCCTCGACGCCGTCTCGAACATGCCGATCATCATCCTCCGCGACGAGGAGGACAAGCGGTCGCTGCAGATCTGGGTCGGCATCTTCGAGGCCAACGCGATCGCCCTCGAGCTCGAGAAGGTCGCCCCGGCGCGGCCCATGACGCACGATCTCATCAAGAACATCCTGGAGACGCTCGAAGCGCGCGTGCTCAAGGTGGTCGTGACCGACCTCAAGGAGAATACCTTCTTCGCCGTGCTCCATCTCCAGCTCGGAGAGACCGAGTACACCGTCGACTCGCGCCCGTCGGACGCCATCGCGCTCGCCCTCCGCGTGGCGGCTCCGATCTACGTCGACGAAGAAGTCATTCGCAAGGCGAAGAGCCTCGAGGTCACGAAGGAGGCGGAGCCGGTGAAGCCCGACGATCCCGACCAGCTCCGCGAGTGGCTGCAGAACATCAAGCCGGAGGACTTCGAGAAGTTCAACAAGGCCTGACGGACTTCTGCTCGTGCGGATCGCGCTCTTCACCAACAACTATCTGCCGTTCTGCGGGGGCGTCACGATCTCGGTCGAGACGCTCCGACGGGGCCTCGAGGCGTCCGGCCACGAGGCGTGGGTCTTCGGCCCGCGCCTGACCGGGGCCGAGGACACCTCGGTCCGGGTCGTCCGGTACCCATCGATCCCGGTCGCGACCTATCCGGAGTTCGCGCTGGCGGTCCCGTATTCGCGCCGCATCGAGCGGCTCGTGTCCGCGCTCGCGTTCGACGTCATCCACGCGCACCATCCGTTCCTGCTCGGCCCGGCCGCCCGTCGCCTCGCCCGCCGGACTCGGCGGCCGCTGATCTTCACGTATCACACGCGCTACGAGAAATACGCGCACTACGTGCCGCTGCCGCTCGGCCTCGTGCAGGCGGCAGCGCTGCGGATCTCCGCGGGCTTCGCGGCGCAGGCCGACGCGGTGCTGGCGCCCTCGGCGGTGATCCGCGACGAGCTGCACGCGCGCGGCGTCCGTGCGCCGATCGCCGTGGTCCCCACGGGGGTCGATCTCGAGCGCTTTCGTCCGGGCGACCGCGAGGCCGCGCGGCGAAGCCTGGGCGTGGGCGCGGGCGAGCCGCTCGTGCTCTACGTCGGACGGCTCGACCGGGAAAAGAGCGTCGATCGGGTGCTCGCCGCGTTCGAGCGCATCGCGTCGACGATCCCCGCCGTCCGGCTCGTCCTGGTGGGGCAGGGCACCGAGGCGACACGGCTGCGGCGCACGGCCGCGGGCCTGCCGGTGGCCCCGCGGATCCGCTTCCTCGGGCTCAGGCCGCACGACTCGCTGGCCGAGTGTTACCAGGCCGCCGACGTCTTTCTCTTCGCCTCCGAGACCGAGACGCAGGGGCTGGTGCTCGCCGAAGCCGCGGCGTGCGGCCTGCCGGCGGTGGCCGTCGACGCGCCGGGCTGCGACGAAGTCGTTCGCGACGGCGATACCGGGATCCTCACGAAGGGCGATCCGGCCGCGCTGGCCGAGGCCGCGATCGGGCTCCTGCTCGATCCCGAGCGCCGGCGCGCGATGGCCCGCCGCGCGCGCGAGATAGCCGAGCATCTGTTCGACGTCAAGCTGCAGATCGACCGGACGATGGCCGTCTACGCCGACGCGGTCGCGCGAATGCGGTGACGCGACTTCAAGAGTCGCACCGGCGAATCAACGCCGAGATCGCCCAGGAAAAGGCGGCGGCGCTCGGCCGCGCCGGTGAGCGTCTGGAGGCGGCGCTCGCGCACGTGACCGCCCTCGGCCGGCAGCTCGACGCCGCCGCGGATCCGGACGAGCGCGTGCGCCTTCTCGGCGAGTACGAGAGCGCGCGTCTGCGAGCCGTCCAGGCCCGCCTGGTTCTCGTGATCCAGCGCGAAGCGCTCGGTCTGCGCCACCACCGGATCGTGGACCAACAGTTTCCCGAGCCGCCTCGCCGCACGCGTTGATCTGGAATCCCGAAGCCGAGACGATGCCGCGGGCGGCGCGCGAGCGCCTGCAGCTTCAGCGGCTTCAAGACACGCTCCGCTGGGCCGTCGAGCACGTCGCGTTTCACCGGGAGCGACTCGGCGGCGCCACGGTCCGCACGCTCGCGGATCTCGGGAGCCTGCCGTTCGTCCGCAAGGCCGATCTCCGCGAGCAGTATCCGTTCGGCCTCCTGGCCGTGCCTCGCCGGGAGGCCGCCCGGATCCACGCGTCGTCCGGCACCAAGGGCAAGCCGACCGTCGCCGCCTACACCGCCGGCGATCTCGACGTCTGGCGCGAAGTCATGGCCCGCGCCCTGACGGCCGCAGGCACGCGCCGCGGCGATCTCGTGCACATCGCCTTCGGCTACGGGCTCTTCACGGGCGGGCTCGGCTTCCACGACGGGGCCGAGCGAGTCGGCATGACGGTCGTGCCGGTCTCCTCGGGCAACACCGCGCGCCATCATCTCCTGCTGCAAGACTTCAAGCCGGACGTGCTCGCGGCGACGCCGTCCTTCGCTCTGCACCTCGCCGAGACGCTCGCCGAGCAGGGCGGCCGGCCCCGCGACCTCGGCCTGCGCGTCGGCATCTTCGGTGCCGAGCCGTGGACCGATGGGATTCGGACCGCGATCGAACGGGCGTTCGGCCTCAGCGCATTCGACATCTACGGTCTCTCGGAAATCATCGGGCCCGGCGTCGCCGGGGAGTGCGAGGCGCGCGACGGGCTGCACATCGCCGACGATCACTTCCTGCCGGAGATCGTCGATCCCGCCTCCGGGACCGTGTTGCCGCCGGGCCGGGAAGGGGAGCTGGTCTTCACCACCGTGACCAAGCGGGCGATGCCGCTGGTCCGCTATCGCACGGGCGACATCACGACCCTGACCATGGAGCCATGCCGCTGCGGCCGCACCTCGGCGCGGATGGCGCGCGTCAAGGGACGTTCCGACGACATGCTCATCGTCAAGGGGGTCAACCTCTATCCGTCCGAGGTCGAGCGCATCCTGCTCGCCGTGCAGGAGCTGGCACCCCACTACCAGCTCGTGATCGACCGGGCCGCGACCCTGGCGCGCCTGGAGGTCCAGGTCGAGCCGGCCCCCGAGCTGATCGCGCGGTGCGGCGGCTTCGCCGCCGACCATCCGGAGATCGCGTCGCTGAGACGGCGCGCCACCGAGCAGCTCCGCCAGGCGACGGGCCTCGGTGTCGAGCTCACGATCGTGGCCCCCCGCACGATCCCTCGGTCTGAAGGCAAGGCGGTACGTGTGATCGAGCGCGGCTAGAGGTATGCTGAGACGGGAGGATCCGATGAACGACCAGGCCAGGGACATGATGGCGAAGATCGATCGCGGCGTGCGTCTCGAGTCGGCCGCGGAGATGACCGCGGAGTACCGCGAGAACCTGATCCACCTCCTGACCATGCAGGCGGATTCCGAGCTCGCCGGGGGCTACGGCTACGTGCCCTGGATCACCAAGGCCCCGACGGTCGAGGAGAAGCACGTGGTGGCCCAGATCGTGAAGGACGAGCTCCGCCACGCGACCGTCATGTACGGCCTGCTCGCCGACCTCGGCTTCGACGTCGAGAGCCACGTGCGCCAGCACGACGAGACCTTCACGATGCGCATCGACGCCGGCCGCGACATCGGGACCTCGCGCATCACGAGCGACAAGCGGGTCAACATCTTCTACTACCCGATCGACACGTGGGCGGATTTCATCTTCTTCAACTTCTGCATGGACCGCGGCGCCGGGCACCAGCTCGAGGACGTGCGCGGCTGCTCCTACGGGCCGTGGGTGCGGGCGATCGACGGCATCTTCAAGGAAGAGAAGTTCCACATCCGCCACGGCGAGTACTGGGTCAAGAAGCTCGCCGAGGACGACAAGACCCACGCCGAAGCGCAGACCACGTTCGCCAAGTGGTACATCCGGACGATGAACATCTTCGGGCGCCCGGGATCGCCGAAGAATCAGGTCTATCGGAAGCTGAAGCTCAAGCTCCGTGACAACGACGAGGTGCGTCAGGTGTTCGCCGCGGAAGTGAAGGACCTCTGTGAGAAGTTCGGGCTGACCGTGCCGGAGTGGAAGCCCGTCTGGGACAAGCTCCCGGAAGAAGCGCACATCCCGGGCTAGTGCGGGTTCCGGTCGGGCTCAACATCTGGTCGAGGCTCGTCGAGAAGTCCTTTCCGTACCTCGACAAGACCCTTGCCCCCTTCGACTCGCTCTGGCTTCCCGACCACGTCCAGTACGGCGCCAACCGCGTCGCCGAGGGCTGGACGCTCCTCGCGTACGCGCTGGCGCGCTATCCCGACAAGCTCTGCGGACACGAGGTGCTGTGCAACAGCTTCAGGAATCCCGCGCACCTGGCCAAGATGGTCGCCACCGCACAGGCGCTCTCGGGCGGGCGGGTTGTCCTCGGCATCGGAGCCGGCTGGAACGAGGAAGAGTATCGATCGTACGGCTGGCCCTATCTCACGGCGCGCGCGCGCATCGCCCAGCTCGCGGAGGCGATCGAGCTCATCCGGATCATGTGGACCCAGGAGCCGGCCAGCTACCGGGGTGAGCACTACACGCTCACCGACGCCCACTGTGAGCCTCGACCCGATCCGATCCCGCCGATCATGGTGGGCGGTCATGGCGAACGGTACCTGCTTCGCGTCGTCGCGCGCCACGCCGACTGGTGGAACTATCCATTCCGCGATTCCGCGCTCTACACGCACAAGCAGGAAGTCCTCAAGCGTCACTGCCGCGAGGTCGGCCGAGACTATGACCAGATCCGCCAGGTCGTTCGCGTCGGCATCCTGGTCGCCGAGACCGAGCGCGAGCTGGAGCGGGTGAAGGCCGCGCGCGACACCCGACCGATGACCGACATCAAGCTCGCCGGCACGCCGGCGCGCGTGACCGAGGCATTGCGCCAGATCATCGCGCAGGGCGCCCACCGGCTCACGGTGAACTTCGCCGACGCCCCACGCCCGGAGGGCACGCAGCTCTTCGCCGCCGCCGTCTTGCCCCACCTCGGCTGATTCGGCGTCGCGCCGAGTCAGTTTTCGAATTGACAGCGTGATCGAGGCTTTGTAGAGTCGCGTTCGCGAATTCGGTCGAGGTGGCGGTTGCCCAAGAACATCGTGATCTTCTCCGACGGGACCGGGCAGGCCGGTGGAATTCCCGGCCTGGTTCCGAGCAACGTCTACAAGCTATTCCGCGCGTGCCCGTCCGTCCCCGGCGTCCAGGAGACGTTCTACGATCCCGGCCTCGGCTCACCGTCCGACGGCGCCCACTGGCGACGTTGGCGCCAGATCTACAACCTGGTCAGCCAGGCGACGGGGCTCGGGATCTCCTGGAATATCGCGGACTGCTACGACGCCTTGATCCGGATGTACGAGCCCGGCGATCGGATCTATCTCTTCGGGTTCAGCCGGGGTGCCTACACCGTGCGCAGCCTCGCCGGCATGCTCGCAATGTGCGGCATCCCGACGCGCAGCGGCCACGGCCACGATCCGCGGACCGACCGGCGGGCCCGCCGCCGGCTCGTCTGGCGCGCGCTCCACTGGGTCTACCAGACCTACGGTCGCAGCGACTTCAAGAAGCGCCTTCGCGCATCGCGGGCCGTTCGCTATCGCGAGCAGCACGCCTCCCTCGACGCCGCGCCGCACTTCATCGGCGTGTGGGATACGGTACGGGCGCTCGGGCTCCCGGGGGTCAGCCGGTTCGTACCGTGGCGTCACGCGTTTCACGACGCAACCCTGCATCGCGATGTTTCGTACGCGCGCCACGCGCTGGCACTCGACGAGGATCGAGCGACCTTCTGGCCCGAGCTGTGGGACGAGCTCGAGTCGGATCGCGCTTCCGGTCGGATCAAGCAAGTCTGGTTTCCCGGCGTGCACTCCGACATCGGCGGCGGCTACCCCGAAAACGAGCTCTCCGATCTCGCGCTCGAGTGGATGATCGCCGAGGTCACGGCGATCGCGGATCCACTGCTCGTGGACTCGACGCGACTGGACCTACGTCCGTCGCACAAGGGCATGCAGCACGACGGACGAATGGGCTGGGGTGCACTCTGGGTCAAAGGCACGCGCCAGCATCTTCGGCCGGAGCCCGTCCAGTGCGAGGCTCACGTCGAGCGACGCTTCCTCGAGCCCAAGGTGCCGTCCGTTCGTGGTGAAGGGCCGTACCGCCCGGTTCCGCTGGCGCAGCACCCGGAGTTCATGAAGTACTACGAGGCCATCACGGCTGAGCGGCGGGGCCGCTTGCAGCGGCTGAGCCTGCTGGTGTCGAGCCGCTGGAAAGTCGCGCCGCCCGTCGGACGAGCTCGCCAGTAGCGGCCCGCGCACCCTATCTCGTTCGAGGCGGAGGCGTCGGCGGAACAGGCTTGGCCGGCCTCGCTGCGGGGGTGGCCGGAGCGGGCGTGGCTGTCGGCTTCGGGGCCGTCGTCGCCGGCGCCGCCTTCTGGCCCGGGGCCGGCGTCTGATTCGCCTCCTGGCAGAGGCGCCGCCAGTCCGGTGCGTTGACCGAGCAGTCGAGCGTCTGTGCGTCCGCGTCCGAGGTCTTCCCCGCCTTCCTCAGGAGCCGGATCTTCACGGGTCTCCACCGCGGAGCGCCGCCGAACACCGACCAGGCCTTGTCCGTCCACGTGAGCGCCGTGGGGATGTTGGCGGCCTGCTCGTAGACGGCGATCAGATCATCGTAGATCTGCGGATTGGGATCGGGGGAGGCGACCGCCCGCTGGAGCGCTGCGAGCGCTTCGGGCTGGCGATGGAGTGTCGACGCCGCGCGAGCGAGGATCCAGTTGGGGTAGGCGTCGTTCGCCGTCGGCGGCGTCGCCGAGACCTTCGCTTCCGCGTACGAGTCGAGTGGCTTGTTCGCGTCGAGCTCTTTCTTGGCCTGGAAGGCCGACTCGTAATTCTTGATCATGTCGGCGACGTCCGGCCGCGCGACCACGTCCTTCCACGCGGCCGGGTGCATGTCCGGGAGCTTCTTGTCGCCGTAGTGCCGATCCAGATACTGAGCCACGCCGTTGATCCGGTCCTCCGTCTTGGGATGGTTGACGGAGACGACGCTCACAGCCTTCCTGTAGACCATGTTCACCGCCTGCCCCGCGTCCGTCTGCGCGACCTGCATCACCTGCGTCCAGAAGAGGTCGTCGGACTCCCTGTTCTGATCCTCCCACGCCTTGAGCTTCTCGAGCATGGTCACCATGGCGGTCGGCGAGTAGTTCGCGCGAATCATCAGATCCACGCCGAGCAGATCGGCTTCGCGCTCTTGCTGCCGGCCCCAGGCGGGGAGAATCAGCTTGTCGGTCGCGTCGGAGACGAGCTGCGCCTCCTTGATGGTCTTGGCGTCGGCCTTCGTCACGGTCTTCGATTTGCTCTGGTCGGCCTTGGCGCGGATGACGATCTCCTGGAGCGCCTGGCCCTTGTGCTGCATCTCGCTCAGCATGTCGGAGGTGTGATGGGCGAGCAGCACGTGGGAGAGCTCGTGCGCCACGATCGCCGCCGTCTCGTCCGCGTTTTCGAGATTCTTCAGCCACCCCATGGCCAGATAGACGTTGCCGTCCGGTGTCGAGTAGGCGGCGAACGCGGGGTTCGCGAGGAGCGTCACGCGGCCCGGGACGCCGGTGACGCCCGAGGCCGCGAGCAGCTGCGCCCTGACCACGGCGAGATACTGCTCGAGCGATGCCGACCGCACGAACCCGAGGCCGTCGGCCCGACGCTGGGCGAGATCCTTCTCCGCGCCGATGGCGAGGCTCGAAGCTTCGTAAGGTCCCGGCTTGAGCTCGGAGATGAGCGTGGCCTTCTCGCCCTTTTCGTTCAGCAAGGACACATTCGGGAGGTTCGGCATCCACGCCGACTTGCCGCCCTCGTCGGCTTTGGCGGTCTGCCCCGTCTGGGCGGCGCACCCGGTCACCATCAGGACGGCGAGAGCCAGCGTCGCGGCGCGAATCACTTTTTGGCTTTGCACTCCTCTCCGACCCCTCGGGTTGCTCCGCTCTTGGGCTGATTCGACGCCACCAGAGCCCCGCACTCGGATGTCGTGGTGATGGCCTTGTCGGTCTCGACCGCATACAGGCGCACGCAGTAATCGACTCCGCCGACCTTGACGGGGAGGAGGCCGGCCTCCGTCGGTTTGGCCGTCACGGGCCACGGCGCTTGAAAGTCCTTCTGCGCGAAGTCCATCTTCTTCGAACCGTCGCCGCAGTCATAGAGCGCGACCTTGGGCGTCCTGAGCTTCGTCACCTGTGTGGCTCCCTGAGCGGCGGCGGTAGTGGCCGCGGCGAGAAGCACGAGCACGATCAGGGCGCTACGCCGGCACGCCGGCGGGTTTCGCATGAGTCTCCTCCTGGCTATCGCGCTTGGTATCGGTGACGACGACCGTGCGTCGGCACACCGCGAACACCTTGTCGAGTGCCGGCATGGCCGGCCTGGCCCAACCCCACTGGCTGTCATCGGGATGCCGGGCGCGCAAAGCAAAGTACTGGCCCGCGACGTCGTCGGCATGCTTGAGAAGCCCCCGAGCCACCTCGAAGAACGCGACGTAGGCGATCACGTTGCGCGGGCCCAGGTTGACGGGCGCCGACACGAGAACGACCGCCGCCAGAACGAGCAGCACCGAGGTGGCCGCGAACAGCAAGTCGCGGCCCACGACGACCTTGTACAAGAAATACCCGGGCACCGCCACCAGCAGCAGCGCGGCCTCCAGACTGATGGCGCGATCGACCGCGACGAAGGCCAGGATCGCCAGGATCGGCGCGATGAGCGCGAGGAGCCGGCGCAAGACGAACTGTTGCAGGCTCTCCGGAGGGCGTTCCGATGGCGGCGCAAGATCGAGAATGGTGATGGCGACCATGAGGAGCAGGAGACCCAGCGTCGCCAGGAGGCTCGCCCCGGCCTTGATCGCCACGACCACCAGCGCGGTGATGAGCCCGAGAATGAGCCATTTGCGCGAGGTCGGCATCTGGGTGAAGCGCTCGCGGACCTTTTGGATCGCCAGGGGAGGCTCTTCGACCAGCAGCAGGATGCTCACGGTGACGAGCAAGAGCATGGCATCGACCGCGACGGTGAGCGGGATCGCGATCTGGCGGCCGGCGAACGAGACGATGGGAAAATCGCGCTCCGCGCGCTTGTACTCGTTGCGGAACGTCACCAGGTTGTCGTAGGCCATCGCGTGAAGGTAGACGCCCGGCAGCTCCTCGAAGACCGGTGAGACGACACGGTCGCCGGTCAGATTGAACGCGGCCCCATAGAACACGGTGCTGCCCTTCAGCGCCCCGACCAGCTCGGCGTCGCTCGACGACAGCAGGAGATGGGCCACGGTGACGGTTTGCGTGTAGGGACACCGCAGCTTCACCGAGTTGAGCGGATTGGCCGAGAAGAGACTGACGAGGTGAGCGAGCCATGTCCCCGTGCGCGCGCACTCGCGCATCCAGGCCTCGTTCAGCTTCGCGACGCCGTTGCCCCAGATGATCTCCATGTCCTGCGCATCACCGGGCTCGAGCTTCAATTTCGACGACGCCATCGCGAAGGCAGGCGTCGGAAGGAAGACTTTGCCTATCGATAAACCGTGCGCGTAGGTGAGGACGCCGCTGGCGCCGTAGACGGACGCCATCTGCGCGCTGACCTGCACGGCGCACTCGAACACCCAGGGCCGACCCGCCTGCTCCGGGCGTTTCATGGGTTCGAGCACGGCCAGGTACACCGGGATCCCGGACTCGCGGAGGTCGCAGATCGCCTGCCGCAGCTCCGCGGCTCCCGGACGCTCGTCCATGAAGACGAAATCCATGAAAACCGCGCGCGGCCGATACGCGGCGAGTGCTTCGAGCACCATCGCGTGCCGCTGATACGAAACCGGGTAGGACTCCTTCAGCTGCCGAAGATTGTCCTCGCGGAACAGGACGACGGTCGTCTCCGCCTGTCCGTCGTGCGGGTAGGTGTACTTGACGATCCCGTTGATGACCGCTTGCGACCACGGCGTGAGATAGAACCGGATTCCATGGAAGATGAAGAGCGCCGCGCCGATGAGCACCAGGGCGCTGAGCCTGATCAGGATCCTCGCCCGTGGGCTCGGCCCGGGCGACGCGCGCAAGGCACGGGTCGACGCCGACGCCTCCGGGCCTTGCCGATTGCTCACACGTCGTCCTCGCTTCTCGAGCCGTCAGCGGATCGTCTGCGCCGCGATTGACGCAGCGATTCTCCGCCGCGGCTCGCACAGTCTAGGAGAATCTCGGTGGCTGTCAAGACGCCCGCCACAGCAGAGGTTTGCGCGGTCTTCGGGCAGATCGATGCGGCCTGAGTCCGGGCCGTCTCTTCCTTTACTTGACATAATCCACCTTATCGGAAGTACGCGGCCAACCCCAGAGTCCCAAGAGGGCAACATCGCTCAGCCGGATTTGCCGAGGTCGAAGGCTCACCGGTCCTGTCCACCGGGTTGTTCAACGCCGATAGCCTGTCGCGCCCCCCGTGCGGATCGAACTCACGTCAGAGGCGCGGCGCTCATGGAGCAGAGCACCTGGCACGTCGATCGGAATGGTTCGCGAGCAGGAGGATGTTCTGTCCGCGCTCGCGCAACGACGGCAAGCGCAGGGTCAGGACCGCGAGCCGATGGTAGAGATCCTCGCGAAAGCGGCGCTCCCGGATCGCCGCCGGCAAGTCGACGTTGCTGGCACTGCCCAGTCGAGAAAGATCGTCCCGCGATGCGCGGTCTGGAACAGCCCGGGCTTGGAGCGGCGGGCATCGGTGAACGCGCCGCGCTCGTACCCGAAGAGCTCGGACTCGAGGAGCGTCTCGGGGATCGCGGCACAGTTGACGTCCACGAACGGGGCCGACGCTCTCGGACTCGCCGCGTGTGCTCCACGCGCAACCCATTGTTCTTCGGCGCCCGGCCCCGCCGTCGAACGCCCGCTCGAGCGGGGCCGTCGGGTCGCCCGATCGACTACGCGCCGAGCGCGGCGAGCCGCGCCTTGATCTCCTCGACGCGACGGCTCTGGGCGAGCTCGCCGAGCGCCCGGCGATAGGTCGCCATCGCGTCGGCCTTCTGACCGGCGAGCTCCTGAGTCCGCGCGAGCCCCAGGAGCAGATCCTCGTAGTAGAAGTCCTTCGGCCCCAGGCCGGTCAGCGCGATCTTGAACGCCTCGACCGCCTTCGCGTAGTTGCGCTCGGCCTCCCACGTGTACGCGATGCCGCCCTGGCTCAGCGCCTTGATCGTCCGCGGCGGCCCCTGCGCGACGGCGAGATCCCAGGCGCCGCGCGCCTGCGCGTACTGCTGGGCGTCGTAGCGCAGATTCCCGAGCTCGTAGGCCACCTGCGCCGCCCCCGGGCCCGAGGGATATTGCGTGAGGGCTGCCTCGAGCTCGCGGATTCCGGTGGCCTTCGCGTCGGCGGTCGCCTGGGGAGTCAGCGCGGGCTGAGCTCGCGTCATCGCGTCGGCGTACGCAGCCATCGCGTGCCGCTGCGAGACGGTGTGCCAGTACCAGCCTCCGGCGCCGAGCGCGACGACGACGAGCGCGGCGGCGCCGGCGATGATCAATGTCCGACCTGTCGGCAGAGTGAGCGTCACCATGCCGCTATCGTACGCGAAGTCCTCGGCGATACTGCCGGCCGCAGGAGCCGCACCGCTTCCAGCCTTGCGACGCGCGGCGCACCAGATGCCCGCAGTGCGGGCAGCGCTGATAGGTGATCCAGCCGACGACGAGACCGATACCGGCCGCCAGCCCCACACCGACCATCAGCGTGGTATCCACCGGCCGTGATCCTCAGGCGAGCTCGACGAAGACGTCGCCGTTCTCGACCGCGACGGGAAAGCAGGCCATCTTGACGGCGGGGTTGTTCGCGTTGGCGCCGGTCGTGACGTCCCAGCGCCACGCGTGCCAGGGGCACAGCACGAACCGGCCTTCGAGATCCCCTTCGCCCAGTGGTCCGCCGCGATGCGCACACGCATTGTCGATTGCGTAGAAGGTCCCGTCGACGTTGAACAGCGCCAGATCCTTGCCCTCGACCTCGACGACCCGGCCTTGTCCGGCCGGCACGTCGTCCACCGCCGCGAGTCGAACACGCCGTCTAGCCATTCCCTCGCCTTCCGTTCACCGCGTCGTGGCGCGCCGCCGAACCTCGCGCCATCGAAAACACCCGCGCAGGTGGTCGTTCACCATGCCGGTCGCCTGCATGAAAGCGTAACAGATCGTCGGGCCCACGAACCGGAAGCCCCGCCGGAGAAGCTCGCGACTCATCGCCCGCGACTCGTCCGTCTCCGCCGGACACTCGCCGTGCCGGCGCCAGGTGTTCTGCCTGGGGCGGCCGTCGACGAACTGCCAGATGTAGGCGTCGAAGCTCCCGTGCTCGCGCTGGACCGCGAGGAAGGCCCGCGCGTTGGCGATGGTGGCCTCGATCTTCGCGCGGTTGCGGACGATGCCCGCGTCGGTCATGAGGCGCCGGACGCGGGCCGCGGGATAGCGGGCAATCTTCTTCGGGTCGAACCGGTCGAACGCCTTTCGGTAGGCCGGCCGCTTCTTGAGAATCGTCGACCAGCTCAGCCCGGCCTGCGCGCCCTCGAGAATCAGGAGCTCGAACAGGAGCCGATCCCGATGGATCGGCACGCCCCACTCACGATCGTGATACGCGACCTCGAGATCGCCCCGGGCCCAGGCACAGCGCGTCCTCGCCACCGAATCCTCCGGGGCCCGATGGTACTACCGGTTCATCGAACCGCCACCACCTGCACCTTCACCTCGGTCGCGCCCGCGACCGTGCGGTAGAGGGGTCAACGACCGCGGTACGTCGCGACGAGCTCGTCCGCCTGGGCCTGGCTGACGCCGGCGATCTCGAAGGTCATCGTGACCACGGCGAACCGGTTGGGCTCCGCCGCGGCCCGGGCCCCTTCGATCGTGACGTCGATGCCCGTCAGGGGGATGCCGGATTCCTTCGCGTGCGCCTCGATCAGGGTGACGCCGCAGGACGAGACACCCGCCAGGAACGCCTCGCTGTTGGTGAAGGCGTCGGCTTGCGGCCGGGACGACGAGTCGAGGACGAGGCTGTGGCCTCGCGCCTCGCTCCGAGCGCGGCCGAGCACCCCGCTGCTGGACGACCGCACCGTATCGATTTTCAAGTCGCTCACCTTGATACCTCCTCTGAGGTTCTGTCGATCTACCCCGCGATATATCACATCTTGACTCCCCGCCCGTGGCCCTCCGATTTTTTCCTGAAGGCCGCGAGCTTGCGATCGCCTACGATGGATTTTGATGGCGAGTTCGCCCCGCCCCAACTCACTGCAACAGGCCGCCTCGGCGGTATTCGCCGTCACGACTGTCGTACCACTTCTCATCTTCGTCTGGACCCTTCACCGGCTCGGATCACTCTCGCGCCTCCAATCGCAGATCGGCCTCGGCC
>CAYVHH010000052.1:0-4374 GCA_964450175.1 uncultured bacterium | reverse complement strand
CCACGCCCATCAGCCGGTAGGTGCCGCGCTCGATGGGCCGCAGGACTGGGCTGAAGATCGTGCGCTGCCCCTGGAAAACCTTGAGCAAGTAAGGCGCCAGGAACCAGGCGCCCACCGCGACCGCGACGTAAGTGATGATCGCTCCGACAATGTCGAGGACCACGTTCGGCCTAGAACCTCTCCGGGTACAAGAGCGCGACGAACAGGTAGGCCGTCACGAGCACCGCCACGACCAAGGTCACGATGTACGGAAGTTGCTCCGGCATCAGGGCAGCTCCTTGAGGCCGCGAATGTAGAGTGCGGCCGCAATAGTCAGCACCAACGCGAGTCCGACCATCCATACGTCGAGTGGCATGCCTCGAAGCCTAAGAACGCGACCATCAACGGGGGATCAACGATCGGACCGGCCTGGACAGGCCGATCGGCCTGGCCGCGAGCCGCATCAGGCGGCCGGCGGCCCGAACCGGTACCCGCGCGCGCCGACAGTGACGATGACCGACGGGTTCTTGGGGTCGTCCTCGAGCTTCATCCGCAGGCGCTGGATGAACGTGCGGAGGTAGTTGCGCTCGTCGCCGTAACCCGGTCCCCACACCGTCCGGAGCAGCGTCCGGTGGTCCATCAGCTGGCCGGCGTGCTCGGACAGCGCCGCGAGCAGGCCGTACTCGGTGGGTGAGAGGTGCACCTCCTGGCCGTGTTTGAGCACCGACTGGTTGGCAAGGTCGACGACGACCCCCTCGTGCGTCGCGACCTGCTTCTTCGGCGCGGGCGGGTGCGCGCGCCGCAGCACCGCGCGGATCCGCGCCAGCAGCTCGTCGGCGCCGAACGGCTTGGCGAGGTAGTCGTCCGCGCCCATGTCCAGCGCGCGAACCTTGTCCTGCTCCTCGCCGCGGGCGCTGATCACGATCACCGACGGCATGCGCTTGCCTTGATGGCGGCGGAGAAGCTCCCAGCCGTCGACGAAGGGCAGGCCTATGTCGAGCAGCACCACGTCGTACTCGCCCGTCTGAAGGTCGCGCGCGCCCGCGGCGCCGTCGCCCGCGGTGCGAACGTCGTAGCCGTTGCGATCGAGGATCGAGCGGATCGAGTTGCGCAGCGCCTGGTCGTCTTCGATGATCAGGACGCTGCTCACTCGGCTCCAGGCGTCTCGGGCAGCGTGAAGCGGAAGACCGCCCCGGCCCCGGGTCGATCCTCGACGGCGACGGTGCCCGCGTGCGCTTCGACCAGGCCCTTCACGATCGCGAGGCCGAGCCCGGTGCCGCCGCTGCTTCCGTCGGCGTGCCCCCGGAAGAAGCGCTCGAAGATGCGGTCCCGGAGGTCGCGCGGGATGCCCGGGCCGCGGTCGACGACTCGCACCGTGACGAGACCCTGCTGCTCGTGGGCGACCTCGATCTCGATGGCGGTGTCCGGCGGGGCGAAGCGATCGGCGTTCGAGAGCAGGTTGTCGAAGACCTGCCCGAGCCGGTCCCAATCCGCCAGCACCTCCGCGTGCGCCGCGGCCGTGTCCCATTGCACGCGCCGAGATGGGGAGACGCGATGCAGGCGCTCCGCGGCGCCCTCGATCGCGTCAGCGAGGTCGAGCGGCGCGAGGTCGAGCTCGAGGGCGCCGCCCTCGATGGTCGTCATGTCCAGCATGTCGGCGACCAGCGTGTTGAGCCGCCGCGCCTCCGCGCCGATGGTGGCGAGAGAGTCCTTCAGCTGCTCGGCCGACCGCGCCTCGGCCGGGTCCGTGCTCTCGGCGAGGATGGTCCCTAGAGGCGTGCGCAGCTCGTGGGACACGTTCGCCAGCAGCTCGCGCCGCAGCCGGTCGGTCTCCTGCAGCGCCTGGATCTGCTGCTCGCTGCGCGCCAACCTCAGCGCAGCCTGCGCGGCCTCGGCCTGCTCCTTGTTCAGTCTCACCAGCTCGCTGTTCGCGCGCTGCAGCTGTGCAGCCAGGCCTTGCGCCTGGAGCAGCGCGTTCCGGCGCCTCGAGGCGAGGATGCCGACGATCGCGGCGGTCGCGAGGAATGAGCTGAGGTTCACGATGTCGGTCTCGTCCGCGATCGTCCACGTGTAGAGCGGCGGGACGAAGTAGTAGTCGACGCACAGGAAGCTGATCAGCGCGCAGGCGAGCGCCGGCCAGATGCCGCGCCACACGCCGACGACCGCGACCAGCGCCAGGTAGAAGAAGACGTAGTCGCGTCCGATCGGGTGGGCGTAGTGGAACAGGACGGCGGTGATGGCGGCGGGCCCGGCGAGCGCGATTGACCACACGGCGATCTCGGGTGCTCGGATCAGGCTGCGCTCACTGCTCATTTCGTTGACTCAGCGTTGATCGGTTCAAGGCTAGCTTGCAATCATGGCCGACAAGGCGCTGCTCGGAATCTTCGGGGGGCGTTCATCGCTGCTGCAGTCGAGGCGTGACGAGCAGCTGATGCGACGCAACCTGAGAATCGCCATGCGTCAGGCCGAGAGGGCCGAGCTCTATCTTCACGCGCTCGAGTCGCTCGATCTCGCGGACGACGTTGTGACCGAGAGGGTCGCCGACCTTCAGCAGTCGCTGCGCGCGCTGCAGACCTACCTCATCCGCAAGCGAAACAACTGACCGGCGTCACGCCGGCTGCGTTTGCGGGGACCGCTCCCGCATCGCGCTTGCGACGATCAGCAGAGCCGCCACTGTCGCGAGCACCGCGGCGATGCCATGGAGTCCGGTGGTGGTGGCGCCGGTGCTGAAGACGCTTCCGAGCACCGCGCCGGCGAGCGTGGCGCCCACATAGCGAAAAGTCTGGAACTGGCCGGCGGCCCACGAGATCCGTTCGGGCGGAGTCACGCCGTAGAGCGCTGCCTGCAGACCGAGGTTGTTGAACGCGTTGGGGACGCCGAGCACGAGGCACGCGAGTAGCACGATCCAGACGGGTGCGGTCGGTTCGACCACGAGCATCAGGAGTGAACCGACGAGCATGAACGTCGATCCGATGATCAGGGGGACGCGCGTGCCGATGCGCTGGATCATCCGCGACGCAACCGGTGTGACGAGCACCGCGATGCCGGTGAGCGGCAGGATCAGCAGGCCGGCGGTACGAGGGTCGTACCCGGCGACCTGCTCGAGCCAGATCGGAAGGCCGAAGAAGAACGAGTAGAAGATGAAGGTCGTAGCCGCGAACTGGAGGAACACCGACACCATCGCGGGATGGCGCATCAGGAGCCGGATGTCGAAGAAGGGCGACGGGTAGCGCAGCTCGCGCAGCGCGAGCAACGCCGCCATGACGGGCGCGATGGCGATGAGGATCCATCCCTGCGGCGTGCCGAACGCAAGGAGGAAGCCGAGGATGGGCGTCAGGGTCGCCGCGAAGAGAATGACGCCGGGGATATCGATGCCGGCCCAGCCGCCGGCCGCAGCTGGGGGCGGCGCGGGCAGCCACAGCACACCAAGGACCAGCGTCGCGATGGTGATGGGCACGTTGACGAGAAAGATCGCCTGCCATCCCCATTCGCCCAGCAGCAGGCCGCCGACCGTGGGTCCGAGCGCCGCGCTGATCGAGGCAGCGACCGTGAGCAGCGCGAGCGACGACGCCGGGACGCGCTCACCGCTCGTCGCGCGGATCAGGCCCAGGCCCGCGGGGAAGGCGGTCGAGGTCGCGAGCGCCTGCACCGCGCGAGCGGCGACGAGCCAGCCAAAGGTCGGGGAGAGGGGCGCAACCGCGCAGACGATGGCGGCCACCACGATTCCCGACAGGAACACGCGCCGGCCGCCGAGCAGGTCCGCGAGGCGACCCATGAAAGGTTGCCCCACGGCGCCGACGAGGTAGAACGCCGAGACGAGCCACGTCGAGGTCCCGATGCTGACCTGAAAGTCGCTGTGGATCGCCACCAGCGCGACGGCGATCATCGACGAGTTCAGAGGATTGAGGATGACGCCGAGCGCGATCGGGACGAGGATGCGGCGATTGATCAGCTGACGATATCCGCTCGCCAGAAGCCGCAAGGAAGCAGCGGCGGGCTTGCGGAGCCGGGGTTTTCTTTATGGATGCACGACGTTCAAGCCCGGTAGGCGGGTAGCGGCTCGAACCGCGTCGAAAGCGTCCACGGCGGCCCGCCGGCCGCCCATGCGATCCGTATGGCCGGCGCGCCCCGCCGGCGGTTGAGCAGGCTGCGCCGGTAGAGCAGGCGGCGGAGGTCCCACCTGCGCTCCCGTCTTGCCGGGCGGGATGCAGGCGACGACAGCAGCGCTCGACGGTCGTTGCCGCGCCGGTCACGGCCCGAGCGGCGGTCGAAGGCGTGACAGCGCTCCCTTGCCAGTGCCATACGTACAAGAACGCGTGATAGGGCCGATGTCGTCGAAACGCCGAACGAGGCTCGAGGCAGATCGCCTCCCGCGACGCCTCGATCTCTGGTGCG
>CAYVHH010000051.1:0-3102 GCA_964450175.1 uncultured bacterium | reverse complement strand
CCGCCACCGGCGGGCTCGTATCGCCTTCGGTCCATGTCGGGGCCGGGCCCGGCGCGCACTCGACCGCGCTACCGTTCCGTACCGAGCTGAGCCTGGCGCCACTCATCCGCTTCTGGACGCAGCTCTCCGCCTACAGCGAGCTGGGCCGTGGGCCGTTGCCCGGGATCATCCGCGAGAGGATCAAGCAGGCGCCCGAGCTTTCCGCGGTCATCGACGACGTGTCGGTGATCGCCAAGCACCAGCAGCTCATGGACCTCATGATGAGCGCCATGTTCCCACCCGGCTTCTGGGAGCAGGAATACGGCGCGGCGCTCTACCCGTTCCAGCTCCGGTCGTTCTACGCCACGAACCTGTTCCGCCGCACGCTCATGAACGACGACGGTACGCTCCGCGGCCGCGTGAACGGGGAGGAGCAGCGGCTCGCGGCCGCAAAGCTTCACCTCGCCTACGAGCTGATCTTCGAGCGCACGTACGGCATCGATCTCGGCGTCGAGATCCCTGTGGTCTTCACGTCCGAGGACCCGGCCACCTCGCTAGAGCGGTACTTCCGCCTCGACTTCGACTGGCGCTTCGTCGACGTGAAGCTCGCGAAGCCCGCGCCCAAGCTCACCGAAGCCATGCGGCGGCAGCTCCAGAGCGGCAATGCGAATCTCGACCAGCTTCGTGAGCTCGTGCCCCCGGAGACAGTCACGTTGCGCGGCTTCATGACGCTCAAGGCCGTCGACGTGACCGATCAGGAGGTGCTGTCCTCGCTCAAGCGCGACCTGATCGACAAGGAGTCGATCGTGTCGAGCGCCCGGTTCGCGAGCCTGCAGGCCAAGCTTCGAACGCTGTTCCGGCGGCCCAGCCTGCAGGTCGGCCTGGCCGCGGTGCAAGGCGATCGCGTGCTCGTGCTGAACGACGCGATGAGCCACGATCACACGGACATGTTCGCGGACTCGGCGCACCACAAGACGTCCGAATTCAAGGGGTCGCTGTACGAGCGCGCCGTCATCCAGAATCGGCCGATCATCATCGACGACCTCGCGGCGTGGCCCGACCGCACACCGTGGGAGGATGAGCTGATCGCCGCCGGTGCCCGCACCTTCGTCTGTGCGCCGCTTCAGTATCAGGACAGGGCAATCGGCACGCTGGAGCTCATCTCGCCCAGGTCGGGCGACCTGAACGCCACCCACATGCCGAAGCTCGACGAAGTGCTCCCGCTCTTCTCCATGGCCGTCCAGCGGAGCGTCGACGAGTTAGATGCCCGCGTCCAGGCCATGATCAAAGAGAAATGCACGAATATTCACCCGGTGGTGGAGTGGCGCTTCCGGAAGGCCGTGTTCAACGCGATCGAGCGGAAAAGCAAGAGCGTCTCCGACGCCGCCGCGGAGATGGAGCCGATCGCGTTCGAGAACGTCTACCCGCTATACGGCCTGGCCGACATCCGCGGCGCGTCCGCCCAGCGTGGGGTCGCCATCCAGGCCGACCTTCTCACCCAGCTCCGACTCGCCGCCGACGTTCTGCGCGCCGCCCACGAAGTGCGCATGCTCCCGGCGCTCGCCGAGCTCTCTTACCGGGTCGAGAGGCGCATCGCGCACGTCCAGCGGAGCCTGAACTCCGGCGACGAGATTGGCATCGTTGGATTCCTGCGCACGAACGTCGAGACCCTGTTCGACCATCTCGGCACGTTCGGCACCGCCGTGAGCGCACGGATCGGGCTGTACCGCGGCGCGCTAGACGCGCGGCTCGGCGTCGTTTACCGCCGGCGACAGCTCTTCGAGGACAGCGTCGCTCGCATCGCCGAGGCGGTCTCCGCGTATATCGACCTCGAGGAGTTGGCCGCGCAGGCCATCTTCCCGCACTACTTCGAGAAGCAGAAGACCGACGGCGTCGACTACCAGATCTACGTCGGCCCGAGCCTGCTCGAGGACGGCCGCTTCGACCCCATCTGCCTCAAGAATTTGCGACTGTGGCAGCTCATGCTCACGTGCGGCATCGCCGCGCGCGCCCATCAGCTCCGTGACCGGCTGCCCGTGCCGCTCGAGACCACCCACCTGATTCTGGTGCAGCACACGCCGCGATCCATCAGCTTCCGTTTCGACGAGAAGCGCTTCGACGTCGACGGCGCGTACGACCTCCGCTACGAGATCGTCAAGAAGAGCATCGACAAAGCCGTGGTGGAGGGCACTTCGGACCGCGTAACCCAGCCCGGCAAGATCGCCATCATCTACGGCCAGAGCGCCGAGGGCCGCGAGTACGGCGAGTACATCGAATATCTACAAAACCTGGGCTACCTGACCAGCGAGGTGGAAGAGCTGGACCTGGGCGAGCTCCAAGGCGTGCAGGGCCTCCGCGCGCTACGCGTGGCGGTTGCCCTGGAGAACCCGGGCATCCTGCAGCGCGTGAGACTGGACCCCGAACAGCGGTAGCAGCGCCGCACGGTCTCGCATGCGTCGATAACCGCTCGCTTCCTGGCTCGACGCAACATGACATCAGCGCCCTTCGACCCTTGGCGTCACTCCTGCGTGCTTTGCGCGTCGATTGAGATGCGGTTGCCAGAATCCCACGAGGCTTGAGGAACAACACAAGAGCAATATGAGGTCGTACTGATGAGCGGCAAATGGTTGATGATTGTGCCTTCCACTTATTCGTCCGATGCGCTCAAGCCGCACGCCGGCGGTATTCGTGATGGAGCCCACCCACGCGTGGCACCTCCACCACCCTGCCCTGGCTCGGCGCCTGCGCACTCCGCGGCTCGGGCGCATCTTTGGCCAGCGCTAAGTGGGTCCGGGTCTCGTTATAGTAGTCGACGTAGTTCGACAGAATCCCCCGCAGATGCCTCTCACCGACGACCACGATATGGTCTAGATATTCGCGTCGAATCGAGCCAATCACGCGCTCGGCATAGGCGTTTGGCCACGGCGATCGTGGCGCTATGACCGTCTCCCGGATGTCCAACAGCTTGGCTTGACGCGAAAATCGTTCGCCATAGACCTGGTCCCGATCCCGGATCAGATACCGAGGGCTGTCCTCCGGCCCGCACGCCTCGATCAGCTGCCGCGCCGTCCACTCTGCGTTCGGATGCTCCGTGATATTGAAATGCCGCAGCCGCCGCCGCCC
>CAYVHH010000050.1:0-15483 GCA_964450175.1 uncultured bacterium | reverse complement strand
ACGATCCTCAAGCGCTTCGCCACCGGCGCGATGTCCTACGGCTCCATCAGCCAGGAGGCCCACGAGACTCTGGCCATCGCGATGAACCGCATCGGCGGACGCTCGAACACCGGCGAGGGTGGCGAGGACGCGGCGCGCTATCAGCATGATCCCAACGGCGACTGGCGGCGGAGCGCGGTCAAGCAGGTGGCATCCGGGCGCTTCGGCGTCACCAGCGAGTACCTCGTCAACGCCACGGACCTCCAGATCAAGATGGCTCAGGGCGCCAAGCCCGGCGAGGGCGGCCAGCTGCCCGGGGGCAAGGTCTATCCGTGGATCGCGAAGGTGCGCTTCGCGACGCCGGGCGTGCAGCTCATCTCGCCGCCCCCGCATCACGACATCTACTCGATCGAGGACATCAAGCAGCTCATCCACGATCTGAAGAACGCCAACCCCGAGGCGCGCGTGCACGTGAAGCTGGTCGCCGAGATCGGCGTGGGCACGGTCGCGGCCGGCGTGGCGAAGGCGTTCTCCGACGTCGTGCTGATCTCCGGTCACGACGGCGGCACCGGCGCCTCGCCCCTCACCTCGATCAAGCACGGCGGCGTGCCCTGGGAGCTGGGGCTCGCCGAGACGCAACAGGTCCTGGTGCTGAACAAGCTTCGCGATCGCATCGTGGTCCAGGTCGACGGCCAGATGAAGACCGGGCGCGACGTCGTCATCGCCGCGCTGCTCGGCGGCGAAGAGTACGGCTTCTCGACGGCCCCGCTGGTGGTGCTGGGCTGCATCATGATGCGGGTCTGTCACCTCAACACCTGCCCCGTCGGCATCGCCACGCAGGATCCGGAGCTCCGCAAGCGCTTCGCCGGCCGGGCCGACTACGTGGTGAACTTCTTCCGGTTCCTCGCCCAGGAGGTCCGGGAGCACATGGCGGCCCTCGGCTTCCGGACGATGGACGAGATGATCGGTCGCGTGGACCGGCTCGACTTCAAGCCGGCGCTCGAGCACTGGAAGGCGCGCGGACTCGACCTGTCGGCGATTCTCCATCAGCCGGACATGCCGGCCGACGTGGCGCGCCGGTGCGTGCGGCCCCAGGATCACGCGCTCGAGAGCTCGCTCGACAACACCACGATCATTCCGGCGTGCCGGGAGGCCGTCGAGCACAAGAAGCCGGTCGAGCTCAGCGTGCCGATCCGCAACGTCAACCGGACCGTCGGCACCACGCTCGGCTACCACATCACCAAGCGCTGGGGCGGCGCAGGGCTCCCGGACGACACGATCCGCGTCCACTTCACCGGATCCGCGGGCCAGAGCTTCGGCGCGTTCGTCCCGCGGGGTGTCACCTTCACCCTCGAGGGCGACGCCAACGACTACTGGGGCAAAGGCCTCTCGGGCGGCAAGCTCACGGTCTATCCGCCCCGCAAGAGCACGTTCGTCCCCGAGGACAACATCATCATCGGCAACGTCGCACTCTACGGCGCGACGAGCGGCGAAGCCTACGTGCGTGGCGTCGCCGGCGAGCGCTTCTGCGTCCGGAACAGCGGCGTCCACGCGGTCGTCGAGGGCGTGGGCGATCATGCCTGCGAATACATGACCGGCGGTCGGGTCGTCGTGCTGGGCGGGACCGGCCGGAACTTCGCGGCCGGCATGTCGGGGGGCATCGCGTACGTGCTCGACGGGGACGGCGACTTCAAGCGGCGGTGCAACCTGGGCATGGTCGACCTCGAGCGTCTCGACCAACCCGAGGAGATCGCGCTGGTGCGCGACCTGATCCGGCGCCACATCGAGTACACCGGATCGACCTACGCGGCGGGCATCCTCCGCGACTGGATCGACATGCAGCCGCGCTTCGTGAAGATCATGCCCCGGGACTACAAGCGCGTGCTGCTCGCCGAGGCGCAGGCGCGCGCCGAAGGCCGCCAGCCGACCTTCGCCGAGCTCGTCGGGACCAGCGGTGGGTAAGGTCACCGGCTTTCTCGAGATCAAGCGGAAGAAGCCGCCCGCGCGCCCGGTGGCCGAGCGCGTTCGCGACTGGAAGGAGTACTACCTCGCCTACCCGGTCGACGAGCTGACGAAGCAGGCCGCGCGGTGCATGGACTGCGGGATTCCGTTCTGTCATCAGGGCTGCCCGCTCGGGAACATCATCCCGGACTGGAACGACCTCGTGTACCGGAACCAGTGGCGCGAGGCGATCGATCGCCTGCACGCAACGAACAACTTTCCGGAGTGGACGGGGCGTCTCTGCCCGGCCCCGTGCGAGGGCGCCTGCGTGCTCGGCATCAACGACGATCCGGTGACCATCAAGGGCGTCGAGATCGCGATCGTCGAGCGCGCGTTCGACGAGGGATGGATCGGCGTCGCACCGCCGGCGGCGCGGACCGGCAAGCAGGTGGCGGTGGTCGGCTCGGGCCCGGCGGGTCTCGCGGCGGCCGAGCAGCACAACCGCGCCGGCCACCTGGTGACCGTGTTCGAGCGCGACGACCGGATCGGCGGGCTTCTGCGCTACGGCATTCCCGAGTTCAAGATGGAGAAGCGCTTCGTCGACCGCCGCCTCCAGCTGATGGAGAAGGACGGCGTGCGCTTCCGGACGGGCGCGCACGTCGGCGTCGACGTGCCGGTCGGGACCCTGCGGCAGGACTTCGACGCGGTGGTGCTGGCGGGCGGCGCCTGCTGGCCGCGCGATCTTTCGATTCCCGGGCGCGAGCTCGCCGGCGTCCACTTCGCGATGGAGTACCTGACCCTGCAGAACCGGCGCTGCGAGGGCGATCACGTTCCCGACGAGCGATTCATCAGCGCGAAGGGCAAGCGCGTCGTCATCATCGGCGGCGGCGACACCGGCGCCGACTGCCTGGGTACGGTGCACCGGCAGGGCGCGGTCGCCGTCCACCAGTTCGAGCTCCTGCCGCGACCACCGGACCAGCGAGCGGCGGACAATCCGTGGCCGCAGTGGCCCAACATCTTCCGGGTGTCCGGCGCTCACGAGGAGGGCGGCGAGCGCGTCTACGCGGTCTCGACGCAGCGCTTCCTCGGAGACGGTCAGGGCCGTGTGAAGGCGCTCGAAGCAGTCAAGGTCGACTTGGTCCGCGAGGGCGGCCGGCTCGAGTTCAAGCCCATTCCCGGTAGCGAGTTCAGGCTCGACGTCGACCTGGTGCTGCTCGCGATGGGGTTTCTCGGTCCCGAGCGCCCGGGGATGTTGACCGACCTCGGCGTCAGGCTCACCGAGCGCGGCAACGTCTGGCGCGACCCGAACTGGATGACCAGCGTACCCGGCGTGTTCGCGTGCGGCGATATGCAGCGCGGGCAGTCGCTGATCGTCTGGGCGATCGCCGAGGGGCGATCTGCGGCGCGGGGTGTCGATCTCTACCTGACGGGCAAGTCGGAGCTCCCCGCTCCGCTCGTTTGATCGGAGGGCCTCGACGGCCCCTCCGAGCCCCCCAGGCACGAGCACGAGCGCGGGCGCGCTCGAACCCCGCGGCGTTACTTCAACGGCTCCCCGACGAGCGCCCACCAGGGCAGCGCGACCACCAGGATCGCCACCCAGCCGACCACGGTCATCCACAGTCCGAACTTCAGCATCTCGGCCGCCGACACGTGGCCGCGCTCGTAGATGACGAGCGCCGACGAGCTCTGCGCCGGGTAGTACACGACCGCGTCGCCGGTCATCATCACGACCAGGGCGCACACCAGCGGGTTGACCCCCGCTTCGCGCCCCACCGACATCGCGATCGGCAACGCCAGCGCGAGAAAGCCGGAGATGTTGGGGACGATGACTCGCAAGAGCGTCGCGCCGAGCATCAGGAGCACGACGACCGCCAGCGCGCTGTCGCCGAATGCCGGCAGGCCGCCGACCAGGAGCCGGCCGAGCCACGGCGCCGCGCCGCTCGCGACGAGGGCGTGCGCCAGCGAGATCGACGCGGCGATGACGAAGAAGTTCGCCCAGCCCACCCCGCGCTCGAGATCCGCCCACACGAGCGGGCCCAGGCCCGGCGTGAGGAGCGCGGCGAACGCGAGCAGCGCCGGAATCGCCGGATCGAGATGGTGCACGCCGTCGGTGAGCCAGAGGGCCGAGGCACTCAGGATGACCGCGATCGTCCGCCACTCGGTCCCCGAGATCGGACGCCGGCGCGCGGGCTCCGGTGCCGGCAGCCCCGCCGAGAAGCCGCGGCGATAGAGCGCGTAGGTGAGCACGCCGCCCAGGAGCAGGATCGCGTAGTACGGCACCGCCATCAGCGCGAACCAGCCGGTCCACGACATGCCCCCGATGATCGCGGCGCTCATCACGGGCGTGATCCCGCCGGTCAACAGCGAGGTGGACGCGAGGCGGTTGATCGACGAGAGCGCGAGCATGACCGCCTTGGCCACGTCCGCGCCGCGGGGGACCCGCCCGAGCGTGAAGACCTCGTCGTAGATGTGGATCAGGATCCCGGACCGCGTCGTCGCCGAGGGCAGCAAGAAGGTCAGGACGGGGAACGAGAGCACCAGCTGGAGGTAGACCGTGAGGCTCCGCCCGCGCGCGCGCTCGAGGATGGTCCGGGCCAGCCGCTCGGCGAGCCCGCTGCGCACGACCGCGACGCCCATCGTCAGCACGCCGATCAGGAAGAAGGGCACGGGGTTGGCGAAGCCCTGTAGCGCCTCCCGCAGGCCTCCGGTGGCGCCGCTGAGCGCCAGCAGGGTGACGCTCAGGAGCGCGGTGACACCCGGCGCCAGGATCTCGCCTGTCCAGAGCAGGATCGTGATCAGGGTGACGATCAGCGCCCGTTGCCCGGCGAGCGGAAGACCGGGGAGCAGCGGAGGCAGGAACAACGCCGCGCCGAGCCCCGCCAGCGGGACCGCGAGCGCCTTCGTCTTCCGTCGCGTCCCGCCCGCCATCGCGGCCTCGGTCCGGCTCATCGCGCGGCGCCATCCTCCCACGGATCAGGTGGGCCTGCGCTAGACTCTTGGCCGGGAGGCGCGGCATGCCCACTCATCAATCGCTCGGGGGCGCATCGGACGAGGACCTGCTGCAACGGATGGTCGCGACGCACCCGGAGCGCTTCGAGACGCAGTTCTGGGCGTTCTTCGACGCGCACGTGGGGCGACGCCTTCCGCCGCGCCCGGTGATGATCGATCTGGGGTGTGGGCCGGGGCTCCTCTTGCGCGACCTCGGCGAGCGTCACCCGGACGCGATCCTGCACGGCTACGACGTCACGCCCGCGATGATTGCCTATGGCCGGCGGCTGACCTTCAAGCCGCCGAGCGTGACCCTCACGGTCCACGACGTGGCCGTCGAGCCGCTGCCGCTCGCCGATGCCACCGTGAATCTGGTGAGCATGTCGTCGGTGCTCCATGTCTTCGACGAGCCCCTGCCCACCCTGGCCGAGATTCGTCGCGTGCTGGCGCCCGGAGCGAGCTTTCTGCTGAACGACTGGATTCGCCAGCCGCTGTCGAGCTACCTGGCCTGGCGACGCGACGTCATGAAGGAGAGCGGGCCCGACGCGCTCAGACGGGCGTTCCGCCTCTTCCCCGTGCACAACAAGTACACGGTCGACGACTGGCGCTGGCTCCTCGGCGAGGCCGGCTTCGAGATCCTCGCCCAGACCGAGCTCCGCGCGTCACATCGGATCTTCGTCGCGACGCCGACCCGCTGAGCTCTCCGTCAGCTGCGAAACGCGTTCATCGCGGTCACCAGCGCCGGCGTGCCGCCGAAGAGGTACGCCACCTCGACCGCTTCCTGGATCTCCGCGTCGGACGCGCCGGCGGCGCGCGCCCGGCCGGCGATGTTCGCGACGCCGTCGGGGTGGGACAATAGCGCGTCGACGATCATCGTCATGAGGATCTTGTACTTCGCCGGAATGGCGCCATCGCGCAGGATGCGCTCGCGCTGGGCCATGTACGAGCTGACGAATTCGGGGTCCCGTTGTTGCAGCGCCTGGATCCACGGCGGCAGTGTCGTCTGAGCCATCACGTCCTCCTCGTCGCCTTTGAGTTTGTGCGGCGACGAGGCTAGCCCGGCCTCACGCCCGGCGTCAAGCCGCTGCGGCGGCGTGCGCCAGCGCTATCCCGCGTACGGGCTCTGCCAGAGTGCGTGGCCGACGAAGAAGGGGCCGAGCGTCTGCAGATACTGCGCGGTTTGCGTGGTCTTTCGCATCGCCTGCACGAGGTGCGAGAGCGGATGGAGCTGGCGCCCCACGAGGCCGATGACGAAGTCATTGTCGTGGACGTCGAGGCCGTGGCAGGCCAGCCGCACGTCGTGCGCGAGATCGGCGTCGCCGTAGGCGCGGCCCAGCACGCTGTGCTCGCGGATGATCGCGCCTTGCTCCTGGGGCGTCAGCTTGCTGAACGATCCGGTCCGCCGGAGCGGATACCAGATCCCCCACGGCCACGCGGGATTGAGCGCGGCCCGGCGCGGCCGGCGCAGCAGCCAGTCCTCGAGATCCGTCTCGAAGCCGGAGGCGTACGTCCGTCCGAACATGGTGAGCTCGGGCTTCTGCGAGAGTCCGGCGAAGGGCTCGGCGTTGAACACCTCGCGGAGCGCCGTGACGAAGAAGATCGGGTCTTCGCTCATCGAGACCACGGCGACGCCGCGCGGGTCGCTGAGGTCCTGGTACAGCACCGCCTCGAGCCGGCTCGACTCGAGCGCGCGCTGGAGCGGCTTCGCGTCGAGACAACCGCCGAACGCCGAGAGCTGCATGTAGAGCCGCCGATCGGATGTCTGCCGGTCGGCGCCATGCTCCTGGACGTCGATCTTGGTCGTGTCAGGCGCGCTCACGCGTCAGTCCTCCCAATTCACGGGCGCGCCTCGGCCCCGGGCCGCCGGCGGCGCGCACTGCGGGGTTACCCGCCCCGCGTGTGCATCTCCAGGTGCGGATCCGCCCGCAGACGACCGATCTGCACGAGCGGAGTGCGGTCCCGCAGCCTCAGCCGCTCCTCGGCGCCGCGGTCTGCGCGCCGGCTCCAGGCGCCGGCGATCAGCGCGCTGAGCTCGTCACGCGACGCCCCGCGGCGGAGCGGCCCCCGGAGGTCGACGCCCTGCTGGGCGTAGAGGCATAGATAGAAGACGCCGTCGGCCGTGAGCCGGCTGCGGTCGCAGCTCGCGCAGAACGGCTCGGTGGTGGACGAGATGATCCCGAAGATAGTGCCGTCGGCGAGGCGGTATCGATCGGCCGGCGCGGTGGTCTCCTCGACCACCGGCTCGATCCGACCGTAGCGCCGCCCCAGGGTCTCCAGCATCTCGGCGCGGCTGACGACCTTGTCCATCGACCAGCGTGTCGCGCCGCCGACGTCCATGTACTCGATGAAGCGCACCTCGGCCGGCACGGTCCGGCCGTAGTCGATCAGCTCCACCAGCTCGTCGTGGTTGACGTCGCGCATGACGACCGTGTCGAGCTTCGTCCCGGAGAAGCCCGCCGGCGCCAGCGCGGCGATCCCCGCCAGCACCTGGGCGTGATTCGCCCGACGCGTCAGGGCCGTGAAGCGTTCGGGTCGAAGGGTGTCGAGGCTCACCGTGACACGATGGAGCCCGGCCGCATGCAGCGGGCGCGCTTGCTCGGCGAGCAGGACGCCGTTGGTCGTCATGGCCAGGTCGCGAAGCGTCGGCTTGTCCGCCAGCAGCCGGATCAGCTCCGGCAGATCGCGCCGCAGGAGCGGCTCGCCGCCGGTGAGGCGGATCTTGTCGACCCCGAGGTCCATGAACACGTCGACGAGCGTGCTCATCTCCTCGAAGTTGAGGATCTGCTCACGCGGCAGCCAGACGTAGTCCTCTTCAGGCATGCAGTAGCTGCAGCGCAGGTTGCAGCGGTCCGTCACCGAGATCCTGAGATTGCGCAGCGGCCGCTGATAGACGTCGCGGACGGTCATCAGCGTGCTCCGGCCACCAGGGCGTCGTCGGCGGCCCGTTCCCACTCGCGCAGCAGACCGGTCTTTTTGACGCCGACGTCGAAGTGATCCCAGGGCAGCCGCTCGTCGAGCGCGCGGCGGCGGGTGGTGTAGAACGCCGCGTCGCCGTCCCACTCGCGCAGCGCGCGGCGCCAGTCGCCCTCGTGAGACGCCGCGAGCTCGAGAAAGTCGCCGACGCGCCGATCCCCGCGCGCGAGGAGCGCCTGCAGCGCCGCCTCGCGAGGATTCTCGTGCAGCACGCGCACGTTGGAGAAGCGGCGCACACCCCGCTTGATGATCTCGAGCTTGGCCTGGAGCGAGTCGGCGCCGTCGAACGGCGCCCACTGAAAGGGCGTCCACGGCTTGGGGACGAACGACGAGACCGACAGCGTGAGCCGGCCGAACGGCCGGCCGGTCGGGTCGAGGACGCGCAGTCGCTCGAGCAGCCGTCCGGCCAGGTCCGGGATCGCCTCGACGTCCTCGACGGTTTCGGTCGGCTGGCCGATCATGAAATACGTCTTCAGATTTGGGATGCCGTGGGCTCGCACAAGGTCGCACGCGGTCATCAACTGTTCGTCGCTGATCGATTTCCGGATGACGCGCCGCAGCCGCTCGGTCCCTGCCTCGGGCGCCATGGTCAAGGTCCGATGTCCGCCCCGCGCCAGCGCCGCCACGAGGCCCTCGCTGAGGCTGTCGGCGCGGAGCGAGGAGATCGAGAGCTCCATGCCGTTGTCCTCGACGACCTTCAGCAGCTCGCCGAGCCACGGATAGTCCGACACGCACGCACCCACGAGGCCGATGCGCCGCTCGCCGGCAGCCGCCATGCGCTCGACGGTCTCGCGCAGAGCGTCGACGGATCGATGTCTGACCGGCCGGTACACTTGCCCCTCGAGACAGAAGCGGCAGCCCCGCCCGCAGCCCTTGCCCACCTCGAGGAGTGCCATGTGGCCGTACTCGGCGTGCGCGGTCTTCACGGCGGCCACCGTCTCGAACGCGTTGACGTTGCGGAGCCGTCGCTTGGCGACGATCGCGGGCGCGCCGTCGCGCGCGGTGACGTCGGCGATCGCACCGTCATCGGCGTAGGCGACCTCGTACCGCTCCGGCACGTAGACGCCGTCGAGCCCCGCGAGCGCGGCGAGGAGGCCGCCGCGGTCGCGGTAGCCGGCGCGATAGGCGGCGATCATCTCGACCACCAGCTCCTCACCCTCGCCCACGACCACGAAATCCATGAAGGGCGCGATCGGCTCCGGATTCGAGAAGGCGCAGACCCCGCCCATCAACACCAGCGGATCGTGCGGCCGTCGCGCGCTCGCCCGCAGCGGAATGCCCGCCATCCCGAGTAGTCGCAGCACGTTGATGTAGTCGCCTTCGTAGGTCACCGAGAACCCGACGAGATGGAAATCGGTGAGCGGCCGGAGCGACTCGATCGAGAACGGCTGCGTCTGCGCTCGGCGCATGTCGTCCAGATCGGCCGGCTCCGGCATGAAGACGCGCTCGCAGACGACGTCGGGCATCGCATTCAGATGACGGTAGATGGTCTGAAAGCCGAGATTCGACATCCCGACCGCGTAGGTATTGGGATAGACCAGGGCGACGGAGATCTTGCCGCCCCAGTCCTTGATCACGGTGCCCTGCTCTTCGGCGAGCAGCGCTTGTGATTTCTTCTTGAGTGACCAGGACATCGCGCTAGTGTACCACGCGGCGCGCGCTCATCCTTTGACGACCGCCAACGGTTTGAGTCGCGCGACGCGCGTCGAGATGCCGAATCGGGCATCGCCATCGCGGCTTTCACGATGCCGGGTAAGGTCGTGCCGTTGGCGAGCTGGTCGAGCGAGGCGTCGGAGCGAATCGACTCGATCAGGTGGTCGTCGGCGACGACGAGACCGGGGACGCGCATGCCGCGGCCGGCGTCCTGAGGAATCCGCCAGAGATAGGGCCCCATTCGCTCGAGGCGCACATGGCCCTCCTCTGACTTAGAATCGCGCCTCGGCCGGCGGGGTCCCAGCCCCCGCGACGGCCTGCAGCACGCACCTCGCGCGTCAGGTCGCGGCGGGCGATGCAGCGGCGCGGCGGCTTGCCCAGGCCATTCCCGCGAGTGCGACGAGCACGCCGGCGAGGCTCGCGAGCTGCGGGACGCGGAACGAGCCGAGCCAGAAGCTGTCCAGCCTGAGGGCCTCGATCGCGAACCGGCCGATCGAGTAGAGACCGACGTACGCGAAGAACAAGGCGCCGGGACGTGTCTTGAGCCTCGAGCGCAGCAATCCCACGAGCAACAGAAAGACCGCGAAGTCCCACAACGACTCGTACAGGAACGTCGGGTGGAAGTACTCGAACTGGGCATAGCCGAGCGGACGATGCTCGGGCGAGATGTAGAGCTTCCACGGCAGATCGGTGGGCCGGCCGAACGCTTCCTCGTTGAAGAAGTTGCCCCACCGGCCGATGGCCTGCCCCAGGATCATCGACGGCGCGGCGACGTCGAGCCCCTTCAGGATCGGCAGCCGCCACTTGTACGCGAGGTACGCCCCGACCGCCGGTCCGACGATGAGGCCTCCGTGCATGGCCAGGCCGCCTTCCCACACCGCGACGATCTTCGACGGATAGCGGCCGTAGTAGTCCCAGTTGAAGATGACTTCGTAGACCCGCGCGCCGGCGAGACCCGCCAGGATTGCCCACTGCCCGGCGCTGATGATGTCGTCGGCCGGCAGCCCGTCGCGCTTGGCCTGACGGAAGCCGAGCCAGAGTCCGATGACGATCGCGGTGGCCATGAGGATGCCGTACCAGCGGATGACGATCGGACCGACCTGGAACGCGATCGAGCCAGGCGAGCTTATAACGAGGGGCAGCACAGAACGCAGGATATCACGGGGTTATGACGAGGCTCGCATCCAGCGCGCGCGCCACGATTTCATGATCGTCGCGGTTGCCGAAGAGGCTGTCGAGCGTCGCAACGTCTGCGCGCCGCGCGAGCGAGATCGTGACGCGGTTCGTGCGCCGCGGTCGTAACGAGAGGAGAGTGCACGCCCATATAAAGAGTCGCAGGATGTCTTCCGAACGGTTCGTGAATGCGTAGGCGGGATAGTTTCGTCTGACACGACTCGTCGGCGTCTGCAGCCATCCGATTCGATGCACCCACGAAGAAACTCGGCGGTGTGCTGCTCCACGATGCGGCCTTGCCACGGCTCGAGCTCGATCGGTCGCTGACGTTTTCGCCCTTCGCCATGCTGTGAGAACAGGATTGGCCACGCGATTGCGCGGACGACTCGCTCAATCGCCGCCGCCTGGCGCTGGTGCAGTGAGACATGGAGGCGGTAGATGCGACGCGTGCGACAGATATCGCCATCGCCAAGTGTGAAATCGAGGGGTTGTTCCAAGGATGGTAGGGGCGGCAGGAGTCGAACCTGCAAGTCCTTGCGGACAGAGGATTTTAAGTCCTCGGCGGTTGCCGTTTCGCCACGCCCCCGCTCAGAGATTCTTGACCTTCTCGTTGACCTCGCGGATGCGCTTCTGCCGCTCTTCTTCTTCGGCGAGCGCCTTTGCCTTGCGCTGGCGCTCGGCCTCTTCCTGTTCCTCCATGCCCTTGTTGGCGCCGCCGATCCACTTGTCGATGTACTGCACCCAGGTCGGCAAGTGGCCTTCGTCGGATTTGAAGACGAGCGCCTGGTGCATCATGCCGAGACGCCGCGGATGGCAAAGCACCGTCGACTCGGCCGGCTCCGAGAAGAGTCGCGACCATTCGCGCGATGGCGCGGCGCTGAGCTGGATCGACCACGTGAATTCATCACCCTTGAGGTCGGTCGCCTTGGGCGGACCGACCCGCTTGATCAGTTCGGCCATGAAGACTCTCCGCGAATCCTCAAGATGTTGGTGAGCGCGTCGGAGACATGGAGGCGGCGAGCGGATTCGAACCGCTGAGTAGAGGTTTTGCAGACCTCCGCCTTAGCCACTTGGCTACGCCGCCCCGATGGTGGGAGCCGGTCGAAGCGAAGAAATTCTGGAGCGGGAAACGGGATTCGAACCCGCGACCCCGACCTTGGCAAGGTCGTGCTCTACCACTGAGCTATTCCCGCGCCACAGCCGGTGATGTTATCACGATCAGCCCGGGCCCGCCCGCAGAGCGTCGGCCGCGTCCTCGGGCGGGACCGGGTTGATGAAGAAGCCGCTGCCCCACTCGAAGCCGGCGACCCGCGTGAGCTTCGGAATCACCTCGAGATGCCAGTGAAACGACTCCAGCTGCGCCTCGCGGAACGGCGCCGTGTGCAGCATGAAGTTGAAGGCCGGCTCGCCGAGCACGCGGTCCATCCGGCGAAGGACCTCGCCGAGGATCGCCGCCGCCCCCCGCAGCTCCTCCTCGCTCGATTCCTCGAAGGCGGCCCGGTGATGCGTGGGGAGGATCCACGTCTCGAACGGAAACCGCGGCGCGAACGGCGCCAGCGCCGCGAATTCGTGGGATTCGACGATCAGCCGGCCCCGGCCCCGCCGCTCCTGGCGGACCATGTCGCACCAGACACAGCGCTCCTTCAGGTCGTAGTACTGGGCCGAGCCCGCGAGCTCCTCGGACACCATGATCGGGATGATGGGCGTGGCGATGAGCTGCGAGTGGGGATGCTCCAGCGAGGCGCCGGCGGCCTCGCCGTGATTCTTGAACACGAGGACGTAGGCAAACCGCGGATCCTTCTTCAGATCGAGCATGCGCTCCCGGAACGCGAACAGCACGTCGGCGACCGCGTCGACCGAGAGCCCGGCGAGGGACGCGGCGTGCTCCGGCGTCTCGATGACGACCTCGTGCGCGCCGACGCCGTTCATCCGGTCGAAGAGCCCCTCGCCCGCCGGCTCCAGCTCACCCTCGATCCGGAGCGCCGGATACTTGTTCGGCACGACGCGATAGGTCCAGCCCGGCCCGTTCGGCCGACCGTCGGGTGGGCGGCCCGCCAGAATCTCCGGCGGCGTCTGGTGCTCGTGGCCCTCGCAGAACGCGCACGCGCTCTGGCGCGGACGCACCGGCTCGGCCGCGAAGTCCGACGGACGCCGTGCGCGCTCGGTCGAGATGATGACCCAGCGCCCCACGACCGGATCCTTGCGCAGCTCGGGCATCGCGCTAGCGGTCCTCCCGCTTCAGGGGCCGCTCCAGGAGCGAGACCAGCGCGTCCGCCGGCGGCTTGCCGTCGAACAGTACCGCGCCGACCTCGTGGCAGATGGGCAGGGTCACCGAGTAGCGGCGCGCGAGCGCCAGCGCGGACACGACGGTGCGCGTGCCCTCGGCGATCATGCGCGTCTCGCGCTCGACCGCCGCGGCGGTGCCCCCTTTCGCGAGCGCCATGCCGAGCTGTCGATTGCGGGACAGGCTGCCCGTGCAGGTGAGCACGAGATCGCCGAGTCCGGCCAGCCCGGCCATGGTGCCGGAGATCGCGCCCAGCGCAACCGCCAGGCGCGTCATCTCGGCGAGCCCGCGCGTGACGAGCGCGGCGCGTGCGTTCTCGCCGAGCCCGAGGCCGTCGGCGATCCCGGTCGCGATGGCCATGACGTTCTTGAGCGCGCCGCCGACCTCGACGCCGATGACGTCGCGGTTTGCATAGAGCCGGAACTCGCGGGTGCCGAGCCGCCGCTGGAGCGCGGCCGCCAGCGTGTCGTCGCGGGTGGCGATCACCGCGGCGGTCGGGCGCGCCAGCGCCACCTCGCGCGCGAACGTCGGGCCCGACAGCACGGCCACCCGCGCGTCGGGGAACCGCTCGGCGATCACCTCGCTCATCCGCAGGTGCCGCTCGGGATCGAGGCCCTTCGTCGCCGATAGGATCGGCACGTCGGCCGGAATGGACGGGAGCGTCTTGAGCGTCGTGGCCACGAACTCGGACGGCACCACGACGATGACGAGCGTGGCGCCCCGCAGCGCCTCCTCCACGTCGGTCGTGGGCTCCACCCCCGCCGGCACGTCGATGTCGGCGAGATACCACGGGCTCCGGCGCCGGGCGCGGATTCCGTCGACCACCTCTCGCTCGCGCGCCCAGAGGCGGACCGGCGAGCCCGCGCGCGCGACGTGGATCGCCAGCGCGGTACCCCAGCTCCCGCCGCCGATGACCGCGATGCTCACGCCGACCGCCGATGGCCGAGCTTGGGCTCGTGGCCAGCGAGGAGCCGCGTGATGTTCGCGTGGTGACGTCCGACGACGATCGCGCCGACGGCGAATGTCGCGATCACGAACGGCGCGGGCATGCCGAGGAGCAGCGCGCCGAGCGGCACGCACGCGGCGGCGAGGATGGATCCGAGCGAGACATACCGGAAGCTGATCGTCACGAGGAGCCATACGAGCGCGGCCGGGAGGACCGCGAGCGGTACGATCCGGAGGAGCGCGCCGAGCCCCGTCGCCACCCCCTTGCCGCCGCGGAAACCGAGAAAGATCGACCAGCAGTTGCCGATGACGGCGGCGACGGCCGAGGCGGCCATCACGCCCGTGTCGGGCCCGGACGGGGTCGAGGCGAGGGCGGCCCCCGTCACGACGGCGAGGTAGCCCTTGGCGATGTCACCGGCCAGGGTGAGGATCGCCGGGAGGCGGCCCGCCGTCCGCAGCACGTTCGTGGCGCCGATGGTCCCGCTGCCGTGTTGCCGGATGTCGGCGACGCCGAACGCGCGCCCGATCAGGTAGCCGATGGGCACCGCACCGATCAGGTAAGCGGCACCGATGGCCAGGATCGCGGTCACGACCAGCGTTCTTCGCCCGGCACGATCGCGCGGTAGTCGGCCTTCCTGAAGAACCGATAGAAGTAGTCGACCGCGGAGATGATCGTGAGACCCAGCGCCGCCCACAGGGTCACCGTGGCGGCCACGCGGAATCCAGGCGGGTCGAACCCTTTCTCGACGATCAACATCGTGATGGCGACGTACTGGCTCACCGTCTTCCACTTGGCCAGCCGGGACGCCGGCACGATGACCCCGACCGACGCGGCCACCGCCCGCAACCCGGTCACCGCCAGCTCGCGTCCGACGATCACCACCACGATCCACGCGTCGATCTTGTCGATCGCCAGGAGCGACACCAGCGCGGCGGCCACCAGCAGCTTGTCGGCGATCGGATCGAGCAGGGTCCCGAGCGTGGTCACCTGGTTGCGTCGCCGGGCGAGCATCCCGTCCGCCCAGTCGGTGATGGCGGCGAGGATGAAGATCGCCGCGGCGATCAGCGCGTGCACCCGCGACGACGAGATCAAGAACACGATGAGCAGTGGTACTGCGACGATACGAGTCAGGGTGAGGCCGATCGGCAAGTTCACGGTCGTGCTCCGTCGCCGGAACGAATGAGCACCGCCATTATCGGTGGTCGCCCACGATCTTGTCAACGTTCGGGACGTAGCGCGGCACGAGCTTCGTCGTGTCCAGGCACAGGCACGCGTCGACGTCGGCGGCGCGGCCCGCGGCGATCAGCCGGCGCGCCCACGGCGCGTCCTGCTTGAGGCGGCCCACGTCCGCAGCATAGCGGCGGCCCGTCTCGAGCGCGTCACGGGCCGCGTCGGTGACCACGGCGCCCGGCACCGCTGCGAGGATGCGCTCCACCAGCAGCCCGCCGCATGTCCAGTCCTCGAGCGACTGCGCGCCGTGCGAGCCCGCGCACAGCACGGCCACGTCGCGTCCGGCCGCCACGGCCCAGCTCGCCGCGGCAGACAC
>CAYVHH010000049.1:0-9064 GCA_964450175.1 uncultured bacterium | reverse complement strand
TTACGCGCATCCACGCGTCGGCGTAGTTCTGCAGCATGTGCGTCGAGGGCACGAGCTTGGGCGGCAGGCTCGTCACCTCGTCGAGCGTCTGGGTGCTGATGACGAACGCGTAGTAGAGCGGAAACGCCAGCACGACCACCGAGGCGACGAGGATCGCGTGCGCGATCACGCCGCTCATGTCGCGCCGCCGGGCGGCCGGCAGCCCGCCCGCCAGCTCGGCGGTGACGACGGCGCCCGCGGACGCGATCGGACTGGTCGACGCCATCAGTAGGTGACCTTCTTCTCCGCGAAGCGGAACTGCGCCGCGGTCAGCGCGATCACCAGCAGCATGAGAATCACCGACTGCGCGGCGGAGTACCCGAGCTGGAGCCCGTCGAAGCCGTCTTTCCACGCCCGGAACACCAGGATCGACGTCGCGTCGCCCGGTCCGCCCTGGGTCACCGCGTGGACGAGGCCGAAGGTCTCGAAGAACGCGAAGGTCATGTTGAGCGTGAACAGGAAGAAGGTGACCGGCGAGAGCAGCGGGAACGTGATGGCGAAGAATCGCCGGACGCGCCCCGCGCCGTCCACGCTGGCCGCCTCGAGCACCGAGCCCGGAATGGCCTGGAGCCCGGCAAGGTAGAAGGCCAGGTTGTAGCCGAACTGCTTGTAGATCGCCGCGACGACGATCAGGACCATCGCCACCCAGCCCTTCAAGAACCAGTTAAACTGGTACGTCGTCACGAACGAGAGCAGGTACGGCAGGACGCCGAAGGACGGGTGGAAGACGAACATCCAGATGACGCCCGCCACCGCCGGCGCGATGCCATACGGCCACAGCAGCAAGGTTCGATACAGCGCGAGCCCCCGGATCTTCGCGTTGGCGAGCGAGGCCAGCAGGAGCGCGAACGCCATCCCCGCGAAGGTCACCACAGCCGAGAAGAGGAAGCTCGTCCCGATGCTGCGGAAATAGGCCGGATCGGAGAGAAGCCGCTCGAAGTTGCCGGCGCCGATGAAGATCATCCGGTCGCCGAACGGCGACGACCGATAGAGCGACAGACGGAGGGAGTCGAACGCCGGCCAGAAGAAGAAGACGGCCGTGACGGCGAGCTGCGGCGCCACGAGCGCGTAGGGCAGCCAGCGATTGCGGAAGACGGTGCGTTTCATCCACCGCGGCCGCCGACTACTTGTAGAGGGCCGCGAACTCCTTCAGGATCTCGTTCCCTTTCGTGACCGCGTCGTCGAGACCCTGCTTGGCCGTCTTGTTGCCGCTGAAGATGAGCTCCATCTGCTCCTCGATCGCGTCGCGGATCGAGGTGAAGTTGCCGAGCCGGATCCCCTGGCTGTTCGGCGTGGTCTTGCCAGAGTTCATCTGGTTCACAGCCGTCTTCTGGTTTGGGTTCTTGGTGTAGTGACCTGACGCCTCCAGGGCCTTGGCGGCGGCGTTCGTGAGCGGCAGGTAGCCGGTCACGCCCGCCCACCACGCCTGGTTCTCGGTGGAGGCGAGGTACTTGAAGAACTGCGCGACGCCCTTGTATTCCTCGGGCTTGGCACCCTTCATCACCCAGAGCGTGGCGCCGCCGATGATCGAGTTACCCTGCGGGTACCCGGCGAGGCGCGGAAGAAATCCGGTGCCCCACGTGAATTTGCCCTCGGCGGCGCGGGTCAGGTTGCCGATATAGGCGGACGAGGTGGTGAAGATCCCGCACTCACCGGCGGTCATGAGCGCCTCGGCCTTGTTCGCCCGGCCGCCGTACGTGAACCAGCCTTCCTTGGCGCCGCGCGCGAGGATCTCCATCATCTTGACGCCGAAGGGGCCGTTGATCTTGAGCGTGGTGGCCAGCCCGTCGAAGCCGTTGCTGTGGTCGGCGAAGGGCTGATCGTGGTAGCCGTGCATGTTCTCGACCAGCACCCACGACGGCCACGCCGAGCTGAACGCGCACTTCACGCCCGCGGCATGGAGCTTCTTGGCCATCGCCTCGACCTCGTCCCAGGTCGTCGGCGCCTTATCGGCGAGGCCCGCCTTCTTGAAGAGATCCTTGTTGTAGAACAGGATCGGCGTCGACGAGTTGAAGGCCATCGAGTACAGGTTGCCGCCGGTCGAATAGTAGCTCTTGACCGGACCGATCAGATCGTTCCAGTCGATCGCGATCCCGTTGTCCTTCATGAGCTGATAGACCGGATACACCGCGCCTGACGACAGCATCGTCTGCGTGCCGACGTCGTACACCTGCACGATGTGCGGGGACTGCTTGGCCCGGTAGGCGGCGACCGCGGCGTTGAGTGTCTCGGCGTACGAGCCCTTGTTGATCGCCTTCACGACGTACTCGGTCTGCGAGGCGTTGAACTTCACGGCGATGTCGTTGACTCGCTCGCCCAGCACCGCCGTCATCGCGTGCCAGAACTGGATCTCGGTCGCGGCGAGCGCCGACGTCGGCAGCGCGACGAGAAGCACCGCTGATACGAGAACGCTCAAGGTCGAGCGCTTCATGAGAGCCTCCATTGTCTTCAGTCGAGTTGAGCCGTCGCGCTTCGTGCGGGAATCATCCGTGCCAGGTGCGCCGCACTATAGCACACGCGTGCGACGCCGCGGTTACGTCCGGAACCTGTGCGAGCGCGCGACGTGCGCGTGATAGGCCTCGAGCTCCGCGTCGAGCCGGCGCGGCGTCCAGCCGAGGAGCTGCGCCATCCGCTGCCCGATCGACTCCGCGCAATCCTCACCCTGACAGCGGCTGGTGCCGACGCCCGTGCGCCGCAGCAGCACGTCTTGCAGCGAGACCGCCATCTCGTCCTGCACCGCGTGATGCAGCTCGGCCACGATGTCGGGGTTCGAGGGGCACAGCCGCTCAGCGCCGCCGGCCACCTTGCCGGCGAGCGCGAGCACGCGCGTCCAGCCGCGCCCGTACGCCGAGACAAGCGTCTCGAGCGTGTCGCGGCCGAGTCCGGTGGCCGCGACCTCGCCGGACACGTCGAGCCACGCCCGCGCCTCCGTCCGCGGCGCCTCGTCGTCGGTGCCGTCGAGCGCGATCCGGTCGCTCCGGCTCGCGGCGCGACGGCCGAGGGTGCGCAGGACCTGGTCGCCCAGCTCCTCGGCGAGGCTGCGGAAGCACGTGAGCTTGGTTCCGGTGATCGACAGGAAGCGTCCGCGCTCCTCGGCCACGACCTTGTGCGCGCGCGACACGTCCGATTCACGCTTACCCTTCTCGAAGGACAGGGGCCGCACGCCGGCGTAGGTGTAGACGACCTCGTCCAGGGCGACGCGCGGGTCGGGCAGGACCTTGCGCACCTCGCCCAGGAGGTACGCGACCTCGTCGCCGGTCGCGTGCAGCCGCTCGAGATCGCCGTTGAAGTCGGTGTCGGTCGCGCCGATCAGCGAGAACTCGCGCCACGGAATCACGAAGATCATGCGGTCGTCACGGGTCGAGTGATAGATGGCGTGATCGGTGAGCCGCGGCAGGAGACAGTGAACGCCTTTCGTCCGCCGGAGAATCTGCGGGCCTCGCTCGGACACGCCGGCGGCGGCCCGGAGCTCGTCGACCCAGGGTCCGGTCGCGTTGACCACGACCCGCGCGCCCAGGCTCGCCACCTTGCCGGTCAGCAGATCGCGCGCGCGGACACCGGTGATCGCCCCGCGCGTGTCCCGCACGATCTCGGCGACCTGCGTGTAGTTGAATGCTCGCGCGCCGAGGCGGCAGGCCGAGAGGATGTTCTCAAGACAGAGGCGCTCCGGAAAGATCAGCAGGTCGTCGAAGTAGTAGCCGGCGCCGCGCAGGTCGCCGGCCCGGAGCGCCGGCTCCAGCGAGAGGGCGTCGACCGCGGGCAGGACGCGATAGCGCTCGCGCTTGCGACCGGGCGTGAGCCAGTCGTAGAGCTTCAGGCCGATGCGGACCTTGATCAGGCTCCGCGACGAGTCGCGGTAGATCGGCACCAGGAACGGCAGCGGCCGGACGAGGTGGGGCGCCAGGCGCCGCAAGGTCTCGCGCTCCCGGAGCGATTCCCGCACGAGGCCGAAGTCGAACAGCTCGAGGTAACGCAGGCCGCCGTGGACGAGCTTCGATGACTGGGAGGTCGTCGCCGAGGCGAAATCGCCCTTCTCGACGAGGGCGACCGACACACCGCGCAGCGCCAGCTCGCGCGCGACGCCGGCGCCGGCCATCCCGCCGCCGACGATGACGACGTCGTACTCCGCGTCCTCGAGCGGCCAGGGACGTCCCGGCACCGTTTTGACCAATCGCTCGCTCCCTCGGGCGCCGCCCGAGCGGCGCCAGTCATCACCGTACTGCCCGCCGCCGACAGCCGTCAACAATGGTCGTTCGCGCCGCAAGCCGTCGCGGGGCTGGGGCCCCGCCGGCCGAGGCGCGACTACCGACTTGTCGTTCGCGCCGCAAGCCGTCGCGCGGCTGGGGCCCCGCCGGCCGAGGCGCGACTACTGACTTGTCGTTCGCGCCGCAAGCCGTCGCGCGGCTGGGGCCCCGCCGGCCGAGGCGCGGCTATGCTCGGACGATCTCCCTGATCGACGGGACGACGAGGTCGGGCGCGGTGTCGGCGATGCGCACGTCGCCCGCCGCGGTGATGCCGGTCAGCACCAGCACCGTGGCCAGGCCGAGCCGCTGGCCCATGACGATGTCGGTCTCGATCCGATCGCCAACGATCACGCACTCGCGGGCCTCGACTCCCAGCCGGTCGAGCGCGACCTCGAGCATGATGGGCGACGGCTTGCCGACGATGACCTCGACCGTGTGCCCGGTCACCGCCTCGACGGCGGCCGTCATGCCCGCGCAGTCGGGAATCTCGCCGTCCTCGGTCGGGCACGTCCGGTCGGGATTGGTCGCGATTAGCCTGGCGCCGTGCCGCACGGCCTGAAGGGCCGTGTTCAGTTTCGCGTAGTCGAAGGTGCGATCGAACGCGATCACGACCCAGCGGACGCGATGGTCTTGACGCACCTCGAAGCCGTGGGCACGGAGCTCGGCGATCAACGGCGGCTCCCCGATGACGAAGAGGGGCGCCCCCGCGTCAAGCCGCGCCAGGTGCCGCGCCAGCACGAGCGACGAGTTGACGACGTCCTCCTCGTGCGTGGGGATGCCCAGGCGGGTGAGCTTCCGCGCGTAGTCGGCTCGGGTCTGGAGTGGCTTGTTGGAGAGAAAGGCGACGCGGCGCCCGGCCTCGCGGAGCGCGGCGATCGTCGCGTCGGCGCCCGGAATCAGCGCGTCGCCGCGATAGACGGTGCCGTCCAGATCGAAGAGCCAGCCGCGCTGCGGCAGGACGAAGCTCGGCACGCGACTACTTCAAAGCTCAGCGGAGCAGCGGGGCGACGGCGGCCTGGGCCAGGTCGACGAAGGGGGCCGGGATCACGCCGAGGACCACGATCGCGAGGAGCGCGATGGCCAGCGCGAGACCGCCCGCGAACGACGAGGCGTAGGTGGTGGCGGATCCCTCGGGCTCGCGCATGTACATGTAGACGATGATCCGGAGGTAGTAGTAGGCCGCCGCCGCCGAGTTCAGCACGCCGATGACCGCGAGCCAGACATAGCCCGCGCGCACCGCGGCGCCGAACACATAGAACTTTCCGACGAACCCGGCCAGCGGCGGAATGCCGACCAGCGAGAGCAGGAAGAGGCCGAGCGCCGCCGCCAGCACCGGATGGCGCCGCGCAAGCCCGGCGTAGTCGGCGACCTCCACGGCCTCGCCGCGCGCGCGCTCACAGAGCGTGATGACCCCGAAGGCGCCGGCGGTCGTGAAGGTGTAGGTCAAGAGGTAGAAGAGCACCGAGCTCGCGCCGCCCACGCCTCCCGCGACCAGACCGACCAGCATGTACCCGACGTGCGCGATCGACGAGTAGGCGAGCATCCGCTTGAGGTTCGACTGGGCGAGCGCCACGATGTTGCCGACCGTCATCGTCACGGCCGCCATCACCCAGAGCAGCGCCGCCCAGTCGGGGGGGACACCGCGCAGGGTCACCATCAGCACGCGGATCAGCGCCGCGAAGGCACCCGCCTTCGATCCGGTCGCGATCAGCGCGGTCACGCTCGTCGGCGCGCCCTGATAGACGTCGGGCACCCACATGTGGAACGGGACCGAGGAGATCTTGAAGCCGAAGCCCACCATCATGAGGCCGAGGCCGACGACGAACAGCGGATCGCGCGGCCGCGAGGCGATGGCGGCGGCGATGCGGTCGAGGTTCGTCGTCCCGGTTGCGCCGTAGATGAGCGCGATGCCGTAGAGCAGAAACGACGAGGCGAACGCGCCCAGGAGGAAGTACTTCATTGCCGCCTCGCCCGAGGCGAGCTCGCGCTTGAAGAGCCCCGCCAGCACGTAGAGCGAGAGCGACATGAGCTCGAGGGCCAGGAACACGACGATCAGATCGCCGGCGGCGGCGAGCAGCATCATGCCGGCGGTCGCGAACAGCACGAGCGCCCAGAACTCGCCGGACTCGGCGCCGGTGCGCCGCAGATAGTCCATCGAGAGCAGCACGACGAGCGCACCGGCGTAGCAGATGACGACGTTGAAAAAGAGCGCGAAGTTGTCGAGCACGACCATGTCGCGGAAGGCGCGGCCCGGCGAGCTCCAGCGCGCGAGCGTCGCCAGGAGCGCCCCCACCATGCCCGCCAGCGCGACCATCGCCGGGAACTCGCGCGGGAGCGCGCGCGGCAGGAGGTCGAGCACCAGCACGAGCGCGGCGGCGGCCAGCACCACCAGGGTCGGCGCCAGCGGACCGAGGAGGACTGGCGGGAAGACGATGGCGTCCATGGTCAGCGATTCGCGGCGGTCTTGCTCTGGACCTGGGAGATCAGCGCCTCGATCGTGGTCTCCGTCTTGCCGGTGAAGGCCGCCGGGTAGACGCCGATCCACACGATGAGCGCCAGGACCGGCGCCAGCACCGCCCACTCGCGCGTCGTGAGGTCGGTGAGCCGGCGGTTCGCGTCCTGCGTGACCTCGCCGAACACCACGCGCTGATACATCCAGAGCATGTAGACCGCGGCGAAGATGATCCCGGTGGTCGCCAGCGCCGCCATCCACGGGTTGCGCTGGAAGGCGCCGAGCAGGATCAAGAACTCGCCGACGAACCCGTTCAACCCGGGCAGGCCCAGCGACGACAGGGTGACGACCAGGAACAGCGCCGAAAAGGCCGGGATGACTTGCCAGAGGCCGCCGAAGTCGGCGATGAGCCGCGAGTGGCGCCGCTCGTAGATCATCCCGACCATCAGGAAGAGCGCGCCGGTCGAGAGCCCATGGTTGACCATCTGGATGAGGCCGCCGACGAGCCCCTGCTGGTTCAGCGTGAAGATGCCGAGCATGACGAAGCCGAGGTGGCTCACGCTCGAGTAGGCCACGAGCTTCTTCATGTCGGGCTGGACCGTCGACACCCACGCGCCGTAGATCACGCCGATCACCGCGAGCGTGAAGACCAGCGGCCCGAATTGCAGGCTCGCGTCCGGGAACAGCGGCAGGCAGAAGCGCAGGAAGCCGTACGTTCCCATCTTCAGGAGGACGCCCGCCAGGATGACGCTGCCGGCGGTCGGCGCCTCGACGTGGGCGTCGGGCAGCCAGGTGTGGAACGGAAACAGCGGCACCTTGATCGCGAAGGCCAGGGCGAAGGCGAGGAACATGAGGTTCTGGGCGCGGCCGGGCGCCATCACGTACTGCGCGAGCAGCGGCAGGTCGAAGGTGTACCGTCCCGTCGCGCCGCCGTACTGATAGTAGAGGCCCAGGATCGCGACCAGCATCAGGACGGAGCCGACCATCGTGTAGAGCACGAACTTCACCGCGGCGTAGATCCGATTCGGTCCGCCCCAGACCCCGATCACGAAGTACATCGGGATCAGCATCGCCTCCCAGAAGACGTAGAAGAGGAAGAGGTCGACGCTCACGAAGACGCCGAGCATTCCCGTCTCGAGAATCAGCATCGTCGCCACGAACTCTTTGACCCGGTCCTCGATGGAGCCCCAGGCCGACGCGAGCGCCAGCGGCATCAGGAAGGTCGTCAGCAGCACGAGCAGGAGACTGATGCCGTCGATCCCCACGTGGTAGCTCACCCCGAGCGTGGGCATCCAGCGCCGGGATTCCTCGAACTGATAGCCGATGATCTCGGCGTCGAAGCCGAAGTAGAGCGGCAGCGAGAGCACGAACGTGATCACGGCCACCGCGAGCGACGCGGCGCGCAGCACGCCGGCGGAGCGGCGCGGCACCAGCAGCAGGGTCAGTCCCGCGAGGCCCGGCAGAAACGTGACGATCGAGACGAGCGGGATCGCGGTCATCGCGCGAGCAGGAACGCCACGATGGCGACGGCGCCGGCCAGCATCGTCAGCGCGTAGTTGACGGTATAGCCGGTCTGGAGCCGCCGGAGCCCCGCCGCGCTCGCGACGACCGCGCGGCCCACCGCGTTGACGAGCCCGTCGATCAGTTGCACGTCGAAGACGCCGGCCAGGAATCGAGAGAGCGCCAGCAGCGGGCGCACGATCGCGCGATCGTAGATCGCGTCGACGTAGTAGGCGTTGAGCAGGAGCGCGTGGATCGGCGTCCGCGGCCGACCGATCGCGTCGGGCCGCACCGTGGTGGTCATGTACATGAACCACGCGACCATGACGCCGGCGACGAATACCGCGACCGCGGAGACGAGCAGCATCAGCGCGACGGCGCCGCTGGTCCCGCTCTCGTGCACCGGGAACACCGGGGCCAGGAACCGCTCGAACCGCGTGCCGTGCTCCGAGGGAATGCCGAACGCCACGCCGGTGATCACGGTGAGCAGCGCCAGGATCCACAGCGGCAGGGTCATCACCCCGGGCGATTCGTGGACGTGGTGCGCCGCTTCCTTCGTCATGCGCGGGCCGCTGTAGAAGGCCAGGAACAGCATCCGGGAGGTGTAGAAGGACGTCAGAAAGGCGCCGAGCAGCAGGAGCGCCCAGATTCCCTTGTGCCCGCTGCCGTAGGCGGCCGCCAGGATCTCGTCCTTCGAGAAGAAGCCGGCCAGTCCCGGCAGGCCGGCGAGGCCGAGCCCGCCGATCGTCGTCGTGATCGTGGTCGCCACCATTCGCGACGACAACCCGCCCATCTTCCGGAGATCCTGCTCGCCGCCGAGGCCGTGGAT
>CAYVHH010000048.1:0-3026 GCA_964450175.1 uncultured bacterium | reverse complement strand
CAGGTTGAACCAGGTGAACTTCATGGACGGCCTCCATTTCGGCGTTCGATCTTGAACGGTACCCTGCCGTCAGATCGCTCGGTCAGCATAGTCTATCCGCGCTTCGTCCGCGCGTGTCGCCCGATCGGGCTCGAACCCCTGCACATCTGTAAGTGAGTCGTGCGGCGCGAATGCCGGAGCATGAGCGACGAGCGTCGCCGATGTCGTCGCGCCGCGCTGGACGCCATCCGGCCCCGCTGGGTCGCTCAGCAGCTTGGGAAGGAGACTCGCCGCCACGCCGCCCCCCGAAACCTGGTGCAGGACGTTGCTCCAGCGGGCCGCGCTCACGCCGGCAGGATCGGAGCGCGAACAGCCTCAGGCCTCGTCACCCGAAGGACGTCCTGTTCAAGGCCCAGGGCGATGCCCCTCCCAGCTGGCATACTCCCGCTCGGACAAGCCCGACGAGAAGACGAGCCGGGTCCAGACGTTCCACTATCAGTGCCTCCCAGAAAACGTCGATCCGCGAAGGCCCGACACAGAATGAGACACCCCTTGACCCCGATCGGCGCGGAGCGCAATGATGTGGCGTGCTTCGCCCGCGTGGCGTGGTCGCCCTGGTGCTGGTGGTCCTCGTTCTGGGGCTCACGCCGGCGGCCTATGCCGATCCCCCGGATCCCAGCTGGATCGGCGGGTACTGGGACGACGACGATTTCGATACCGTCGTCGTGTTCATCGCGAGCGCGTTCGCGATCCACGTTCCCATCGAGGTCAACGCAAAGCCGCTCTGGATTCCGATCGAGCGACTCGAGCCGGCGTCCGCGACCTTCGTTCCGTCTCTGCTTCACCGCACCAGCTGCGCGCGCGCCCCTCCGGCATAGCGTCGCGCCTGACCGGCTGATCCAAACCTAGCTGTCGGCCTTCTGACCACCCACGGTGGACTCCGGTGCGTACTCCGCGGGCCAGGGGGCCTCTGGCGGCCTCCGCCGGGGCACGGTCATGGTCGACCGCAGGCCGGCCATTCGCGCGACAATACTCTGCGCTTCGAGGCGATCGTCGGCACGGCTGGCGATCATTTAGGGAGAAGTCTGCCAAGGCGCGGGACCGGCGGAGACCTCTCCGCGGCGCCCGACGCCGAACTGGGGACGCCCGTGCGGATACTGGTCATCGAGGACGATACGACACTCGCGCGCTTCGTGATGAAGGGCCTGCGCGAAGCGGGCTTCGCCGTCGACCATGCCGGAAACGGCGAGGACGGGCTCGGCCTCGCGCTGAGCACCCCGTACGATGCCGCCGTCGTCGACATCATGCTGCCGAAGCTGGACGGCCTTGCGCTGATCGAGGAGCTCCGCCGGAACAAGTCCACCACCCCGGTGATCGTGCTCAGCGCCAAGCGATCCGTGGACGATCGAATCCGGGGGCTCCATTCCGGGAGCGACGACTACATGACCAAGCCGTTCGCCTTCGCCGAGCTCGTGGCCCGGATTCACGCGCTCATGCGGCGCGCCAGCGGCGCGGTCGAGCCCACGCGCCTCACCGTCGGCGAGCTCGTGGTCGACCTCCTGGCGCGCACGGTCATCCGCAACGGCAAGCGCATCGAGCTCCAGACCCGCGAGTTCGCGCTGCTCGAATATCTGATGCGCAACGCCGGGCGACCGGTCTCGAAGACGATGATCCTGCAGCACGTCTGGAACTTCGACTTCGACCCGCAGACCAACATCGTGGAGGTGCTCGTGTCGCGACTGCGCACGAAGGTCGACGCCGACTTCGCCGACAAGATGATCCACACCGTGCGGGGTGTCGGCTATGTCGTTCGGACGGCTTAGACGTACGACGCGAACGGTCGGCTTCCGCCTCACCGTCTGGTCGTCGTCGTTCTTCGTCGTCGGCAGCCTGGCGCTGTTCAGCCTGGCGTACGTGGTCGTCTGGTCCTCGCTTCGCGGGCGAGACGATGAGGCCATCCGGCTCGAGTCCGCCGAGCTGGCGGCGCAGTATCGGCTCGGCGGCGTGCCGATGCTCGCGCAACAGCTCGAGCACCAGGAGCGACAGGGTACCGACGAGCCGTTCCTGGTGCGCATGATCGGCCCCGACGGCACCGTCACCTTCCTGGGGACCCCCGAGCGCTGGGGCGAATTCGAGCTCGACCACCTCGGCTCGCCCGGTCGGCCCCCGGAGAAAGAATGGATGTCGCTGCGCGCGCGGCGCGACGACAAGGTCGTCGACGTGAAGTCGCTGCGCATGCCGGATGGGGCGGTCCTCCAGGTCGGCAAGACTACCGAGGATCGCGCCGCGATCATGCAACGGTTCCGGGCCGCCGCGGCCGGCGTCACGATCGCCGTGCTGATCCTCGGCGTGGGCGGCGGGCTGCTGCTGACCGTCTGGGCGCTCCGGCCGCTCCGCCAGATCCTCGACACCGTCCGCGCGATCGACGCCGGCGCGATGAGCGCGCGCGTGCCACGCCAGCAGACGGGCGACGAGCTGGACGAGCTCAGTGCCCTCTTCAACAGCATGCTCGACCGGATCGCCTCGCTGATCGCCGGCATGCGCGGTTCGCTCGACACCGTGGCCCACGATCTCCGAACGCCCGTCGCGCGTCTGCGGGGAGTCGCGGAGCTGGCGCTGCGGTCCGACCAGCTCGAATCCCTGCAGCAGGCGCTCGCCGATTGCATCGACGAGTCCGACCAGCTGCTCACGATGCTGAACACGCTCATGGATATCTCGGAAGCCGAGACCGGAACCCTCAAGCTGGCGCTGGAGTCGGTGAACGTGTCCGTCATCGTCGAGGCCGCGGTGGATCTCTATCGTCACGTCGCCGAGGAAAAGCAGATCGTCGTCTCGACGGCGTCTGATCCGACCCTCTGGCTCATGGCCGATCGGAGCCGGCTACGCCAGGTTCTCGCCAACCTGCTCGACAACGCGATCAAGTACACTCCGGTCGGCGGTCGTGTCGACGTCGAGGCGGCCCGGCGGCAGAACCAGGCCATCATCAGCGTCAGGGACACCGGGATCGGCGTGATGGCTCACGAGGCCTCGCGAATCTGGGATCGACT
>CAYVHH010000047.1:0-2896 GCA_964450175.1 uncultured bacterium | reverse complement strand
TGAGTGGTCCGGGCCAAAAAAAACGCGCGAGAGCTGCGACGGTGAAGCAATGCGTACGTCACGGCATGCGAGCTCATCTCCGACCTCCTCGTGCTCCGGATCCCCTGTCGTCATTTCTTGTCGTCAGAAACCGCGGAGTAGACCGATGACCTTGCCGAGAATGGTGACTGAGCGTCGAGCCGGATCGACGACGATCGGCGTCATCGTCTGATTCTCGGGCTTCAGCACGACGCGCGCCCCGTCGCGCATGAAGCGCTTGACGGTCGCCTCGGTTTCACCCCCCGCCTCGGACTCCACCATCGCGACGACGATGTCGTTGGGCTGGGCCGAGTCCTGACGCCGGACCAGCACCAGATCGCCGTCGCAGATGTGAGCGTCGATCATCGACTCGCCCCGTACGCGCAGCGCGAAGACGTCCTCACCGCGCCCGGGTAGCGACGCCGGGGCGATGGGCACCTCGCCCTCGCGATTCTCCTGAGCCAGGAGCGGGGTGCCCGCGGCGATCCGCCCGAGGATCGGAACGGCGTGGTGCGGGCGAGCGCCTCCGGGCATGTCGGGCAGCGTCAGCGCGCGCGACGTGCGTCCGACGCTCGGGCGCCGCTGGAGCTCGCCCTTGCGCTCGAGCGCCCGCAGATGATCGAACGCGGCGCGGGGCGTGATCTGGAACCGCTCTCCGAGCTCGCGCACCGTCGGGGGTAGGCCGTGCTTGGCCTGAAAGCTGCGCATGAAGCTCAGCACTTCGCGCTGCCGGCTCGTCAGCTCACGCATCCGTGTTCTTCCTCCGTGCCGGACAGTATTACTCAACTGGTGTTGACTAGTCAACAAAAAGCGAGTGCATCGATAGTCGACAGAACGGAGGATCAGAACGCTGGAGCTACGCCGGCTCCCAGGGCTCGCAGACCGGACAGGTCGCGAATCCCTGTTCGCGGGCCTCGGCGACGTGCTTGAAGTAGGCGCGCTCGGCCTCGGGAATCCGCGCGACCCAGGCGCAATCGCTCTTGTGGAAGAGGCGCGAGGTGCGCTGGGCGCAGTAGGGCTCGCCCGGCTCGACGGCGACGGTCGGCGCGACCTCCACGGACGTGCTCACGGCTCCGGTCTCGACGGGTACCGCGGTCGCCGGTGTCGGCTCGAGCACGGGAGTCGCGATGATCGGATCGGGGTCGTTGATGTGCAGGTTCGTCTCGACGGTCTGCCTGAACTCGTCGCTCGCCTTGCGGAACTCACGAAGAGCGCGACCGATCATCCGTCCGAGCTCGGGAAGCTTTCCGGGTCCGAAGACCAGGAGGGCCAGCACCCCGATGACGAGCATCTCCTGAAAGCCGATGTCGAACATCGCGGCCTAGAGTAACACGCGCTCCGAGCGCTAGCCGACCCCGACCAGCCTCGCCAGCTCGGCGAACGAGGCCACGACGACGTCCGCCGCGTCGGCGGGGGCGCCGCCGCCGGGTGCGTACAGCACGGTGGGCATGCCGACCGCCTGCGCGCCGCGGATGTCCGACGGGATGCTGTCGCCGACCATCGCGGTCGCCGCCGCGGTGAGGCCCAGCCGCTCGAGCGCCATCCGAAAGAGCGGCGGCTCGGGCTTTCCGACGACGATCGGTCGCACGCCCGCCGCGACGGCGACGGCCTGCACGATCGACCCGCAGCCCGGCAGAAAGTCGCCGCCCTCGATCGGCAGCCGCGGATCGATGTTCGGCGTCACCAGCGGCGCCCCACGTGCGGCCGCCCGCGCCGCGGCCGTGAGACGCTCGTAGCTCAGGTCGAAGTCGTTGCCGACGGCGACGACCGTCGCCGCGCGATAGTCCTTCACGTCCACCAGCTCGTGGCCGGCGCGGGCGATCACGGCGCCCATCTCGGGCGCGCCGATCACCAGGACCCGTGAAGGCCCGCAGCGCTCGCGGATCACCTCACCGATGATCTCGAGCGGCGTCAGCACGTGCTCGGCGACGGTGACGCCGAGACGGTGCAGCTGCTCCCGTAGATCCTTGCCGGTGGCGCGCGAGTTGTTCGAGACGAACGCGAGGGCGCGCCCGCTTCGGTGGAGCGCCGTGAGCGTTTCGTTCGCGCCCGGGTTGAGCACATCGCCGCTCCACACGCAGCCGTCCAGATCGAAGACGAAGCCGCGCAAGGTCGCCAGGCTCGGAGTGGGCACGATCGCTAGGCCTCGGCTCGGGCGAAGTCGTCGATCGCGTCCGCATACACGTCGCGCGTCCGCTCGGCGACGCTGGTCCAGCTGAACTGCGCCTCGACGCGGAGCCGTCCGGCACGCCCCATCGCGCGGCCGCGCGCGGGATCGTCGAGCACGCCGCGGATCGCCGCGGCCAGCGCGTCGGGGCGGCCGGGCTCGACCAGCACGCCGGTCTTGCCGTCCTCGACCACCTCGAGAATGCCGCCGACCGCCGAGGCCACGACGGGCGTCTCGCACGCCATCGCCTCGAGGTTGATGAGGCCGAACGGCTCGTAGACCGACGGGCACGCGAACACCGCCGCGTGGCTGTAGAGCTGCACGACCTCGGTCACGGGAATCATCTCGCCGATCCACAGGACGTTCGGATGCTCCGGCAGCGCGCGCTTGAGCCGCGCCTCGATCTCCGGCGTGTCGGGCGCCGACGCGCACAGGACCACCTGCACGCCCTTGGGCAGCTTCCGCGCCGCCTCGAGCAAGTGAAAGATTCCCTTCTGGTCCGTGATGCGCCCGACGAAGAGCACGTAGGGCTCGCGAACGCCCCGGCGCGCCAGCGCCTCGCGCGCCTCCGTTCGCCTGAACCGTTCGGGATCGATGCCGTTGTGGATGACGACCACGCGCTCCGGCTCGACCTTGAAGTGCTCGAGAATGTCGTCGCGCATGCGGCGCGACACGGCGATCACCCGGTCGGCCGCCTCCACCGCGGTCTTC
>CAYVHH010000046.1:0-3768 GCA_964450175.1 uncultured bacterium | reverse complement strand
AGAGCCGCGCGACCTCCGAGGCGAGCCGCTCGCCGATCCGCTCGAGGTCGCCGGTGCGAGTGACCGGCTCGGTGACGATGCCCGTGCGGAGCGCGATCCGGAGCTGGCGGAGCACCGGTCAGCGCCGCGCCGGGCGGCGCGCCTCCTGGCGGAGCTCGCGCAGCATGGTCTGGCTGCCGGTCAGCTGGTTGTTGAAGATCCGCCGGGCCACGTCGAGCAGGTCGCCGACGAGCGGATCGCGGATCTCGTACCGCACCGTCGTGCCCTCTTTGCGGGCGGTCACGATGTGCTTGGCACGCAGGATCGCGAGCTGTTGCGACACGATGGACTGATCGAGGTCGAGGCGGGTCTGCAGCGCCTGGACGCTCCGTTGCCCGCCGCGGAGGACCTCGAGGAGCCGGATCCGGATCGGATGGGCCAAGGCCTTGAAGAATTCGGCCTTGAACGACTGGAGATGCGGCGACGGCGCCGTGCTCACGAAAAACTATTATATATTAATATTGCTATATAGCAAATCCAGAGATTCGCCGGCCGGATGGCTAGGCGCCGAGGAGTGCCTGGTACACCGCCGTGGTCCGCGCCATCGTCGCGTCGATCGTGTAGCGCTCCCGCACCATTGCCTGGCCGGCCCGCGCCATCGCGCGCGCGCGGTCGGGCTCGCGGAGCAGCGCCAGGATCGCGTCCGCCAGCGCCCGCGAATCGCCGGGGGGCACGAGGCGGCCGTTCTCGCCGTCCCGGATCAGCTCGGGGCTGCCGCCGACGGTGGAGGCCACGACCGGCGTGCCCACGGCCAGCGCCTGCGGAATCACCTGCGGGATCGCCTCGGATCGGATCGACGGCAGGACCAGCACGTCGAGGGCCGCCATGACCTCGGGAATGTCCCGACGAAAGCCAGTGAGGCACACACTCGTCTCGAGGCGCATGTCCCGTACGCGCCGCGACACCTCGTCGAACCCGACCCCGTCGCCGACGATCAGGAAGCGCGCGTCCGGCCTGCCGGCGATCACCGATCGAGGCGCCTCGAGGAAGACGTTGTGGCCCTTGGACCCGCGCACGTTGGCGACGAGCCCGACGACCGGCGCTTCGCCCAGGCCGAGCTCCTTTCGAACGGCCGCGCCCGAGACGCCGGGATGGAACCGCTCTCCGTCGACGCCGGCGGAGATCGTCACGACCCGCGCGGGAGCGATGCCGGCGGCGGTCACCATCGAGCGGACGCTTTCGGCGCTGGTGATGATGCGGTCCGCGAGCCGATAAACGAAGGCGCGGCGTCGACCGATCGGGATCGAAACGTGTCGGGTGCGGACCACAGGGAGGCCCAGCGATTTCGCGGCGATACTCGCCACCCAGCTATCGACGGAGCTATGGGTGTGGATCAGGCTCACGCGGTGCGCCCGCATCAGCCGGCGCAGTAGCAGGACCGCGCGGACGTCGACCGAGCTCCGCATCGGGATGGCCTCGACCGGCACGCCCGACGCCAGCGCCTCGGCGAGGAGGGGGCTATCGGGTTGGCAGGCGATCAGCGCACCCCACCCGTGGGCGAGGAGCCAGCGTACCTCGGCAAGCGTGCGGATTTCCTGACCGCCGTGCCCGCCGGACGACTCGGTGTGCAGGATCGTCTGCATGGAGGCAGACTACAACCCCGCGCGCTCGAGCGAAAAAACGCTAGCGGATTTTGCGCGCTGCAGGCCGTTGCGGGGCCGGAGCCCTACGGGCCGAGGCGCGCGTGCTACGAATCCGGGCGCTGCTACCAGCGACCGCCGCGGGAGCCCCCGCGACCGGCGCCGCCGCCACCGCCGAAACCACCACGACCGCCGCCACCACCGCGTCGGTCGCCGCCGCCGCCACCAGAGCCTGGGGCCTTCGCCTTCTCGACCTGAATTGTCCGGCCGTCGAGGTTCGTGCCGTTGAGGCGGCTAATGGCCTGCTCGGCTTCCTCTGGCGTCGCCATTTCGACGAACCCGAAGCCCCGCGAACGCCCGGTGTCCCGGTCGGTCACGACACTCGCGGATTCGACGCTGCCGACCGCCGCGAAAGCTTCGCGCAGGCGCTCGTTGGATGTGGAGAAAGATAAACCGCCCACGAAGAGTTTGACCGCCATGGAAGGGCTCCTTCTGACCGCACAGGACTATCGGAGTATACACTGGTGCCCATCTTCCGGAAACCGAATCTTGCCCCCGAGGTGAGATCTGGTCGTCTCGCTCATTGAGCAACTGGGCTACGTCGGTCTGTTCCTCATCCTCTTCATCGCCGGCCTCGGCGTGCCCATCCCGGAGGAGCTGCCGATCGTGACGGGGGCAGTCCTGTCCCACCAACTGGTGCTCCGGTGGTGGATCGCGCTGCCGGTCTGCGTCGCGGGGGTGCTCTTGGGGGACGTCGTCCTCTACTGGGTGGGACACCACTGGGGAGAACGAGTGCTCGGCTGGCGGCCCGTTCGCTGGGTGCTGAGCCCGGCCCGCGAGGAGCAGCTCAAGGCCGCATACCGGAGCCACGGCGTCAAGATCGTCTTCACCGCCCGTCACGTCATGGGGCTGCGGGCCGCGGCGTTCCTGACCGCGGGCATCGCGCGCGTCCCGTTCTGGAAATTCTTGGCGGTCGATGCGGGTGCGGCGATCGTGAGCGTCCCGTTCGGCTTCTTCCTCGCGTTCCTGTTCGCGGATCAGGTCGAGCAAGTGTTCGCGGACGTCCACCGCATCGAGCGATGGCTGGTCCTGGCGGCGCTCGTCATCGTGGCGATCTGGGTCACCATCGCGGTACGGCGCCGCGGCCAGAGGCCCGAGTAGGCCCCAATGCTATAGTCGGCGTGGAGATGGCCGCGATCGCCGCCGAGCGCAAGCCGTGGCACGCCAGCTTTCGGTTGCTGGAGCGCGACGAGCGCGTGTTCGCGGTGCTCCTGGCGGTCGTCATGGTCGGCGGTCTGGCGGCGCTCGGCTTCTTCCCGTTACGGCCGCGCTACCGGGACATCGATCTCTACTGGCTCGTCTTCTGCTTCGCGGCGTACAAGGTCGGTATCTTCGCCCTGGTCACGGTCAATCCGCGCGCGACCCGCGCGTATTTCATCGGCGCGCTGGCGATCGATCTGTTGCTGGTCTTCGTGCTGCTCTGTCTCACCGGCGCCGGCGACAGTGTCTTCTATCTCCTGTTCTTTCCGCTGGTCGCGGTGAACGCCTACTACTTCGGGCCGTGGGTGGGACTGGGGGCCTCGATGGTCGCCGGAGGGCTCTACGCCTGGTCGACCGTGCTGGTGCCGCCGTGGGTCGGCTGGACGCCGCACTTGATCCTCGCGGCGCTGGCCGGCTTGCCCGCGGTCACCCTCGGCCTGGTCGCCGACCGGGAGCGGCGGGCGCGCGGCGAGGTGGAGCGGTTGAACGACGAGCTCACGGGCACCTTGAGCCGGCTCCAGACCGCGCAGCAAGAGCTCGTGGTGGCCGAGCGCATGGCGACGGTGGGACGCCTCTCGCTCCGGATCGCGCACGAGGTGCGCAACCCGATCAGCGCGATCGAGCTCAACGCCGAGATGCTCGAGGACATCGTGCGCGGGCGGGACGACGGCGAGATGAAAGAGGCCGCGGGCCTCGTCAGCGCGATTCGCGACCAGGTCACCACGCTCGACGCGCTGACCGAGGAATATCTGGCGTTCGCTCGATTCCCGCGGCCCCACTTCGAGGAAGAGTCGATCAACCAGCTCGTGCAGGAGCTGGCCGACTTCGTGCGGCCGGTCGCGAGCCGTCAGGGGCTCACGCTCCGCGTCGAGGTCGACCCGAACGTCCC
>CAYVHH010000045.1:0-8178 GCA_964450175.1 uncultured bacterium | reverse complement strand
CCTGCTCCAGCGCCAGCCGGAGGCGCTCGACGATCGGGCGGCATCGTTCCGGGCGAGGAAAATCGCTGTCCGGCGGCATGTCCCGAATCGCGTCGTCGAGCGGCGCGTGACCCGACGGGCTCGGGTCATCGTTCCGCGCGGAAGCTCGCATCAGAAAAATCCTAGCCAGGCCCGGCGCAGCGGCCAATCGGGAAGGCCCCGAGGCGGGGGCGAGGGAATTCCCTGAGTCCTAGCCTCGGGGAGCAACCGCCCGGAGGGCCTTGAGATACCCGTCCTTGTTCGGCTCGTTGAAGACGAGCCGCACCTCCTGCGCCCCGGCGTCGAAGAACCGCTGGATCTGATCCCGGCATTGCCTGGCCGAGCCGAGGATCGTCATCGCGTCGACCATCTCGTCGGTGACCAGCTTTGCGGCCCGATCACGCTCCCGCGCCTGGAAGGCCTCGCGGACCCGGTCGGCCTCGGCCCCGAAGCCGATCCGCCGCATGTACTGGTGGTAGAACACGCCCATGCCGCCGATGTAGAAGGCGATGTGCGGCCGCTCGCGGTCGCGGGCGGCGCCGACGTCGTCGGTGACGTAGATGGACACCTGCGGCGAGATCGCGATGTCGCGGCGCGACCGGCCCGCCGCTGCAGCGCCGGCTTCGAGCTCGACCACGGCTGCGGCCATGCGCGAGGGCGCGAGGAAAATGGGCAGCCAGCCGTCGGCGAGCTCGCCGGTGAGCCGCAGGCTCGGCGGGCTCAGCGCCGCGATGTAGATGGGCAGACTCGCCCGGTGCGGCGTGAACCGGAGCTGGAAGCGCTTGGTGTGGAAGAACTCCCCGTCGTGGTCGAGCCGCTCGCCGCGCGCGGCCTTCCGGATGATGTCGATGTACTCCCGCATCCGTGTCAGCGGCTTCGCGAACTTCTCGCCGTGGAAGTCCTCGATCACCAGGCGGCCGCTGGTGCCGAGCCCCAGGAAGAATCGCCCGCCGCTCATGCGGTCCAGGTTGAGCGCGGTCATGGCGAGATTCGCGGGCGAGCGCGCGAAGACCGGCACGATGCTGCTGCCGATTCGAATGCGGGCGGTCACGGCGGCGAGCTGGGCCAGCGAGGTCAGCGCGTCTTCGCCCCACGACTCGCCCATCGTGATGCAGCTGTAGCCGAGCTCCTCGGCCAGCACCGCCGCCTCGCGCGTCTCGCGCCACGACATGCCCGGCACGTGCATGCCCATCAGACCCACGTCGCCCATCGCGCGCTCCTTTCGGGACTCCGCGCAGAGTGTAGGGTCCCTTGACATGCCCGGCAAGCCGGGTCAGAGTCCTGGCCGGTATCGGGAGACGCGTCGCTGAGAGAATTCCATTGCCCGCGCTGAAGCGAGACGTGCGCCGACTGCCCCTGCGCGGGGCGGATCTCGTGCTGCTGGCGCACCATCCGCTCTGGAAAGGCGTCGGGCTCGGCCACAACACGCTGCTCGTCGTCGAGTGCGACGGGCCGATCGACGCGAGCCGCGTCACCCGCGCCTGGGACCGATTTCTCGACGTGTGTCCCTGGCCCTCGGCGCGCCTCACACGTCCCTTTCCCTGGGGCAAGCTGCAGTGGGTGGCCGGGGCGCGCGAGACGCTCGAGCGTCCGTCGCTGCGTCGCGTGACCATCACCGAACGCGCAGAGCTCCAGCGCGAGCTGACGGCCGAGCTCAATCGCGCCATCGAGCCGCGACGCGAGGCGCCGCTGCGTATGCGGATCATCGACGACGAGTCCGCGCGGCCCACGCCGTCGAGCACGCTCGTCCTGACGTGGTTTCATCCCCTCATGGACGCTCGCGGGGGAGAGATTCTCCTGACGCACCTCAACGAGCTCGACCGGCACGACGGCGCGGCGCCCTGGGGGGACACGCCGCCCGCGTTCGTGTCCGAGCGAGACCGCCGCTCGCTCGTGGCGCGCGGCCGCATCGCCGGCGGCAGCCTGAAATATCTGCGGACGCTCGCCCCGGTGCCGCCGGTCTCTCCCGGGGGGCGGCCGCTGCCGCCGGGCCGGGCGTGCTTCCGTCGACAGAGCTTCGTCGCTCCGGACTCGAGCGAGCAGCGCGCGACGCGGGAGATCTGTTGGCGCGTGGCGGTGGTCGGCAAGGCGATGACGGAGCTCGCGCGCCGGCGAGGGACCGCCGAGGTACCGTGCCTGCTGCCGATCTCGGTCGACGTGCGCCCCAAGGGCGAGCTGGGCGCGACCTTCGGGAACCACCTCGCGTTCCACTTCGCCCGGTTCCAGCCCGCCGAGACCGCAGACGTTCCGGCGCTGGCGCGGGCACTTCGCCGTCAGATGGCCGAGGCGGTCCGCGACGGGCAGATCGAGGCCAACCAGGTCGCGCTGGAGTTCCTGCAGTACCAGCCGCTGTCACGGATGCTGCGGGTGCTCCCGTGGACGGCGGACGGAGAGCTCTTCTCGTTCAACTGCGCCGACCTCGCCGACTGGCCGGCCGCGCTCGCCGAGTGCTTCGGACGCAAGGTCGTCAACGCGTACCACGTCCCGGTGGTTCCTCCCCGGCCGGGGATCGGAGTATTCTTCAACCGGTGCGAGGGCCGGAACAACCTCGTCGTGTCGTGGATCGAGGGCGTCGTGTCCGAGGCCGAGGCCGACAGGATTCTCGAGGTCATTCGTGAGGCGATGGGATGGATGGTCGCACCGTGAGCGATGACAGCGGGCCGCGGCGGCTGCGAGTCGCCGTCGTCGGCGCCGGCCCTTCCGGCTCCGCGCTGGCGATCTTGCTGGTGCGCGAGGGCGCCGCCGTGACGCTCTTCGACGACGGGCGCCGCCCCGAGCTGCTCGTCGGCGAGTCGCTGGTTCCCGCGGTGATCCCGATTCTCCAGCGGCTCGATCTGGAAAAGGAGACGGCGAGCTTCAGCCGCGTCAAGCCCGGCGTCTCGTTCATCTGGTCTCGGACCGATCGCGTGAGCGTCACCTTCAATCGCTTCGCGCCCGCCGTCTTTCCGTACGCTTACAACGTGCCGCGGCCCCAGTTCGACGAGGCGCTGCTCGCCAAGGCGATCGCGTCGGGCGTCGACTACGTGACCGGGCGCGCTCAGCTCGTACCGAGCACGTCGGCCGAGACGCGCACGGAGCTCGAGCTGAGCTCCGAGACGCTCGCGTCGGCGCCGGCGCTCGCCGGACAGCAGCCCGACCTGATCGTCGACGCGAGCGGACGCGCTCGACTCGCGGCGCGCGCGCTCGGCATTCCCGCGCGCCTCGGGCCCCGCAAGGACGTCGCGCACTTCGCTCACTTCGAGGGATGCCGCTGGGACGACGTGCCGGGCCAGGTCCGGATCGCGCGGGGCGAGGCGGGCTGGAGCTGGTGCATCCCGCTCCAGGAGCGGCTCTCGATCGGCATCGTGCTCGGCCAGGACGAGGCGGCACGCCTGGGGCGCACCCCGACGGAGCGGCTCGAGCGCGCCATCGCGATCGATCCGGGGCTCACGTTCATCGCCGGCACCGGGCAGCGGGTCACGGACGTGGCGACCTACGCCAACTACCAGCTGATCTCCGAGCGCGGCTACGGACGGGGCTGGGTGATGGTGGGCGACTCGTTCGGCTTCGTCGATCCCATGCTGTCGCCGGGGGTGTTCCTGGCGCTCCGCTCGTCCGAGCAAATCGCTGACGCGCTCGCGCCCTGGCTGCGGCGGCGCGCGATCCCCTCGCCCGCCGAGCTCGACTCCGTGCTGACCTCCTACGCGGCCAGTCAGAGCGAGATGCTGACGGCGTGGCTCGAGCTGGTCGCCTACCTCTACGACGGTCGGCTGGCGGCGCTGATCCAGGCCGGAAAGTCGTGGATGCCGGAGCATCCGGGAGCGGTCAAGCGCGCGATGCAGACGCACATCGCCAAGCACGTCGGGCTCCTGGCCAGCGGCGCCGCGACGACGTCGCGCTACAGCCGGGGTCTCCTGCGCTTTCTGGGCCGCTACGGATTGCGCGGCGTCGACCCCGCGGATCTCGCCATCCGCTGACGGGGTCGAGCCTCAGGCCGGTGACGGCGCCGATCCGCGGGACTTGACGGCGACGTACTCGCTGAGAAAGCCGCAGTAGACTCGCCGCTTCAGGTCGACGAAGCCGTTTCGCCGCAGCACGTCGAGGATCGTGTCCGGCGGGACGCAATGGTCGATCGTGTCCCAGTAGAATTTCATCAGGAGCTGCGCCGGCTCGCTCCCGGTCGTGATGCGCGCCAGCCACGGCAGGACGCGCTGGAAGTGGTTCCGGATCGCCCACCGCATGATCCGCGACCGCGGGCGCGACACCTCGAGCAGGAGCACGCGCCCGCCCGGCTTGAGCACGCGCCGGTACTCGCTGAAGGCGATCTCGAGATCTTCGACGTGGCGCAAGGCGAAACCCATGCTGAGCATGTCGAAGGTGTCGGCCCGGAACGGCAGAATCTCGGCTCGGCCCCGAACCAGAGGGCTGGCGAGCGCCATCCGCGCCTCGCGCAGCATCCCGCTGTTCGGGTCGATACCGACGACCCGCCGGGGATCGCCGACGACCTCGGCCCCCCCGAGCGCCACCAGGCCGGTCCCGGTCGCGACGTCGAGGAGCCGCATTCCCTTCTTGAGACCCGCCCGCTGGAGAGCCTGGCGGCGATACATGGGTCCAGAGCCCCAGTCCAGCATGCGCCCGATGTGGTTGTAATAGCGGGCGGAGCCGTTGAAGAGCTCGTCGACGAACGACTGGCGGTCGGCCTGGACCGGATAGTACTCCTCCAGGACAGGGTGAGGCCGGATCGACTCGGTCACGGGCGCTCCGATCTATGCATGGGAAGCGCAGTATACTTCGCGGAGGCCGGCCATGCTCGATATCCCCTTTCGCTCCGCCAAGCAGCTCGCCGCCGACGTCCGGAAGAAGAAGATCGGCTGCCTCGAGCTGCTGGACCTCTATCTAGCCCGAATCGACAAGTACGACGGCACCCTGAATGCGGTGGTCGTTCGCGACTTCGAGCGCGCCCGCACCCGCGCGCGCGCAGCCGATCGGGCGCTGGCACGGCGTCAGGTGTGGGGACCACTGCACGGCGTGCCGATGACGATCAAGGAGTCGTACGACGTCGCGGGCCTGCCCACGACGTGGGGCGTGCCCGCGTACGCCAAGAACGTCGCGACGAAGAATGCGGTCGCCGTCGACCGGCTGCTCGGGGCCGGCGTCGTGCTGTTCGGCAAGACGAACGTGCCGCTGTTTCTCGCCGACTGGCAGAGCTACAACGCGATCTACGGGACGACGAACAATCCGTGGGACGTCGCCCGCGCCCCCGGCGGCTCGTCGGGCGGCTCCGCGGCGGCCCTCGCGGCCGGGCTCACCGGCCTCGAGGCCGGCAGCGACATCGGCTCGTCGATCCGCAACCCGGCGCACTTCTGCGGCGTCTACGGCCACAAGCCGAGCTGGGGCATCGTGCCGCGCACCGGTCAGGCGCTGCCCTGGCAGACGGCGGCCGTCGACATCGACGTCGTCGGCCCGCTGGCGCGGAGCACGGACGATCTCGCCCTCGCGCTCTCGATCATGGCCGGCCCCGACGAGATCGAGGCCGCGGGCTGGCAGCTCCGACTCGCGCCGCCCCGGCAGAAGCGGCTGCTCGACTTCAAGGTGGCCCTGATGCTCGACGCGCCGGGTGTGGCGGTGGACCGCGAGGTGCAAGACCGCCTGCAGGCGCTGGGTGACTTCCTGGGCCGCCAGAAGGTAAGGGTCGACGCGCGCGCGCGCCCCGCGATCGACACCGGCGAGGCCTTCAGCGTCTACACGCGACTGCTGCGGGCCGCGACCTCGGATCGTCAGAGCGACGCCGATTTCGAGCAGAACAGGGCGATCGCCCGCGGGCTCGCCGTCGGCGACCAGAGCTACTATGCGCGGGCGATGCGCGCGGCGGTCCTGTCACACCGCGACTGGCTCGCGGCGAACGAGACGCGCCATCGCATGCGGCGCGCGTGGGCGGAGTTCTTCACGACGTACGACCTGCTCCTCTGCCCCGTCGCCGGCACCGCAGCCTTCCCTCACGATCACACGGGCGAGCGTCACGAGCGCACCCTGGTCGTCAACGGCACGCGCGTCCCCGTCACCGACCACCTGTTCTGGGCCGGCTACAGCGGCGCGTTCTTCCTGCCGTCGACCGCCGCGCCGTGCGGGTTCACCCCCGGCGGGCTGCCGGTCGGCGTGCAGATCGTCGGCCCGCAGTACGGCGATCTGACGTGCCTGGCCTTCGCGCGGCTGCTCGAGCGCGAGTTCCAGGCCTTCGTGCCGCCGCCCGGCTACGCGTGAGACCGGCCGCGAGACTCGAGCGCTCCGCGGATCAGACGCGCACCACGATCTTGCCGACCTGCGCGTCCGACTCCATGAACTGGACGGCGGCCGGCAGCTCGTCGAAGCCGAAGATCCGGTCGACGAGCGGGCGCAGCCGCCCGTCGGCGAAGTAGGGCAGCACGTCGCGCGCGAACGCGCGCACGGTCTCGGCGCGCTGCGCCGCCGTCCGCAGGCGGTTGCTGACGCCGAACACCGTGAGGCGCTTTCGGTGAAGCAGCTCGATATCCAGTGTGGCGGACAGGACGCGGTCCAGATGGCCCACCGTCGCCAGTCGCCCCTCGAACGCCAGCGACTTCATGCATTCGCCGAAGACCGAGCCCCCGACGTTGTTGACCACGAGGTTCGCGCCCTTGCCGTCGGTGGCCTTCACGACCGCGTCGTGGAAATCGCCGGCGCGCGTGCAAAGTCCGACGTCGAGCCCGAGCTTCTCGAGCCGCGCCAGCTTCTCGGCTGAGCCGGACGTGCCGATGACGCGCGCCCCCAGCGCCTTGGCCGTCTGCAGCGCCGCCACGCCGACTCCGGACGAGACCGCGGTGACGAGCAGCCATTGCCCGGCCGCCAGGCGGCCCTGCGCGATCAGCATGTCGTAGACGACGATGAACGTGAGCGGGGCGGCCGCCGCTTCTTCCCACGTGAGCCGCTCCGGCACTCGCAGGGCTTCGCGCGCGTCCATCACCGCGAGCTCGGCGAAGCCGCCGCTACAGCGCCCCATCATGCGCGCACCGATCGCGACGCCGGTGACGCCCTCACCGACCTTGACCACCTCGCCCGCGCACTCGCCGCCGCCGGGCTTCGGCGCACCGCCGTACACGCCGCCCAGCAGCTCGCCGCGGTTCAGCGAGGCGGCGCGCACCCGCACGAGAATCTCGCCGGCCTTGGGCTCGGGCGTGGCCGTCTCGCGTAGCTCGACACCGGTTCCGGCGGGACCAGGGTTGATCCAGTAGGCTTTCATGCGCGCGCTCCTCGATCCAAAGTCGGCTGCGGCCACGGATTATCTCACCATCATTGGGTCCCGTCGGGCCCGCGCTCACTCAAGCTGATCCCGTATCGCTTCGTCAGGCGATAGAGGGTGCGGCGGTGAATGCCGAGGAGCTGCGCCGCCAGCTTCTTGTTCCAGCGCGCCTCGCGCAGCACCCGGCGGACGTGACGCGTCACGACGCCGCGCAGGCTCAGCGCCGATCCGGACGGATCGGGCGGCGCCAGCGCCTCGACGCACCTCGGCGGGAGATCCTCGGGCTGGACGATCGAATGCGTCGTCAAGGCGACGGCGCGCTCGATGGCGTGCTCCAGCTCGCGGATGTTGCCGGGCCACTCGTACCCGACCAGCATCGATATCGCCTCGGGGGCGATGCCGGTCACGGGACGGGCGCTGGCGGCGGCGTACAGGCGCAGGAAGTGGGAGGCGAGAACCGGGATGTCCTCGCGCCGCTCGCGCAGCGGCGGGACGCGGAGCGTCACCACGCTCAGGCGATAGAAGAGATCCTCGCGGAATCGTCCCCCGGTGATCAGCGAGCCCAGATCCCGGTTGGTCGCCGCGATGACGCGGACGTCCACGCCGAAGCTGCCGGTGCCGCCGACCCGCTTGACTTCGTGCTCCTGGAGCACCCGGAGCAGCTTGGCCTGGACGCACGGGCTGATCTCGCCGACCTCGTCGAGGAAGCACGTGCCGTCGTGCGCCGCCTCGAACAGACCGCGCTTGTCGATCACGGCGCCGGTGAACGCGCCCTTCACATGGCCGAAGAGCTCGGATTCGAGCACGCCCTCGGCCAGGGCCCCGCAGTCGACCGGCACGAACGGACGCTGCGCCCGCGGGCTCGCCGCGTGGATCGCCCGCGCGATGAGCTCCTTTCCAGTGCCGGTCTCCCCCTGGATGAGCAC
>CAYVHH010000044.1:0-4777 GCA_964450175.1 uncultured bacterium | reverse complement strand
ATCGGCGTGATATCGGCCACGCGCTTGTCGAACACCTGGCGTGCCGTCATGCCCTTGAAGACGGGATTGGTCTCCGCGAGGTGGGCGGCGAGCTTCTGCCAGAAGTCGGTCCAGAGCACGCCCGGGCAGATCGCGTTCACGGTCACGCCGTGCGGCGCGAGCTCCTTGGCGATGATGCGCGTGAGCGTGATCACACCCATCTAGGCGACGCTGTAGGGCGGCATCGTCGGCGCCGAGATGGGGCCGGCGATCGAGGCGATGTTCACGATGCGCCCCGCCTTCCGCTCGATGAAATGCGGCGTGATGGCCTTGCACGTGAGGAAGACCGACTTCGTGTTGACGGCGAAGGTCCGGTCCCAGTCTTCTTCCGTGTTGTTCGTGAACGGCATTCCGGGAGGCCCCGCGGCACCCGCGTTGTTGACGAGAATGTCGATCTTGCCGAACGACTCGCGCGTGCGATCGACCATCGTCTTCACGTCGGCGGCGCTGGTGACGTCGGTCTTCATGGCGACCACCTTCCGGCCCAGCCCCTTGACCTCGCCCGCGACCTTCTCCGCGTTCAGCACCTGGATGTCGGGAATGGCGATGTCGGCGCCCTCACGCGCCAGCGCCAGCACGATGCCGCGGCCGATCCCGCTGCCTCCTCCTGTCACGATCGCGACCTTGCCGGCGAGCCGCATGGAGACCCCCTCGATCTATAATCAGTGCCCCGGAGGGACACATGACAGCACACCAGCTCAGAAGCCGCAACTGGTTCGGGCGTAACGACCTCGACGGCTTCGTCCATCGCTCGTGGCTCAAGGCCGAAGGATTCAGCGACGCCGTCTTCGACGGCCGTCCGGTCGTGGGCATCGCCAACTCGTGGTCCGAGCTCACGAACTGCAACGCGCATCTTCGGCAGGTCGCCGACGCCGTGAAGCGCGGCGTGTGGAGCGCGGGCGGCTTCCCGGTCGAGTTCCCGACCATCTCGCTGGGCGAAGTCTTGATGAAGCCCACGACGATGCTCTTCAGAAACCTGATGGCGATGGACGTCGAGGAATGTCTGCGCGCCTACCCGCTCGACGCCGCGGTGCTGCTGTCGGGCTGCGACAAAACGACGCCGGCGATGTTGATGGGCGCCGCGTCCGCGGACATCCCCGCCGTCATGGTCACCGGCGGGCCGATGCTCAGCGGCAAGTGGCGCGCGGAGGAGCTCGGCTCGGGCACCGACGCCTGGCGTCTGTGGGCCGAGCGGCGCGCGGGGCGTCTGACCGACGAGGAGCTCTGCGAGGCCGAGTCGTGCATGTCGCGCTCGAGTGGCCACTGCATGGTCATGGGCACCGCCTCGACGATGGCCTCGGTCGTCGAGGCGCTGGGCATGACCTTGCCCGGCAACGCGGCGATCCCGGCCTCGGACTCGCGGCGGCTCGCGATGGCCGAGATGGCCGGGCGGCGCGCGGTCGAGATGGCGCTCGCCGGCGGGCCCAAGCCCTCGCAGATCCTCACCGCTCAGGCGTTCGACAACGCGATCCGCGCCGACATGGCGATCGGCGGCTCGACCAACGCGATCATCCACCTGGTCGCGATCGCCGGGCGCGTCGGCGTGCCGCTGCCGCTCAAGCGGTTCGACGAGCTGTCGAGGACGACGCCCTTCCTGGTCAACCTGCGGCCGTCCGGAAAGTACTTGATGGAGGACTTTTTCTACGCGGGCGGTCTGCCGGCCGTGCTCAAGCAGCTCCTGCCGGTGCTGCACGGAGGCGCGCTGACCGTGAACGGCCACTCGATCGCCGACAACGTGAAGGACGCGAAGTGCTACAACGAGGACGTCATTCGTCCGCTCGCGATGCCCCTGTCCGGAGAAGGCGGTACCGTGATCCTGTTCGGCAACCTCTGCCCCGACGGCGCCGTGCTCAAGCAGTCGGCGGCCTCACCGCATCTCTTGACGCATCGCGGCCGCGCGGTCGTGTTCGAGGACCACGCGGACCTCCACACGCGCATCGACGACGAGCGCGTTGCGATCGACGAGAACTCGGTGCTGGTGCTCAAGCAGGTCGGCCCGCGCGGGGCGCCGGGGATGCCGGAGTGGGGCGCGGCGCCGATTCCGGCGCGTCTGCTCAAGCGAGGCGTGAAGGACATGGTGCGCATCTCCGACGCCCGGATGAGCGGGACGTCCTACGGCACCGTGGTGCTCCACGTGGCTCCGGAGTCCGCGATCGGCGGGCCGCTAGCGCTCGTGCACGACGGCGACGAGATCGAGCTCGACGTGCCGCGGCGCCGCCTGACCCTCAGGGTCAGCGACGACGAGCTGGCCCGCCGGCGAGCGGCCTGGAAGCCCAGGGCGCCGCACTTCACGCGTGGCTACGGCAAGCTCTTCCTCGACCACGTGCTTCAGGCCAACGAAGGGGTCGATTTCGACTACCTGAAAGGCCGGACGCCCGTCAGATTCGAGGACACCGCAGGTCCGTCCCACAGCTAGCGTCTCGAGCCCGGAAAGAACGCACCGGCAACCCGGTACAAAGCTTACCGGTCGGGGCCGAGGTGTCGTTGTGTGAAGGCTGTATACGTATGTCGTTTCAAATATTTACGATGCGCAAAGTCATGGCATCGTCCGTGCTTAAACGATGGCCATGAAGACAGCGTGGACGCGGCTCAAGGCAAGCGAATTCTGGAAGAGCAGCAAGTTCTGGCTCACCGTCGCGGCGATCGTCCTCCCGTTCGGCTGGGTGCTGTTCGCCCTCAAGTTCGAGCCGGTTCGGGTACGCGCGCGCTACTTCCGCCGGAACTTCTGAAGCACGACTCGTAACGACCCCCGCGCGGCCCCGAGCGCGCGGGACGCCTCGGCCGCATCCCACCCGTTCCGCGCGACCACGATCGCCACCTTCACCCGACCCCCCGACGCCTCGAACGCCCGCAGCGCCCTCTCGCGAGACACGCCGGCAACCTCGGCGATCAGCCTCAGCGCGCGCTCCCGGAGCTTGGCCGACCGCGGCTGCAGATCGACCATACGATTTCCATAGACTCGGCCGAGCCCGGTCATCGCCGCGGTGGTCAAGGTGTTCAAGACGAGCTTCGTGGCCGTGCCGGCTTTGAGCCGAGTCGATCCGGCGAGCACCTCGGGGCCTGTCGCGGCAACGATCCGAATGTCGGCGAACGTCCTCCCGAGCCCCGTCGCGTTGCAGGTGATCAGAACGGTCCGGGCGCCTCGCCGACGCGCCGCCGCGAGCGCGGCGCGCACGAACGGGGTCACTCCACTGGCCGAAATGCCGACGACGACGTCGCCCGTTCGTACGCGCGCGCGCACCGCGCGCCTCGCCGCGACCTCGTCGTCCTCCGCACCTTCGCGCGAGCGGAAGACAGCGCCGCGGCCGCCCGCCATGATCGCCTGCACCTGCCGAGGCGACGTTCCGAACGTCGGCGGGCATTCCGCCGCCTCGATGACACCCAGACGGCCGCTCGTTCCGGCGCCGACGAAGATGAGGCGCCCGCCGCGCGCGAGCGCGGCGACGATCATGCCCACCGCCGTCGCGATGTCCAACCGAACGCGAGCGACCGCGAGCACCGCGCGGCGGTCCTCGCGATTCATCAGTGCGGCGATCTGGCGCGGACGCAGGAGATCGAGCGCGCGGCTCCTCGGGTTCGCGCGCTCGGTCGCGAGGCCTGCGTAGCGGATTCGCGAGGCCATTCCGCCCGCATGCTACTACTATCGAAGCGTGCCGCCCGTCGAATCCGGTCTCGAGGTACTCGTCCGCCGGCGGCGAGGCCTCCTGCGAGGGCAGCGCGTCGCACTGGTCACGCACCAGGCGTCGATCGATTCGCGCTACGAGCACGCGGTGGCGCTCCTGCGCGAGTTGCCTGCGGTCAAGGTCCGCACGCTCCTGGCGCCGGAGCACGGACTGTGGGGCGCGCCGCAAGACCACATCTGGATCGACGGCACCCGGGACCCGGTGACACGTCTACCCGTGTGGAGCCTGTACGGCGCGCGCCGCGAGCCGACCGCCGCGATGCTGCGCGGCATCGACACGGTCGTCGTCGATCTTCAGGACGTCGGCTCCCGCTACTACACGTTCATCTGGACCATGGCGCTCGTCATGCGCGCGTGCGCGCAGCGCGGCGTCCACGTCGTCGTGCTCGACCGGCCGAATCCGCTCGGCGGCGCGATCGTCGAGGGCAACGTGGCGGATCCGGCCTTCGCGTCGTTCGTCGGCCTCTACCCGCTGGCCATCCGTCATGGCCTGACGATCGGGGAGATCGCGGGCTACCTCAATGAGCGGCATGATATCGGCTGTCGCCTCACCGTCGTTCCGATGCGTGGATGGCGACGCCGAATGCTGTGGGAGGACACGGGCCTGCCGTGGGTGCCGCCCTCCCCCAACATGCCGACCCTCGACACCGCGCGCGTCTATCCCGGCGGCTGTCTGATCGAGGGCACCAACTTGTCGGAGGGTCGCGGGACGACGCGGCCGTTCGAGTGGGTCGGCGCGCCGTACCTGGATGCGCACCGGTACGCGGCCGCGCTCGAGCGCGAGCGGTTACCCGGCGTGCGCTTCCGGCCTGCGCGTTTCCAGCCGACGTTTCATAAATGGGCGGGACGGCTCTGCGACGGCGTGCAGATCCACGTGACAGACGCCGCGCGATTCAAGCCGTTCCTCACCGGGCTGGCCGAGATCGCGGTGGCGCGCCGTTTGGCTCCGCGCGGATTCGAGTGGCGCCGGCCGCCCTACGAGTTCGAGAAGCGGCGCATGCCGATCGACATCCTGTGCGGGACCGATATGATCCGGCGGGCGATCGAGAGAGGAAC
>CAYVHH010000043.1:0-6094 GCA_964450175.1 uncultured bacterium | reverse complement strand
CACGGCCGTCGGCCTGATCCCCACCGTCCGCGGCATCCGCAAGCGCGGGGACATCACGATCAACCTCGAGCACCTCTCCCACCTGGTGAAGGCGGCGTCGTGGCTCTCGAGCCTCGACATTCCGGTCCGCTTGATCGCCTTTCCCGAGGGCGCCCTGCAGGCGTTCAACGACGAGGTGCTCGACCTCGATCACGTGACGTTCGCGCGCGAGTGCGCGATCGACATCCCCGGCGAGGAGACCGAGGCCCTCGGCAAGATCGCGAAGGAGTACAACGCGTTCGTCATGGCCCAGGCCAAGGCGCGGCATCCCGACCTCAAGGACCGGTACTTCAACGTCGGGTTCATTATCAACCCGCGGGGCCGGGTGATCCTGAAGCACTACAAAGTCTCACCGCTGTTCCCGGTGGAGCACTCCGTCTGTCCCCACGACGTCTACGACTGGTGGGTCGAAAAGTACGGCAAGACGCTCGAGGCGTTCTGGCCCGTCGTCGACACCGAGATCGGGCGCATGGGCATCATGATGGCGAACGAGGGCTCGTATCCGGAGAACGCGCGGGCGCTCGCGCTCAACGGCGCCGAGGTCGTCTATCGCGCGTCGTATCCTCACCCGGCGACCGGCAACGAGATCTTCGAGATCCAGAGCCGCGCCCGGGCCCTCGACAACAACATGTACATCGTCGCGCCGAACATGGGCACGTACTACTTGTTCCCGGAGGAATCGACACCGATCGACACGTTCGGCGGCCGGTCCTTTATCATCGACTACAAGGGCCGCATCGTCGGCCGGCAGGACTACGGCGCCGGCTCGACCTACGTCGGGGGCGTCATCGACATCGAGGCGCTGCGCGACCACCGGGCCCGGGCGCAGTGGGACAACTGGATGAAGGACTTGAGGACCGAGCTCTACCAGATTCTGTACGAGCGGCCGATCTACCCGAAGAACCTCTATCTCAAACGCGCGCCCATGAAGCACGCCGAGTATCGCGAGAAGGTCATCCGGCGGCAGATCCGGCTGATGCACGACCGCGACATCTGGAAGCGGCCGTCGCGATGATGATCGCTCGACTCCTCGCCCTGGTGCTGGTGCTCATTCCGTTGCCGGCGGCGGCCGAGATGCGGTTGCCGCCCGGCTTCACGGCCCAGGTCTACGTGACCGGCGAAGGGTTCGACACCGACGCCACCCGCGGCATCCGCGGTATCCCGGCCACCTCCACGCTGGCCTTCGACCACGCCGGAGCGCTCTATCTGGCGCGCACGGGACGACGCTACGTCGTCGGCCAAAACTACGAGCTCTGGCCCATATACAGGATTCCCGCCGGCGGTGCGCGGCTGAGTCCCGACGTCGAGGCGCGCTATTTCTACGGCCCGCCGCTGCTCAACGCGCAGGTGGGCGCGATGCGCAGCGGGCGCGAGCTGTTCGTGACGACCTTCGACCGCGAGAGGAAGGTCGGCGCGCTCTATCGCGTGGTCGACGGGCGAGCCGAGCTCTTCGCCGGCGGCACGCCCGAGCGCGGAACCCGACCGCTCTTGCGACAGCCGGAAGCCACCGCCGTCGACTCGGCCGGAAACCTCTACGTCGCCGATCGGGCCGAGAACGTCATCGTCCGCCTCGACCCCGAGGGCCGCGTGCTCGATCCGGGCTTCGTCTCGATCGCTCGGCCGCGGCTGCTCGCGATCGACGAGCAAGATCACCTGTGGATCGGCAGCGACGGCGGTGCCGAGGCGCCGTACCAGCAGGGACCCGGCGAGATCGTGCGCGTCTCGCCCCGGCGCGCCTCCGAGGTCGTCTACCGCGGTCCGGTGGTCCTGGCGTTCGGGGTCGGGCCAGGCGGCAGCCTCTTCGTCGCCGATCGCAATGAGAAGCAAATTTTCATCGTCGCGCCCGACGGCAAGCGGATCGAGTTCGCCAGCTTCACCGACGGAGATGTGCCGCGGGGCCTGGTCTTCGCGCCGGCCACTCCGGAGACACGCCGCGCCGGCGTGGCCGGCGATCTCTTCGTCATCGCGATCAAGGGGGGGACGTGGCCCGTGAACGAGGTGCTCCGCATCTCCGGGCCGTTCGACGACCTCACGCGCCCGCGCTGAGCTCCAAGATCTCCCGGGCTCATCGGGCATCTTTCCCGAGAGCTTCCGGAATTGTGCCCTGCCCGTATCGCTCGCCCAGAACTCCAAGTCACTGATTCTTCGAGACTCGAAGATGGGCACAACTCCTGCTTCGGTGCCCCACAGACGTAGACGACCGACGAGGGTGCAAGGCGCCCGGAGGCAAATTGAAATGCAGCACATGGACCTCTGGTTCGACCTGGCCATCAAGGGAGAGCCCAATCTCGAAGAGGAGACGCTCGCTCGCTTTCAGCTGACGGATGGCGCGGAGCCCGATCCGTCCCCGGACGATCGAGGCAACGCGGAGCCGGATCCGCCGAGCGAGTTCTTCTAGGAGCCGACGCTCAGCGCGTCGCGGCGCGGATGATCGCGAGGACCGCCACCGCGGCGGCCACGACGATCCAGATCGTTCCCTTCGGGAGCCGTAGCATCTCGACGACCGCCACGGCGAAGCCGGCGGCGATGAGGACACTCGCCGCCAGGATCGTGCCGGTCGGCGAGCGCTTGACGCTCATTCCCGGGGCCTCACCCGAGCAAGCTCCTGAGCTTCGTCATGACTCGTTCGGTGTCGGCCTGGTCCGGCGCCGTCAGCGAGACGACCAGCGGCTCGACGTGCTCGGCCCACGACCGCCAGCTCAGCTGGTCGGCGCCGAAGAGCACGATCGAAGGAGCACCGACCGCCGCGGCCAGGTGGCTGATGCCGGAATCGTTGCCGAGATAGGCCGTCGCGTGGGCCAGCATCCCGGCCAGGAGCGGAAGCGGCGGCTCCCGGAGTGTGATCGCGCGGGCGGTCAGACGCGCCGGGAGTGCCGCCACGGCCTCGGCATCCGCGGGACCTCGATGGACGACCAGCGCGAGACCCGGCAGCAGGGCGACGCGCTCGAGCACGGCGGCAAAGCCCGTCGCTCCCCAGCGTTTGCCTCGCCCACCTGCCCCTGGATGCACGAACAGGAGCCGATTGCGTCCGTTCCAGCCCTGACGGCGCAGCTCGCGGCGCGCCTCGTCGACGAGCGCCACTGGCACGCGAACCGCCGCGCGAATCGCCCGACCCCCGCCGGGCTCGCCCGTGCTCTCCACGAGGTGCTCCCAGACCGGGCGTCCGGCGCTCACCGACGACGCCACGATCGCGCCGGGAGCCAGCCCGATGAGTCGCTTCACGAATCGCGGCTCGCGCGAGCCGACCCACGCGACCACGCGCGTGGCCCGGCGTAGATCGTCCGCGCAGCGCGCCGGCCACTCCCCGTCCCGCTCGTCCGCATCGTCCTGGAAGAGCGCGTCGAGCCCGAGCGCCTCGAAGTCGACCGAGCGATCCGCGACCCCCAGGATCTCGAGGAGCCGGCCGATCCGCGGCTGGGCCGCGACGACGAGCGCGTGGTCCGGTCGCGACCGCCTCAGGACGCGGAGCGCCGGGATCGCCAGGAGCACGTCGCCCAGCGCGCCGGGATGAATCGCGAGTGTCAGGGGCGGAGCAGCGCCACCGCGGCATCATGGAGGCGTCCGTTGGTGGCCAGCGCGGAGCTCGAGTAGATCGTCGGACGGCCGTCGAGATCGGTGAACCGGCCGCCCGCCTCCTCGACGAGGAGCTTGCACGGCGCCAGATCCCACGGCTTGAGCCCGGAGCCCTCCGGGTAGATCTCGGCGTAAACCTCGGCCTTGCCCTCGGCGATCAGGCAGTAGCCGATGTAGTCGCCGAAGCCGCGCTGCCGATCGGTCGCGTCCACGAGCCGCATGAACCCGTCCCAGTAGCGCGTCGTCCGAGCTCCGCGCAGCCCGGCGTGCAGGAGATAGGCCTGGCTCATGACGCCTTCGGCCGAGATGCGAATGCGCTCGCCGTTCAGGAACGCGCCGCCGCCCCGGCGCGCGGTGTAGAGCTCGCCGGTCACCGGATTGTGGATGACCCCGACCGTGATCTCGCCGTGCTCCTCCAGCGCGATCAACGTCGCCCAGATCGGGATGTGGCGGACGAAGTTCTTCGTGCCGTCGATGGGATCGATGATCCACCGCGTGTCGCGCGTGCCCGAGCCTCCGAATTCCTCGCCGAGGAACCCGTGTTCCGGGAACGCGCGGCCGAGGATCTCGACGATGGTCCGCTCGGCTTCCCGGTCGGCCTGCGTCACGGGCGTCGCATCCGGCTTCAGGACGATCTCGAAGCCGCCGTGATAGTACTTCAGCGCGACGCGCCCGGCCGCCCGGGCGGCGTCGACGGCGGCCGCCAGCGCCGCGTCGCTCACCGCGCCGGCTCTTCTCCCGGGAAGGGCTCGCCGCGCTCGGCCAGCACCTGCCCGTAGACCTCGAGGGCGTCGACCACGACCGGCATGCCGCCGTAGGTGACCATCTGGAAGATCACCTCCGCCACTTCCTGCCGGGTGGCGCCGACGTTGAGCGCCGCGTGGATGTGCGCGCGCACCTCGTTGGGTCGATGGAGCGCGGTGAGCGCGCCGACCGCGCAGAGCTCGCGCTGCTTCTGGGAGAGGACCTCCCGGCTGTAGAGCACACCGGTGAAGAACAGCGACAGCTCGCGCGCGAGGCCCTTGTCGAACCGCTTCCACGTCTCGAATCCGGAGCCGCCCTTCAAGGTGCTGAAGAGCTTCTGGCTCGTCTTCTTGGTGAGGGCTTTCAATCCGGCATCGTCCATCAGCGCCATGGCATCTCCTGGAAACCTTTTCGAGAGTCGCCGCCGATGATACGCTGCCATCTCGGCGGCGCGCCGCGCCGTCACAATAACGTAGCCGAGAGGACCGCACAATGTTGAACCCGCACGTGTTCCGCGCCTACGACGTGCGCGGACTCGTCGGCAGCGATATCAATCCCGACGTCTTCCGCCAGGTCGGACGCGCCTACGCGACGCTGATCCGTCGCAACGGCGGCCGCCGCATCGCGGTCGGTCGGGACAATCGCCTGTCGTCGAACGATCTCGCGCTCGGCTTCGTCGAGGGGGCGCGCGCGGCCGGCGTCGACGTGGTCGACATCGGCGCCTCCACCACGCCGATCCTCTATTTCGCGACGGCGCACTGGAAGCTGGACGGCGGCGCCAACATCACCGGCAGCCACAATCCGATCGAGTACAACGGCGTGAAGATGGTCCACCCCGGCGCGGCGCCGCTCTCCGAGGACGAGATCCAGGGCCTGCGGACCACGATCGAGCGCGGCGACTACGAGACGGGAACCGGCGGCCTGAGTGCGCGGAGTCCCCGCGAGGACTACTTCGACACGATCTCGCGGATCGTGCGGCCCGGGCGACGGCTGAAGGTCGTGGTCGACGCGGGCAACGGCGTGGCCGGGCTCTACGGGCCCGAGCTCCTGCGCCGGATCGGCTGCGAGGTCACCGAGCTCTACTGCGAGTCGGACGGGAGCTTCCCGAATCACCTGCCCGACCCCGAGGACGAGCGCAACGTCGAGGATCTCAAGGCCAAGGTCGTCGAGATCGGCGCCGATCTGGGGATCGCCTACGACGGCGACGCCGATCGCGTCGGGGTCATCGACGAGCGCGGCCAGCGCCACGAGGCCGACCTGATCCTCATCCTGCTCGCCCGCGATCTGCTCACGCGTCATCCCGGCGCCAAGATCGTCTTCGACGTGAAGTCCTCGCAGGCGCTCGTCGACGACATCCGCCAGCACGGCGGCGTGCCGATCATGTGGAAGACGGGCCACTCGCACCTGAAGCGCAAGATGCGCGACGATCACATCCTGCTCGGCGGCGAGGTGAGCGGCCACATGTTCTTCGCCGAGAACTACTATGGCGTCGACGACGGCATCCTGGCCTCGTGCAAGATCATCGAGCTGGCGGCGCGCGTGCCGGAGCCGCTGTCGCGCATCTTCGCGTCGATTCCGCACCTCCGCGCGACGCCCGAGCTCAAGGCGCCCTGCGCCGACGGCGAGAAGTTCCGGGTCGTCGAGCAAATCACGCAGGAGCTCAAGCGGCGGTACGAGACGATCGACACCGACGGCGCGCGGGTGATCTTTCCGGGACGCGGCTGGGGACTCGTGCGCG
>CAYVHH010000042.1:0-3864 GCA_964450175.1 uncultured bacterium | reverse complement strand
CTCGACGGCCAGCTGCACGAGGGCACCGGCAGCCGGGTGATCACGAAGAATCGGTTCGGCAACGAGGCGCTCGCCGACATCTCGAACCTCGACAAGGACGGCGAGATCATGCAGGCCGACGACCGGCGGCGCCAGTACGGGCTCGGCAATCGGCTCTGGCATACAGATGCGTCGTTCCGGGATCCGGCCGGGCGGTACTCGATGCTGCACGCGCGGGTCGTGCCGCCGGTCGACGCCGACACCGAGTTCGCGGACATGCGCGCCGCCTACGACGCGCTCCCGGAGGAGACCAAGGCGCAGATCGAGGGCCTGCGCACGCACCACTCGATCGCCCACTCGCGGCAGATCCTGGGATTCGAGTTCTCGCAGAGCGAGCAGGACCAGCTGAAGGGCGCGATCCATCCGCTGGTGCGCACCATTCCGCGCTCGCTCCGGCGCTCGCTCTATCTGGCGTCGCACCAGTCGCGCATCATCGACTGGCCGATCCCCGAGGGACGGCTCCTCCTGCGCGACCTGACGGAACACGCGACCCGACGGGAATTCGTCTATCGCCACGCCTGGCGCGTCGGCGATCTCGTGATCTGGGACAACCGCGCGACGATGCACCGGGCGCGGCCGTTCGACGATACGAAATATCGCCGCGAGCTTCGCCGCGTGACCACGCTCGACATCGAGCAGCCGGCGCTGGTCGCGGCCGGCTCGTAGCCCGCGAGCTCCAGCCCTGCGAACCGACGGCCGCTCGCCGCTCGACGCCGCCCGCAAGCTCGTTCCCCAGATCCGCTCCGCCGCGGACGAGATCGAGAAGCAGCGGGAGCTGCCGCGCCCGCTCTTCGAGGCCATGGCGGACGCCGGCCTGTTCCACATGGCAATCCCGCGCGCCATCGGCGGCGGCGAGATCGACCTGCCGACTTACATCCAGGTCATCGAGGAGATCGGCAAGGCCGACGCGAGCACGGGCTGGTGCCTGAACCAGGGCGCAATCTTCGGCACCTACGCCGCGCGCATGCCGCGCGCGGTCGCCCGCACAATCTGGGCCGACGTGCCGCGCGCCGTCGTGGCAAACACCCCGGCGGCGACCGCCAAGGCGATCGTGGTGCCGGGCGGCTATCGCGTCACCAGCCCCCCGGGCGGCCAGGGGTTCAGCACCGGCTGCCGGCACGCATCGTGGGTCGCCGCGCACGCCCAGATCATCGAGAACGGCCAGATCCGTCTCGAGGGCGAAGCGCCCGAAGCGCGCTACATGTTCGTCCCGGTCGCGGAGGCCGAGCTGCTCGACACGTGGCACACCCGCGGGATGCGGGGCACCGGCACCCACCACTTCGCGGTCAACGACGTCTTCGTGCCGACCGACCGCACCGTGCTCTCGCAGACCGCGCCGCTGATCGAGGACGCGCCGCTCTACCGTATTCCGCGAACCTTGCTGTTCGCCTCGGGCGACGCCGCGGTCGCGTTCGGGATGGCGCGCACGTGCCTCGAGACGTTCGGCGAGCTGGCCGGCGCCAAGACCCCGCGCGCGATGCCGACCCTGCTGCGCGAGCAGCCGATGATCCAGATGACGGTCGGGCAGGCCGAGGCCACGCTACGCTCCGGCCGCGCGTTTCTCACCGAGGCGGTGCGCGAGGCGTGGGCGGCCAGCGTGAACAACGCGCTCGCGCTCGAGCATCGCGCGAACCTTCGCCTGGCCACGACGCACGGGATCCGGCTCGCGGCGCAGATCATCGACAGCGTGTACAACGCCGCAGGCGCGACGGCCGCCTACGAGGATCACCTGCTCCAGCGCCACTTCCAGGACATCCACGTCATCACGCAGCATCTGCAGGGGCGGCTCGCCCACTACGAGCTGGTCGGCCGTTACTGGCTCGGTCTCAAGATCGACGAGGCGCGGCTGTAGCTCAGCCGCGCCCGTTCGCGATCACCGATCGTCCGGTCGCTCGGAGAAGCTTCCGATCGGCCTCCGCGCTCGCCGCCGGTGGAACCTGCAGCACGACGTCCTGCGTGAAGGTCGGGATGGTCTTGCCCTCCGGCCGGCGCGTGCCCTCGGGGTCCCGGCCGCGGGCCACCGCCCGGATGCCGTCGCGCACGATGCGCCGGAGCATGATCACGCCGCGATCGGTCGACGCCAGATTCTCGAGCGCGTGGACCGCGATCGTCCGCTGGCTCGACTGCGCGTCGAAGTCCGCCGGAAAGCGCTGCCGCTCGGCATAGGGCCGGTCGTCGGATTGGCCGAAGCCCGGCCGGCCTACCCGCTCCGGCGTGAGCCCCCAGGCTGGATCCACCTGCGCGAGCTCGAAGTTCGTCGTGTGCGTGTCGTCGTTGGGCACGGCCCAGCGAATGATGACGGGCCGGCTCGCCCGCTTCGGGGCGCTGGCTTCCTCGATCTCCCGCGTGAACTGATGCACGTTCGGCGGCATGAAGTCGCACACGCGGACCCACACGAGATCGCCGACCCGACGCGTCGCGAGATAGACCATGCCGGCGTCGGTCAGCTTCCAGTCGAGCTCGGGGACGGCGCCGAACGCTTCCGTGAACTGGTAGCCGCTGCTGAGCGCGTGCAGAAACGCCGTGTGCACCGGGTCCATGCTGTTGTCCTTCACCTGGAGCCAGTTGCAGGGCAGCGCGAACTTCGCGGCGGGCATCAGCTGATGGCCGGGCACGGCGTAGCTGTCGTAGACGGGAAATGCCGGGCGCCGGTCCGGCGGGCCGAGATACGCGAACACGAGGCCCGCGAACTCGTGGGTCGGATAGGCCCCTTGCCAGATGCGCTCCCGCAGCCGACTGCCCGCCGGCTCTCCCGGCGTCTCCAGGCACCGGCCGTCGACGTCGTACACCCAGCCGTGATAGCAGCAGCGGATGCCGCGCCCGAGCGGGATCCCGAATTCGAGTGACGTTCCGCGATGCGCGCAATGCAGGTGCAGCGCGCCGACGCGCCCGCCACGATCACGGAACACCACCAGGTCCTCGCCGAGGATTCGGGCTCTGAGCGGCGCCGACGTGAGCTCCCGCGCGAACGCGACGGGCTGCCAGAAACGGCGCAGATACTCGCCGCACGGCGTTCCGGGACCGACCTGGGTCAGCTCGGGATCAGGCGGGGGAACCTCGCGGCGACGGTAGCCGTCGAACGGACCGGCTTTGGGCTTCGCGGCGCGCGATCGGGCTCGTTTCACGGCCCTTCTTCCTTAGCGCCGACGAGCGAACCGAGTCAAGTCGTCGGAAGTCTCCAAACGCACACGCAGCCCCCTGGCAGGACCAGGAGGCTGCGCGGATGTGTTGCCGACCGATCGCTACGAGCGTCTATCAGCGACCGTGATGATGGTATCCACCATGTCCGCCGCCCACGGGGATCGGCACCAGCAGACATCCCGCCGTGCTGATCGTGACGACGCACGCGAGCAGGAGCGTCGCCGCCAGGCGGCGAAGCACATTCGGTCGTTCCATGGTCTCAATCCTCCTCAATGAGTTCGTGTTGTTTCGACCTTACCCGGCCGCTGGAGGCGGCGGGGGCGGGCCGACCGGGGGCGCGTCCGGAGCGGCCGGTACCGCAGGCATTGGGGGCGCCGCGATGTACGCCTGAGCCGGCACCCACGCCCAGTAGTAAGGAACGGTGATCCCGTCGCCCCGGAGCTCGTACTGGCCGGTGGGGTAGTTGACGACGGTAACGGTCGGCGCTGCGAGCATCACGACTCTGCCGCCCGTCCACCACCAGACGTAGTACGGGGACCAGAATCCAGGTCGATGCTCGAATCGCCAGCCGCGGCCCCGGTCGAAGCGCCAGTCCTCGTGCCGAACGAACGTCCTGTGCTCGAAGCGCGCGTGCTCGTCCCGCACGACCGGCCCGTGTCTCTCGCCTCGCCACTGGGCCTGGGC
>CAYVHH010000041.1:0-5257 GCA_964450175.1 uncultured bacterium | reverse complement strand
CGTGCCGATCCGGCTGGTGCGAGTCAGGGTGAGCATGAAGATCGGCGAGAGGTTGGCGCCCAGGCCGTGCTTGAAGCGCGCCATGCCCGACACCGTCTCGGAGGGATTGACGAGATCCGGGAAGACGTACCCGACGGAATAGCGGCGGCAGCCGAGCTCGCGCAGGAACAGCATCATGTTGTAGTGCAGCAGGTGATTGGCGAAGTCGCTCCGCACTCCCCGCCAAGCGCCGTCGAAGTAGAAGGCGATTTCCTTCGACACCAGCACGAGCAGGTAGCCGGTGAAGCCTTCGTGCTCCAGCACTGCGAGGACAGCCTTGCCTTGCTCGATGGCTCGGCGCCGGTGGACGAGGTATATGTCGGCCGGGTGCTTGAGTCGTCCGCCGGCCGCCGCCCTCGTATGGTGCGCGGCCTCGTAGAGATCGCCCAGGACCTTCTCGGCCACGGCCTCGCCGTAGTGGACGCGCCACGCCGGTCCAGCCTGAAGTCCCTTGCGGATCTTGCGGCGGACCATCGTGGTGCAGTCGTCGAGCAATGCCTCCGGCGTCATCCTGAGGTCGACGAGGCGTTCCCAGATCGGCACGTCGACCGTGAAGCCCGCCCGCAGGAAGGGCTCGAGCAGCGCGAACGAGCGGCCATCGAAGAAGTAGCCGGGTACGCGGATCCGGACCAGCAGGTCGCGATCGCCGCGCACCTCGTCGAGCAGCCGCTCCACGAGGTGGTTGAGGCGCTCGTCGTCGCGTGGCCCCTGCGGCGGCGAGGGCGTCATCGCAATCGCGGACTCGAACGGGCTGGCGAGGTAGCGGTAGGTGCGGGTGGGCTCCTGTACGAGGTAGAGCATGTCGCCGTACGGATCGCCGATGGCGAGCGCCGGCGCAGCTGAGCGCCATTGCCGCCGCACCAACTCGACGACGTCGGGATCCTGGAAGCAGTTGACGATCAGGGCAGCAACGCCTTCACCGAAACGCGATGTAGTACGGCCACACATCGAGAAGCGCGCGGGCTGCCGCCGGCCAGCGCTCAAACCGCGGCGCGAGCTTGCCGGGAAAGACCTGGACGGAGCCGAAGCCCGCCCGCCGTAGCCCCTGCCGCTCGAGCCGCGGGAGACCATAGTAGAGGTGCAGCGCGCCTTCGGGCTGTGCGATCGTGAGGTAGCCGGGCCCCGGCCGTCGCGCGCGCAGGTTGCGCCAGAGATCGGCGCGCCGCCCCTTGTTCCATGCCGCCGTCACGAGCATGGCGGCCCAATTGTGGGCTGAATAGATCAAGCAGCCGCCGGGACGCAGCACGCGGTGGATCTCCGCGAGCGCGCGCTCTCGGCGCTCGACGGGCGAGATGCAGTCGATGCCATTGGCGGAGAACAGCGCGTAGTCGACGGACGCGTCGCGAAACGGAAGGTCGGTCGCGCTCGCCAGCAGCCAGCGCAGCGCCGGATGTGTCAGGCGCGCGTCCTCGATCATCCGAGAGGTCACGTCGAGCCCGATGGGCTCGAAGCCACGCTCGTGCAGTGGCACTGTCGTGCGGCCGTAGCCGCAGCCGATATCGATCAGCACGGCGTCGCGCCGAGGAAAGAATCGCTCGATCAGCGCGGACTCGCGTGGCGTCAGTCCGTACGTTCGATATTGCCGGCGGGACGACTCCGTGGCGAAGGTGGCGATGTTTTGGAGCTCCTCGGGCGTAAAGCTGGCGGCCGCCGCGGGCCTCGCATTCATCGCCTGTTCACTACGTGAACAGGCGCGTGCGGTCAAGCGCTTTCAGCGGGCGCAACACCGCCCGACATCCACAACGGCGCGGGGCGAGGGAGCGGTCAGGGGGAGATGCCGCCCGCGGCATCGAGTGCGACCCCCGATGTCCCGAGCGATGCGAAGGCTACTCGCCGATCACCTGGATGCTGATCTCGCGCTTTCGCGGGCCGTCGAGCTCGGCGAAGATGACCGACTGGAAGCGGCCCAGGGTCAACTCACCGTTGTTCACGCCGACCGCGATGTTGCGACCGAGCAGCGCCGCGCGCAGATGCGAGTGCGCGTTCCCGCGCTCGCAATCGGACACCCGCGGGTCGTCGTGGCGATAGCCGGCGCGCTCGGGCACGATTTTCTCGACCAGCGACCTCAGATCGTCGATCAGCGCGCTCTGAAATTCGTTGACGAACAGCGCGCAGGTCGTGTGCAGCGTGTTCACGAGCGCGATGCCGGTGGTGACCGCGAACTGCTGGACCGCGTCGCGCACGAGCTTGGTAATGTCCGAGATTTCAGTCCGCTCGTCCGTCGACAGGGTGAAGGACGTGTTGTAAACCTTCATGGTCGTGCTCTCTCCACGGCGCGCCGCTTGGATTGACCGCAAGACACCCAGCCAGGCTACGCCAAGATCAACCGTTACGATACCGACATATTTCCAGAAAAGTCAAACTTCTTTAGGGCCCGCGCGGCGAAAGTCCGCGACTTCCCGGCTCGATTTCGATCGCGTGCGACGGCGCTCGTTCACACCGTGGTCGGGTCGAGAAGATCGCGCAGGCCGTCGCCCAGGAGGTTGAGGCCGAGCACGGTCAAGGCGATCGCGCCGCCCGGGAACACGGCGAACCACGGGTTCAAGGACAGGAAGCTCTGGGCCTCGCGCAGCATGAGCCCCCAGGAAGGATGCGGGGGCTGCGTCCCGAGCCCCAGGTACGCGAGCCCGGCCTCGGCGAGGATCGCGATCGGAAAGCTGGTGGTCGCCTGGACGATGAGCGGCGCCAGGGTGTTCGGCAGGATGTGCCGCGCGATCAGACGCCGATCGCGCGCGCCGAGGGCTCGGGCCGCGACGACGAACTCACGCGCGCGAAGCTCGAGGAAGCCCGCGCGGGTCAGCCGCGCGAACGCCGGCACGAACGCGATGCCGATGGCGACCATGCTGATCACGATGCCGGGCGCGAACACCGCGGCAAACAGGAGCGCCGAGAGAATCGCCGGGAAGCCCTGGATCGCATCGACCAGCCGCATGAACGCCTCGTCGATCCAGCCGCCGACGTAGCCGCTCGCGATGCCGATCACGATCCCGATGGCGGCGCCGATTCCGACGGCGATCACGCCGACGGCGATGGAGATGACCGTGCCGGTCATCACGCGCGAGAGGATATCGCGTCCGTACTGGTCGGTGCCGAAGGGATGCGCGCCGGACGGGCCCTGGAGCCGGCCGGTGATCGACATCGCGAGTGGATCCTGCGGCGTGTAGACGAGGCTCAGCCCGGCCGTCACGATCAAGAGCGCCGTGATCGCGACGCCGAGCGTGAAGGTGAGATGGCGAAGCGGCCGTCGCCGCATCAGCCGCGCTCGGCCTCGGCGCCGCACCGCGCCGGGCTATTCATACCGAATCCGTGGATCCAGCACGACGTACAGGAGATCCACCGCGAAGTTGATCAGCACGATCGTCGACGCGACGAAGAGCGTCACGCCCTGTACGACCGGCAGATCGCGCGCGGTGATCGCGCCGAGGGCCAGGCGTCCGAGCCCCGGGAGCGCGAACACCGACTCGAGGATGATCGCGCCCGCCATCAGCTGGCCGAGCTGCAGGCCGGCCACCGTCACGATCGGAATCAAGGCGTTGCGCAGGGTGTGCTTGGCGAGGACCGAGAGCTCGCTCACCCCTTTGGCGCGCGCGGTGCGCACGTAGTCCTCGCGCAGCACGTCGAGCACCGAGGAGCGCGTGGCGCGAACCAGGACAGCCATCTGGAAGAATCCGAGCGCGATCGCCGGGAGCAGGAGCGAGCGCACGCCCGGCCAGAGCCCGCTCGACCAGCCGGCGAAGCCGCCCGATTGCACCCAGCCCAGATGCACCGAGAAGAGCAAGATCAGGAGCAGACCGGCCCAGAACCCCGGAATCGCGATCCCGATCTGCGAGACGACCATCGCCACGTAGTCGCCGGCGCGGCGGTGACGGCGCGCGGCGTAGAGCCCCAGCGGAATCGCCGTCGAGGTCATGAGCGCGGCCGCCATCAAGGTGAGCGGCAAGGTCACCGGGAGCCGGCTCACGATCAGGCGCCCGACCGGCACGTCGTACTGGAGCGAGACGCCGAGATCGCCGCGGACCGCGCGCGTGAGCCACTCGGTGTACTGCACGAGGATGGGCCGGTTGAGCCCGAGCGCTTCCCTCAAGCGCGCCGCCGCCTCCGGGCTTCCCTCGGGGCCGATGATCACGAGCGCGGGATCGCCGGGCAGGACGCGGACGACGACGAACACGAGGCCCGAGACGAAAAAGAGGGTCGCGACGAACGCCGCGACCCTCCTGGCGATGTACCGCCGCACGCCTAGCTGGCGGTCGCGGCTACTTGACCCACGCGACCTCGGAGAGATCGAACCCCGGCGCCGGCAGATCCTTCCAGAGGCCCTGCAAGCCCTTCTTGGTCACGGCCAGTCGCGGATGGATGTAGAGCCACACCACCGGCGCATCCTCGACGAGCTTCTTCTGCATCTTCACGTAGAGCTCGCGGCGCGCCTTGTCGTCGACGGTCGTCTCGGACTCCTGGAAGAGCTTCTGGAACTCGGGGCTGTCGTAGCGGAAGTAGTATTTCGGATTGGCGTAGTTGCCGATGTCCCACGCCTCGGCGTGCCCGATGATCGTCAGGTCGTAGTCGGCGTCCTTCCACACGCGCGAGAGCCACTGCCCCCACTCGATCTGCTCGATCTTGATCTTCACGCCGATCTTCTGGAGCTGGTCGGTCAGGACCTCGCCGGTCCGCACCGTGTAGTAGTACTGCGGCGCGACCTTCAGCACCGCCTCGAACCCGTTCGGGTAGCCGGCCTCGGCCAGGAGCTTCTTGGCCTTCGCCGGGTCGTACGGCATCGCGCCGGACATGTCGACGAAGTAGGGATTGAGCGGGTCGACGTTTGTCCCGAGCACGCGGCCGAAGCCGAACATCGCGCCCTTCACCACCTCAGGCTTGTTGATCCCGTAGGTGACGGCGCGGCGCACCCGCACGTCGGTGAACGGCTTGCGCGAGTTGTTCATCGACAGGATGACGTCGTTCGTCGTCTCGCCGACGATCACCTGGAAGCGCGGGTCCTTCTGGAGTTCGGGGACATGCTCGGGGCCCAGGCCGAACGTCACCGCATCGACGTCGCCCGCCTTGAGCGCTGCCAGCGCGGCGGTCGGGTCCGAGATGAACCGGTACGTCACGCGATCGAGCTTGGGCAGACCCTTGACGTGGTAGTCGGGATTCTTCACCAGCACGATCCGGTCGCCGCGGACCCACTCGCCGAGCTTGAAGGGCCCAGTGCCGATCGGCTCGC
>CAYVHH010000040.1:0-13445 GCA_964450175.1 uncultured bacterium | reverse complement strand
TAGCCACCACGACATGCATGAGGCCAGCCGCCGCGCGAGTGGAAGCAGTCGGGTCGCGGGGGACCCCCCGAGCGGGTCCGCCCGCCCCAGCCTCCGACCTAAGCGACGAAGGGAGGAATCGGCGGAATCTCGACCTGTTGGGTTTTGACTTCGCGCACGCCAGGCACGGAGCGAGCAACCTCGACGGCCCGCTCGAGTGCCGCGGTGCCCTCGAGCGTGACGACGCCGCCATGAGCCTCGACGGTGATGCGATAGCGCCGCGTCTCCGGATGAGTCGCGAGCGCGACCTGGACGCGCGACGCGAGCGCCCGCGAGGCCACCATCTGCTTGCCGGCGTCGGTCGTCGTCATCTCGGGCCGGCGCGTGAGCGCCTCGAGGATCGCGACGACCGCGTCGTATTTCATCTTCTCGGTGTTCACCGTCAGCTCGTAGAGCGTGGGATCGGCGATGTCGACCTCGTACAGGTACCGCATTCTTCCCGATTTCTCGAGGTCGTCGCGGCGGACGAGCTCGGCGGCCGCGCGATAGTTGGGCGTCTCGCCCGTCATCTCGGCGGTGCGCTTGACCCACTGCTTCACGCGATGCTCGAACGGCGCGATGACACGAGCCCGCAGCACGTGGGGCACCCCGCGCAGCAGCCACTGGCCGCCGCCGCGCATCAGGACGCAGTTGTCGTCCTCGGCAAACTCGAGACAGGTCGTCTGCAGCACGGTGATGTGATGGCGGGTCTCGGTGTCGAAGCGCTCGAACAATGTCGGCTTCGACTCATCGAGGTGGGAGAGCTTGTCCTCCGCGAGCCCGTAGCGGCGGGCAGCGTCGAGCAGGAGCTCCTGGTTCACGTAGCGGTACCCGAGTCGCTGAGCCAGCGACATGCCGATCTCGGGGCCGCCCGCTCCCATCTGATGCGACACGATGATGATGGCCATAGATCACCCCCGCCGATACTTGTCCTTGAGCGTGGTCGGAGCGATCGCGATGCGCTTGCCGGCGACGTCGTCCAGAATATAGACCTCGTCCGTGAGCGAGCCGCTGGCGAAGACCTCGAAGACCTCGAGGGCGGCCTCCAGAGTCGTGTCCGGGCGCCCGTCCATCAGCTGCTCGACCGCGGAGCGCTGGAGTCGCTGCATTGGGCCTCCTCGAGGTGGCGGTAAGCCTATTCCAAACCTGGAGCCGGAGCAAGCGGCGACCTCGACGCGTCCGGAAATTGACGATTCAGGCCGGGCGACCGACCGGACGATCGGGCTCGCGATGCCGCGTCAGCGGAAAACGATCGAAGTTTGGAACGAACGAATACGGAGGCCACGGTCCGGTCGGCACGACGGCGATCCCGGTCGCGCGCGACGCGATCGGCGCGATGCGCGCGAGAAATCCGTCGACCTCGGAGCGCGCAACCAGGAACGCGACCGATCCGGCGACGTTGCTCCCGCCCCCGGGCGACCGATAGCGCCAGCGCTCGATCCCGGCCTGCGTCACGAGGCGCTCGCCCAGCTCGCGGAGCTGGACGACGCCGGGCGCCCCGTCGGCGCACTCGCGGCATGTGCGATCGATCGAGTGGCCGCAGTGAAGACGCAGGAGCTTCACGCTCATCTCGACCGAGCCTCGAAGCTGAGCGAGCGTCGTGTTGATGAGCGGCGCGTGGGCGGCGAGCCAGGCGTCGAGGTCACCCGCGTCGACGACCACGCCGAACCTGAACGGCACCGTCCCGGACGCGTCGAGGGTCGTCGCCACGACGTCGTGATGCCGCGCGAGCGTCCGCGCGTTGGCCTCGGGAAATCGATCGAGCCGGCTGACGAGAACGACGAGGTCACCCAGGCGCCGGAGCTCGACGGGACCGCCGACGCTCGCGTCCGGCGGACGCCACGCCGCCGGGAGCCGGTCGGCGATCGCGTAGAGGTATTGGTACATGTTGCCCCCCGCGCCCCGGACGGGGCGCCGCAAGATCGGGGCGAATTACGCTGGTACGGGCGAGGGTATAATGGCCCGGACGTGTTGTCCAGGCACCGCCGCGGATCGACATGCGCCGTTGCCGGTATCGCGGCAGTCCTGCTCGTGTCGAGCGCACTCGCGGCCAAGCCATCGCCCGTCCTGCCCGCCCAGATCCCTGCGTCCGATCGGGCGAGGCTGCAGGAAGTCGCCGAGGGAGCCTCGGTGAGCGCGCGGGCGGCCGGCGAGCCGTTTCTGGCGCGGTCGGACGTCTTCGAGTTCCTGCTGGACCATCCGGAGCTGGCGGCCCACATCACCCGCGCCCTGAAGCTCGCCCGCTACCGCATCTGGCGAGGCCCCGAGGGGGGGCTCTGGCTCGACGACGGCTGGGGCGTAGTCGGGCAGTTCTCGGTAGTCTACGCGAGCAGCGGCACGCGCGTGGTGTTCGCGCACGGCCAGTACCAGTCGGGGCTGCTTCCGAGCATCCGCGGCCAGGCGGTCGTCGTGATCGAGTACGGCCTCACCCCCGGCGCCGATCGCCGGAGCCTGATCTCACCGTCCGTGACGGGCTTCGTCAGGCTGGACAGCAAGATCATCGCCCTCGCCGGCATGCTCGCGGGCTCAGTCGCGACGGCCAAGGCGGAAAAGGAAGCGAAGCAGTTCGTCAAGCTCTTCGCCCGCGTCAGCCGGGCGATCGAGCACAACCCCGCGCACGTCCAGGAGGTCGTGCGGCAGCAGCCCGACGTGCCGGCCGGCGATCTCGAAGCGTTCCGGCGACTACTCGACCTTCGCTAGCGCGGCCGCGAGCCCGTCGCGAAAACGCGCGACTTCTGGATGGAGCCCAACGGCCGTCTGAAAGGCGGCCGCAGCCTCGGCGTAGCGTCCCCTGGCGAACAGCGCGCGCCCGAGCCGCGCGTGGGCGTCGGCGTGGTCGGGCCTGCGCTCGATGAGCGCGCGCGCCGCCGTCTCGAGCTCGTCGTAGTGGCCCAGGAACTCGAGGGAATCCCACAGATTGATGTGCGCCCTCGGCTCGTCGAAGTTGAGCCGGATCGCCTCGCGACACTCGGCGGCTGCGTCGGCATACCGTCGCTGGGCCAGGAGCACGCCCGCGAGCGCCGTGTGAGGCGCGGGCGCGTCGGGCGTGATCCGGATGACGGCGCGATACGCCGCCTCCGACTCGCGATACCGGTGCTGCTCGGCCAGCATCTCGCCAAGGTCGCTGTGCGCCCGCGCGTACTCGGGCTTGATGCGCACCGCCTCGCGGAACGCGGCTTCGGCCTCCGCGTATCGCCCCTGCCAGTACAGCGCGACGCCGAGGCCGCGGCGCAGGGTCGCGTGGTTCGGCCGCAGCGCGAGCGCTTCGCGGTATGCCGACTCGGCCTCGAGGTGCTTGCCCTGGCGGCCCAGGCCGAGCGCCAGATTCGCGCGCGCCTTGACGGAGTCGGGGCGCACACGGATCGCGGCGCGTAGCGCGACCTCGGCCTCCGCGTGACGGCCCTGCCGTCCGAGCGCGACCCCGAGCTCGTAGTGCAGGTCGGCGTCGTCGGGACGGAGCGCCAGCGCGCGGCGGAAGGCGTTGGCGGCTTCGGCGTAGTCCCCGAGTGCGCCGAGCGCGAGACCTCGGCCGCTGTGGAGATCGGCATCGTCCGGGCTGACCTGCAGCGCATCAGCGTACGCCGCCGCTTCTTCCGCCCATCGGCCCTGACGTCGCAGCGTCGCGGCCAGGCCCAGGTGGGCGTGCAGAAAGGTCGGCCGGAGCCGGATCGCCTCGCGGAAGGCCGCCGCGGCGTCGTCGTACCGGCCGAGGCGCTCGAGCGTGACTGCCAGATGATGGTGGGCGCGCCCGGCATCCGGACGGAGGCGAAGCGACTCGCGGAACGCGGCGGCCGCCTCGACGTCGCGGTGACGCCGGCGGAGCACGGCGCCGAGCCGCTCGCGCAGGTCGGCGTCGTCCGGCCGCAGCCGGATCGCGTCGCGATACGCGCTCGTCGCCTCGGCGAGTCGCCCCAGACGCTCGAGCGACAGGGCGAGGCCGCGCCACGTCTTCGCGTCGCTCGGCGCGAGCGAGAGGGCCTCGCGATAGGCTGCCGCCGCCTCGGCATACTTCGCCTGCTCGTAGAGCGTGTCGGCGAGGTCGCGTCGCACCGTCGTGGGCGCCGCGCCGCGTGTGAGCGCCTCACGGTGCACGACCTCGGCGGCCGTGACCTTGCGCTGTCGCCGCAGCACGGTCGCCAGGTTCGTCCGGGCGATCGCGTCGTTCGGCTTGAGCGTCAGCGCCTCGCGGAACGCCGCTTCGGCGCCGGCGTAGTCGCCGCGGCGGGCGAGGGCGAGCCCCAGGCTCACGTACGCTTGAGGCGAGTCGGGTCGGAGCCGGACCGCTTCGCGAAACGCCGCTGCCGCCTCGGCGTAGCGAGTCTGCTCGAAGAGGGCCCCGCCGAGCTCGAGATGCGCCGAGACGCCGTCGGGCTGGAGGAGGATCGCCTGCTTGAAGACGGCCTCGGCCTCCGCCGAGCGACGCTGACGGCGGAGGACCAGACCGAGCCCGAGGTAGGCCCTCAGCCGACCGGGGTCGTTCCGGACCGCCTCACGGTACGCCGCCTCGGCCTCGCGGTAGCGGCCCTGCCGGGCCCACACGTGGGCGCGCTCGCAGAGAGACTCCGCGTTGGCCACCCTCTACTCGGGCAACACCGCGATCGCCTCGATCTCGACGAGCAGGTCGTCGCGGACCAGACGCGAGATCTCGACGAGGGTGCTGGCGGGGCGATGAGCTCCGAAGTATTCCTTCCGGGCGACGTTGACCTTCTCGCGATCGGCGATGTTCTTGAGGAACACGGTGACCTTGCAGACGTCGGCGAACGTCGCGCCGGCGGCCGCAAGGCACTTCTTGAGATTTTCGTGAACTTGTCGGGCCTGCGCGGTCGCATCGCTGCCACCGATGGTGCGCCCCTCGGCGTCGGACGCGACACACCCCGAGACGAACACGAGTCGACCGGCGCGCACGACATTGGTGAAGTGGCTGATAGGCTCGGGCATACCGGGAACGCGAATCTCTTCACGCCGACCACTTGCAGGCATGGCCACCTCGTCGGGTAGTTCGACCGGTCTGCTCGGAGAGCAGAGACGCGAGCGAACGGGCCGTCCGCGCTCAGCCTTCCGGACTCCTGCGTCGACGCCGTAACTGTATATCAAGACGCGCGCCCGCTGAAAGACAAGAGCGCTCACCGCGAGGAATGGATCGACAAGCGAGCGACCGTTGGGGATGATGGAGGGAGGATCTGGAGCCGGCGGCGGGACTTGAACCCGCGACCTGCTGATTACGAATCAGCTGCTCTGCCACTGAGCTACACCGGCGCCGGAGATTCACGCTAGCACAACTCCCCGTCGCGGGCGAGCCTCCGGGCCGCGCCGCGCGAGGAGTGATAGAATGCCGGGCCATGAAGTTCTTGTGTCTGGACTGCGACGAGCCGATGAAGCTCCACTCGACCGAAGGGCCCGACGAGGGCTCGCTGGCCGTCACGTTCCGGTGCCCTGAGTGCGGATTCCGCGTCGCGATGCTCACCAATCCGTTCGAGACGCAGATGGTCAGGAGTCTCGGCGTCAAGGTGGGCGGGGCCACGCCGCCGGCTCCGTTCGAGCACGTGCGCACGATGATGGCCAACCCGCGGGCCGACGCCTTCGAAGGGGACGTCGCCAAGATCGGCGAGAGTCAAGCGGAGGCCGGGACCGAGGCTGGCGGCTGTCCGTTCGCGGCCATGGTCAACGAGGGCGCGGCCGTGACGCCGTCCTCGGTGCCCTGGACATCCGAGGCGGAGGCGCGCGTCGAGCGGATCCCGTCGTTCATCCGGCCCATGGCGCGGCGCGCGATCGAGCGCTTCGCGGCCGAACACGGATACGCGACGATCGACGAGACCGTGATGGATGAGGCGCGGGGCGCGTTCGGCATGTAGCGCGCGCCGCGGGGCGGCGGGGCTCCCGCCGGCCCGGCGCGTACCGAACTGAAACAATGACGAAGGCCGACATCGTGGCGCGGATGGCATCAGCGGCGGGCTGGCCGAAGGCCGGCACCGAGCGCGCGCTCCGGGCCGCGCTCGGTGGAATTCGCGCCTCGCTGAAGCGAGGTGACGCCGTCACCCTCGTCGGATTCGGAACTTTCTCAGTGGCGCGAAGAAAGCCCCGCACTCTGAAGAACCCCCGCACGGGACAGGCGGTGACCGTTGCCGGGCGCATCCCGCGCTTCAAGCCGTCGAAAGAGCTGAAGCAGGCGGTCCGCTGACCGGTTTTTCCTTGCCGCTCGCTTCGGGCGGTCGCTAGAATCGGACGCAGTGCATCCAGGCCGTATGCTCGCCGTCTTGGCGGTGTTGATAACCGCCCTGGTCCCCTTCGCCGCGAATGCGCAGTCGGCGCGGCTGGCTGCCGACGGACGTCCGCCGGTGCTCACGGCTGAGGCTGTCCTCCTTCTCGATCCCGAGGGCAAAACCCTCTTCGCCAAGAACCCCGAAGAGGAGCGCGCGCCGGCCAGCCTCGTGAAGCTGATGACGCTCTATCTTGCGTTCGAGGACATCGAAGCCGGGCGCGCGGAGCTCGACGAGCTCGTGCCGGTCAGCCGCTACGCGTCGCTGACGCCGAAGGCCCGGATGGGTCTCCGGGCGGGTGAGCTGGTGCCGCTCCATGTCCTGCTCGAGGGCCTGGCGATCGCCTCGGCGAACGACGCCGCCACCGCCCTGGCCGAGCGCCTCGGGGGAGATGAGTGGAGCTTCGTCGGCCGGATGAACGCCAAGGCGCAGGAGCTCGAGCTGCACGCCACGCGATTCGCGAACCCGCACGGCCTGCCCGATCCGGCCCAGCGCAGCAACGCCCGCGACCTCGCTCAGCTCATCGCCCGGCTCCTCCAGGACCACCCGGCTGTGCGGCCGATGCTGGGCGGGCAGACGTTCGTGTACCGCGGACGCGTCTACGCGCGACACATTCCCCTCTTCAACGACCCCCTCGGCGTGCAGGCGCTCAAGACGGGGTTCACCCTCGAGGCCGGCTACAACCTGGCCGTCTCGGCCTGGCGCGACGGGCAGCAGTTCATCATGATCGTGCTCGGCTCGCGCACCCGGACGTCGTCATTCCTCGACGCCAAGAAGCTCCTGAAGTACGGCTTCGTCGAGGCGGGGCTCGACGCGGCACCCGAGCCGAGCCCGCCGCCGAGGCGGCCAGTCCGGGCGCGTCGCATGTCACACACGCGGTGAGCCCGATCCGCGGCTACGTCTTCGACGCCTACGGTACCCTCTTCGACGTGCATTCGGTCGTCGAAGCCGGCCGCGAGATCACCGGCGATCCGGCGACGCTCTCGGCGACGTGGCGGCAGAAGCAGCTCGAGTACACGTGGCTGCGCGCGCTCATGGGCACCTATGCTGACTTCTGGGTCGTGACCGAGGCGGCGCTTCGCTACTCGATCAGGCGGCTCGGGCTCGGCGCCACGGAGACGCAGGTGCGGCGCCTGATGGACGCGTACCTCTCGCTCGCCTGCTTTCCCGAGGTGAAGGCCGCGCTGGGGCGCCTCGCGGGTCGGCCCCGCGCGGTTCTCTCGAACGGCTCGCCGGCGATGCTGGCCGCCGCCGTCACCGCGAGCGGGCTCACTGCGCTGCTCGAGCACGTCATCTCGGTCGACCGCGTCAAGACGTACAAGCCGTCGCCGCAGGTGTACGCGCTCGGTCCTCAGGTGCTGGACATCGCGGCCGGCGAGCTGCTCTTCGTGTCTTCGAACGGCTGGGACGTCGCCGGGGCGAAGGCGTTCGGTTACCAGGTTGCCTGGTGCAACCGAACAGGCGCGCCGGAAGAGGAGCTGGGCGTCCGCCCCGATCTGGTCGTCGGCTCCCTCGACAAGCTCCCCCGGTAGACCGTTCCGCGACGCGCGCGCGTCCGCCCGAAAAAGCGAAGGGCGGCTCGCAGAGCGCAAGCCGCCCGTGACGATGGGACGACCGACCTACTTCTTTCCGGCGAGCTTCTTCCGCTTCACATACGCCCAGATCTTCTTCGTCATCTCGGACGGCCCGATCGGCGAGCCGCCGAAGATCGACTCGGCCGAATCCTTACAGCCCTTGAAATTGATCGAGTAGCCCCCGAACGCCTTCTTGCCCTTCGCCATAGTGCCTCCTTACCGCGTAAATGGTGGCTCGGCCGCTCACTTCCTCGGGGGTATTCCTACCACAGGCACGAGGGCATGAAAAGAGAAAATACCATCCCTTGGGGGTTTCCCCCGAGGGGGGAATACCCGGGTGGGGTATGGACCGCCAGGCGCGCTCGGGCGGCTAGCGCGTCTGGAACGCGGGCATCACGTCGCGCGCGAACCAGCGGAGCTGCTCCTTGAACTCCTTCGCCGACAGGCCCTCGGCCCAATGGATCATGAAGTCCTCGAGCCCGGGATATCTGGCCGCGATCGACTTGATCCCGTCGATCACGTGCGACGGCGGACCGCAGAACCACGCCTTCTGCTGGATCCCATCGGCAAGCGACGGGGTGCGCGCCGGCGCCCCCGGTGTGCCCCACGTACGCCCGTGCTCATCGGCGTAGCGCACGAAGCCGAACGGCGCGAACCACTTGTAGCGCTCGTCGTGCGCGGGCTCCACGCGACGCTTGGCCTCCTCGGGCGTGTCGGCCAGATAGAGCCCGGCGCCCCAGATCATGTCCTCGCCGAGCTGCTTCGTGCGTCCGTGCTTCGCGCACGCGTCGCGATACGCCTTCACCACGTCGTCGAGGATCTTCTCGCCGTTGAGCGTCACCATCGCCTTGAAGTTCTTGCTCGCCATGTAGTCGATCGACTTGCTGCTGGCGATCGGCATCCAGACCTCGACGGGCCGGTGCTTCGGCCGCGGCACGCACGTGATGTCGCTCAGCGTGTAGCCGCGATACTCGACGGGCGGTGGCGCTTCGTAGCGCTTGCCCCGATGGCTGAACGACTCTTCGTTGAAGCACTTCAGCATGAGATCGACCTGCTCCTCGAAGAGCTCACGGTTCGCGGCCTGGTCGATGACCGGCGCGCCGAACGACTCGACTTCACGGGAGTGATAGCCGCGGCCGACGCCCATGATCACGCGGCCGTCGGTGACGATGTCGGCCATCGCGTAGTCCTCGGCCAGGCGGATCGGATGCCACATCGGGAGCACGTTGAAGGCGCAGCCGAGCTTGAGCCGACGCGTCTGGGTCGCGAGCCAGAGCGAGAGCTGGACGAGGTTCGGAAAGACCTCGTAGCCCTCGCGCTGGAAGTGATGCTCGGCCGTCCACAGGGCGTAGTAGCCGAGCTCGTCCATCAGCTGGGCGACGTCGCGCGCCGAGAAGAGCGGCTCGCTCAGCTTGTCGTTGTTGTAGCGCCGGGCGTTGGCCGGTGTCCCCTGCAGTCCGATATTCTCCAGATCCACCTGGCCGACGTAGAGCACGTGGAATCGCTTGATCATCTGGCTGTCCATCCTCCATCGACCACGAGCGTCGAGCCCGTGACATAGTCCGCTTCTGAGCTGGCCAGGTAGCAGGCGGCGGCCGCGATCTCCTCGAGCGTGCCGCGCCGGCCCGCCGGGGTGATCGCCCGCACGGCGGCCTCGTCGCCGCCGATCCCGCGCATCACCGGGGCGTCGGAACCGAGAATCCGCGTCGAGTTGTCGCGCAGCGCGGTCTGGATCGCGCCCGGGCAGATCGCGTTCACCGTGATGCCGCGTCCGGCGTAGGTGATCGCGAGCTGGCGCGTCAGGCCGACCACGCCGTGCTTGGACGCGGTGTAGGCGGCGCCGCCGCCGGAACCGACTAGGCCCGCGACCGAGGCGATGTTGACGATACGTCCTCGTCCGAGCGGGAGCATCTCGGCCAGCGCCCGCTTGCTGCCGTAGAACGTGCCGGTGAGATTGATCCCGATGACGCGCTCCCACAACGCGGGGCCGATCTCGTCCGCCGGAGCGTACCCGTCGAGCACGCCGGCCGCGTTGACCATGATCCCGAGCGGTCCGAGCTCACGCACGGCGGCCGCGACCGCTCGATCGACGTCGTTCCAGCGTCCCACGTCGCCCAGCACGAACGTCGCCCGTCCGCCCTTGGCCGCGATCGTCCCGACGGTGTCCTTGCCGCCTTCGGGCAGGAGGTCCATGACCGCCACCGCCGCGCCCTGAGACGCGAGGGCCTGCGCGATCGCGCGTCCGATCCCGGAACCGCCGCCGCTGACGAAGACGCTGCCGGCGAGCAGGGTCACGAGCCGGCGAGCTCCGTGACGGCGCGCGCGGCCGGCTCGGGCGCCTCGTGCAGGATCATGTGGCCGCCCGGAAGGAGACGGAGCGCCGCGCCCTTGATGCGCCGCTGCCACTCCTCGGCGTAGACGAGCGGGTTCGCGCGATCCTCGTCACCCCACACCAGCAAGGTCGGCGCGGCGATCCGGTGCAGGCGCCGGCGGAGCCCCTTGTCCGGGATCGGCCACACGAACTTCGCCATCGACGAGCGGCGCTGGAGCGACTCGACCTGCGCGACGATGTCCTCGGGGTCGCCTCCCGAGCCCGCGGCCCACTCGACGGCGACGCGCGACGTCGGATCGCGCCAGAGCACGGCGGCAAGCTCGTCGGCGGGCAGGATGAGGATGTCCGCCGGCGGCGCGTCGTCGCGCCAGAGACCGAGCGGCGAGACGAGCGTCACGCTTCGAGCGCGCGCCGGGAAGACGGCGGCGACCTCCGCGGCCACCATGGCGCCGAACGAATGCCCGACCAGGTGCGCGCGTTCGACGCCGAGCGCCGTGACGAGCTCGTCGTAGGCGAGCGTGAGATCGAGCAGATCGTCGAGCGTCTCGATGCCGCTCGAGCCCGCGACACCCGGATGCGCCGGAGCGTACACGGTGAACAACCGGGCCAGCAGGTCGAGGAACGGTGACCACGCGCTGCGCTCGTAATACGAATGAAAATAGAACACCGGGGCGCCGCGTCCGGCGGTCAGGACCTTGAACGTCACGGCGCCGCCTCGGATCTCGATCGTGCGCGCGTCGGGCATCACGATCCGGTCCGGGCGCCCGACGGCCACCAGCGATCCTTGTAGCCGGGCCACTGGTCCCGGACGTACGGCATGACTTCCTTCGCGAACAGCTCGGTGTTCTTGAACGCGAGCTCCTTCGGCATGCTCCCGATCTGGAGCAACACCATCAGGTGCCCGACTCGCAGGCTGCGAATGCACTCGGTGAGCTGCTGGCGGACGGTCTGCGGGCTTCCGGCGATGATGTACCCCTGATCGACGTACTGGCCCCAGTCGAGCGACTGGCGGGCCTTGCGCGCCGCGGCGCCGACCTGCGCGCGACTCCCGCTCTGCACCGTCTTGACCGTGCGGTAGCCCGGCGCCTCGGCAAAGCCTTCCCAGACGTTCAGGCACTTCTGGTAGAAGTAGTGCACGTGCTGGAAATAGTCGCGCTCGGCCTGCGCGTCGGTTTCCGAGACGCACACGAGCTGGAGAAAGCCCGCGCGGAACGGATTGTCGTCGGCGCCGACGCGCGCGATCGCCTCCCAGAAGCCGTCCATGGTGGCGCGGCCGCGCTTGTAGCCGAAGTACGAGAGATAGCAGTAGACGTAGTCGAGCTTGGCCGTCCACTCCCACGTCTCGACGCTGCCGCCGCCGGGGATCCACACCGGCGGGTGCGGCTTCTGCAGCGGCTGCGGCCAGATGTTCGCGTAGCGGACCTGCGTGTACTTGCCGTTGAACGCGAAGACCTCGGGCCGCGTCCACGCCTGGATGACCAGGTCGTGCGCCTCGTAGTACCGATCGCGCAGGGTCGCCGGGTTGATCCCGTACGCGAAGTTCATGTCCATCGACGTGCCGACCGGGAAGCCGGCGACGAGCCGGCCGCCCGAGAGCAGGTCGAGCATCGCGAACTCCTCGGCCACGCGGAGCGGCGGATTGTAGGCGGCCAGGCTGTTGCCGAGCACGACCAGCGCCGCCTCGGACGTCCGCCGCGTCAGCGCCGCCGCCATGAGATTCGGCGAGGGCATCAGGCCGTAGGCGTTGTTGTGATGCTCGTTCACGCACAGGCCGTCGAAGCCCTGCGCCTCCGCGAATTCCAGCTCGTCCAGGAACTCCTGGTACAGGCCGCGGGTCTTCTCGGCGTCGTGCAGATGGTGTGGGACGTCCACCCACACCGACCGGTACTTCCGCTCGAAGTCCTCGGGAAGAAACCGGTACGGCATCAGATGGAAGAAGCAAATTTTCATCGTGATTCGGGATGATACCAATCCTCCGCCGAGCGCGCTAGCATGGCGACTCATGCCGACCGGCCGGCGTTTCGTCATCGTGTTCGTGGTCGACGGGCTGCGGCCCGACGCCATCACCCCCGACGGGACGCCCACGCTTCACCGCCTGCGGTCCGAGGGCGTCGATTTCACGAACGGTCACGCCGTCTTTCCCACGGTCACGCGCGTCAACGCGGCCGCGATCGGCACGGGAATGCACCCGGGCTCGAACGGCATCCTTGGCAACCAGATGTACGTGGCGGCGGTCGATCCACGGCGGGCGCTGGATACGGGCAACCACCGCCGCCTGCTGGCGCTCGACGACGCGACGGACCGACGGCTGGTGCTCACCAAGACGCTCGGCGAGCGCCTTCACGCGCGCGGGCTTCGTCTGGCCTCGGTCAGCTCGGGATCGACGGGCAGCGCGTTGCTGACCAACCCTCGGGCGCGCGACGGGATCGGCGTCCTCGTCAACGGCGCCTTCGACCCCGGCAAGATGGTGGGCTGGCCCGCCGACGTGAGCGCGGCGATCCTCGCCAGGCTCGGACCGGCACCGCCGCGGGGCGCGTTCGACCGGTACGACGCGGTGGTCACGTGGACGCAGCGCGTGCTGCGCGAGTACGTCTTGCCGGAGCTCACACCCGACGTCGTGATCGACTGGCTCACCGAGCCGGATCACAGCCAGCACCACCTCGGCGTGGGCTCGCCGGCCTCGCGCGAGGCGCTCGCGAACGACGACCGCGAGATCGCGCGCGTGCTGGCGACCCTCGACGAGCTCGAGCTGACCGCCTCGACCGACGTGTTCGTCGTGTCCGACCATGGCTTCACCACCAACGCGTCCGGCGTCGACGTCGCCGGCGAGCTGATCACCGCCGGGCTGAAGGCGTCGGCCGACTCCGCCGACGTGGTGCTCGCCAGCAGCGGTCAGGCCGTCGCCGTTCACGTCGAGGGGCACGACCGCGAGCGGATCGCGGCGATCGCGGGCTTCGTCCGGTCGCAGGCCTGGGGCGGCGTGCTCTTCGCCCCGGCTCCTGCGCCCGGGGACCCGCGTGGCCGCGTCGAGGGCACGTTCTCGCTCGAGCTGATCCACGTGGCGAGTGCCGAGCGCGGCCCCGATCTCCTCGTCACGTTCCCGTGGACCTCGCGACCGAACGCCTTCGGCGTGCCGGGCGGCGATCTGGCGAGCGTCAGCGGCGGCGCGAAGCTCTACGCCAGCGACCACGGGAGCATGAGCCCGTGGAACGTGCGCAATACGTTCCTGGCCTGGGGCGTGGACTTCAAGAAGCGCACGACGGT
>CAYVHH010000039.1:0-3502 GCA_964450175.1 uncultured bacterium | reverse complement strand
CGAACGGGACGCCCGCCGCCTCCAAGCTCTGCTCGATCGACTCGACCAGCCCGGCCGCGCGCACGCCCGCGTCGGTCACGATCAGCGCCCGGTCGCCGAGCCGCGCCGCCTCGGGGCCGACCGCCTCGAAGCCGCCGAGCCCGGTCAGGACGCGTGTGGGGAAGGTGAAGCGCGTCGGGGTGGGAGCGCTCGTGGCGAGCGCCGTCGCATCGGTCATCTGTCTCTCCTCGTGGAATTCGAAGCGGTGCGGCGAGTGAGGAAGGCGCGCACCGCGGCGCGCTGCTCGTCGGTCTCGCAACAGCGCGCGACGGCCTCCGCCTCGACCATCAGGCCGGCGGCCTGGCCATGCGCGAGCCCGTGCGCGATCGCGTGCTTGGCGCCCGCCAGCGCCGTGGCGCTGAAGCCGGCGAGCCGGCGGGCGAACGCGAGCGCCTCCTCCAGCAGGCGGGCGTCGTCCACCACGCGGTTCGCGAGCCCCCACGCGAGCGCCGTCGGCGCGTCGATGGGATCGCCCGTGAGGAGCATCTCCAGCGCGCGCTTGCGTCCGACGGCGCGTGCGACGGCGACCATGGGCGTGGTGCAGAACCAGCCGCCCTTCCCGCCGGGCGTCGCGAAGGTCGCGTCCTCCGCCGCGACCGCCAGGTCGCACGACGCCACCAGCTGGCAGCCGGCGGCGGTGGCGATGCCCTGCACGCGCGCCACGACCGGCTGCGGCAGGTGCTGGATGGTCAGCATGAGCTCGGTGCACGTCGCGAGGAGCCGCCGCATGCCCTCGAGGTCACGCTCCGCCATGTCGGCGAAGTCGTGGCCGGCGGAGAAGACGGGACCGGCGGCGGCCAGCACGATCGCGCGCGTGTCCGGCGCGGCGCCGGCGTCCCGCAGCGCGGCGATGAGCTCCGTCATGTGCGCCTCGGAGAGCGCGTTCCGCCGGTCGGGCCGGTTCATGGTCACGGTCGCCAGCCCGTCGGCGGCGGCGGTGAGGACGTGTTGGTGGCGCATGGCGGCTCCTTGCTTCGTCTATACCACCGCCGGGCTTCTGCTACACTCGCGCGGCCATGATCCTCACACGCGACGTGATCCTGCGGGAAATCGCGGCCGGCCGCCTCTCGATCGAGCCGCTCGACCAGCGCCAGATCGGGCCGGCGTCGATCGACCTCCACCTGGGCGACGAGATCCGCGTCATGACGGGCGGCCCGGACGTGATCGAGGTGACGGAGGAGGCGGACTACCGGGACTGCAGCCGGCTCCAGCGCCTGGACGGCCCGTACGTGCTGAAGCCCGGCGAGACGATCCACGGCATCACGCGCGAGCGCCTGCGGCTGCCGCCGGACATCGGCGGCTGGCTCGAGGGCCGGAGCCGCTTCGCGCGTCTCGGCCTCATGATCCACGTCACCTCGGGATTCGTCGCGCCCGGCGTCGCGACGCGGCAGGTCCTCGAGATGTCGAACGTCGCGGGCCGGTCGCTCGTGATCCACCCCGGGGTGGCGGTCTGCCAGATCGTGCTCCAGCGCTGCGAGGGCGAGGCGGTCTACGCCGGCCGCTTCAAGGTGCAGGACTCGCCGTGAGCGGGCTGCCGCGCTTCATGCAGCTCCTCGGGCTCACCATCGAGCGGGCGGACGAGCACGAGGCGGTCGTGCGCACGGACGTGCCGGACGCGCTCATGAGCCCGTTCGGCGCGGTGCACGGCGGGTTCATCGCCGCGCTGTTCGACACCGGGCTCGCGATCGCCGTCGCGCGCCGCCTCGAGGCGACGGACCGGCTCGCGACGCACAACCTCAACGTGACGTACGTCGCGTTCTCGCGCGAGCAGCTGCTCTTCTGTCGCGCGCGGGTCGTGAGCCTTCGGAATTCGGTCGCGGTCGCCGAGGGCGAGGTGGTGAGCGACGCCGGTACGTTGATCGCGAAGGCGCTCGGGACGTTCGGCGTCCGCCGTGCCTGACGCGGTCCTCCGGCCGTCAGCCCCTCGACCGGGCCGGCGCGTGAGCTGCGGGCTCCGAGCGCGCCGGCCCGGGCGCGATCACTTCCGGTAGCTGTACTGCGCGGCCTGCTCGGTCTTGCGCGCTGCGGCCTCGGCCCGCTGTGCGGCCGCCTCGACCCGACTCGCCGCCGCTTCCGCCCGGCGTGCCGAGTCCTCGGCGCGCATCGCGGCCTGCTCGGCCGGCGTCGGCGACTCCTGGCGCGCGCAGCCGGCGCAGCAGATTAGGATGACTCCTGCGACGGCACTCGTCAGCGCTCTTGCTCGCATGTTCGCCCTCCGGTTGGGACCGTGATGGATCGTCCCCAGAGGCAACGGTGAAGATATCGAGTCGGACCCGCAATCCCGTCGATCCGGTAGGGGGTGGTCCTGGTCGCCCGCATCCCCGCCTGCCATTTGGTGATCTTTCAGCAATGCAATCGGCGCGCTTCAGCGCTTCACAGGAGGATGATCGTGCCGATGCCGGCCGCCAAGATCGCACCGGTCGCGACGAGCACGGGACGGCTCATCGCGGGGCTGCCCAGCGCGGCCACGATGCCCGCCTTGACCATGGTGTTCGTCAGCGTCGCGAGCACGATCGCGTTCGTCGCGACGTGCGCTTCGCCGCTCCGCGCGTACTCGGCCATCGACAGGGTGATCGCGTCGACATCGGTCAGACCGGCGAGCCCCGCGACCATGTAGAGGCCATGGCCCTGAAGGCGAAGCTGAACGAACTTCACCACGAGGAGCACCGCGGCGAAGAAGGCGGCGAACTTCGAGGCCTCCGTGAGGCTGAAGGGGTTCTTGAGAGGTACGTCCTGCGTCTTCGCCGCCGCCCGGTCCGGCGCCGAAGCGCCGCGTCGAGCGAATATCCAGGCCGCGACCGCTGCCACCACGCCCATCGTCACGAAGGGCATCGCCACCCGCGCCACGAGTGCCCGGTTCACGACCAGAACTTCGACAATCACGCGGGCGAACATCACGCACCAGGCGAGCAGCATGCCGCACGCGAGCGTGAGGGCCGTCGACCCTCGGCCGTCCTCACGGCTCTGACGCGCGAAGGAGAGCGTCACCGCGGTGGACGAGACGAGCCCGCCCGTCAGCCCCGTGAGGACGATCCCGCGGTCCGCCCCCAGCCAGCGGCTTCCCACGTAGCCGACCAGCGACAGGCTCGAGATCAGCAGCACGAGGAGCCAGAGCGAATAGGGGTTGAGCGCACCCCACGGGTCCACGGCGCGATTCGGGAGCAACGGGAGGACGATGAACGTCGCGATGAGCAGCCGCAGGCCGGCGAAGATGTCGTCCCAGTCGAGCTTCTCGACGAGTCCGTGGAGCGGCTGCTTGTAGGCGAGCACCGCGGCGGTGACGATGCCGAGAGCGACCGCGATCTCGCGGTGGCCGAGCGTAGTCATCGCACCGAGCAGGCAGACCGTGATGGCCGCGCTCTCGGTCGTGATCCCGAGCGCCTGCGGACGCACGCGGGCCGCGAGCACGTACCCCGCCATGACCGTCGTGCCCACGACGACCAGCACCGCGACGAGGATCGCC
>CAYVHH010000038.1:0-10980 GCA_964450175.1 uncultured bacterium | reverse complement strand
GGTCAGTCAGGACGCCAGCGCGACCCTCGAGCTCAACGAGATCTTGCGGCGTACCACCCGCGCGATGGTTCGGGCTCTCGGCGCCGACACCGGTGGCGCGTGGCTCCAGAGCGAGGACGGCAGCCGGTTCGTGCCGATCGTCGGCTATCACGTGCCCAACGAGCTCCTGGGGGCGGTCGAGAGCGCCACCCTCAAGGCGCTCGATCCCCGCGTGAGCGACTGGCGGCGTGTCGAAGGGCCGGTGTACTCGAGCAACAGCCAGGAGGACCCGCGCTTCGACCATCCGCTCGCGCGGATGATTCCGCACAAGTCGGTCCTCATCCAGCCGATGCGCTGGAAGGGGGAGAGCATCGGCGGATTCGCGCTCGCGTGGCTGAAGGACCATCACCGCTTCACCTCGGACGAGCTGCGCCTGGTGGAGGCGATTGCGTTACAGGCGGCCGTCGCCAGCGAGAACTCGCGGCTCTACGAGGCCGAGAAACAGCAGGTGGCGGAGCTCAAGCGGACGCAGGCCCAGCTGATCCAGTCGACGAAGCTCGCCGCGATCGGCGAGCTGGCCGCCAATATCGCGCACGAGATCAACAACCCGCTGACGAGCGTGCTCGGCTTCGCGTCGTATCTCGCCGAGCAGGTGCCGCTCGGTCAGCCGTGGCGCGAGGAGCTCGATCTCATCCAGGAGGAAGCCGGACGCGCCCGTGACATCGTGCGGGACCTGCTGCACTTCAGTCGCCAGCGTGAGTTCATCCCGCAGATCACCGATCTCAACACCGTGCTCGAGCAGACGTTGGCTATGGTGCGCCGGCAGGGCGCCCTGGAGTCGATCACGCTCCACGAGGAGTACGCGCCGGGCCTGGCTCCGGTCGAGGTCGACGTGCCGCGGATCAAGCAGGTGTTCTTGAATCTCATCAACAATGCGGTCTACGTCATGAAGGATCGTGGCGGCTCGCTCACGATCCGATCGTCGGCCAGCGGCGACATGGTGCAGGTCGAGGTGATCGATACCGGAACCGGCATCGCGCCGGAGCACATGCATCGTATCTTCGAGCCGTTCTTCACGACCAAGCCCGAAGTGAGCGGCACGGGCCTGGGGCTGTCCGTGAGTCTCGGTATCGTGGAGAGCCACGGCGGCGTGATCGGCGTTCAGAGCGAGCTCGGCAAGGGCTCGACGTTCACCGTCAAGCTTCCGGCAAAGCCTGGCGCGACGATCGAAGATCCGGACGCCGAGCTCTAAGCGCGCCGCTCCCTCTTAGCCTCGTTAAGTTTCTGGTCGCCAGACCGCCCTCGTCGATCGCGCGTAACCCGTCGAATTTCTTCAGGATCACTGCTCAAAAAGCGATTTCCGGACGAAAAACGACAATAAATCAGTCACTTACGGATAATAAACTCCGGAAAGGCCAGCCCTAAAAGCTAATTCAATCAATCTTTTACGTGACGAATCTCGTTGGTCCCCGCCTTGCACTACCTCCAGTCGGCTGTAGCTGTTCACCCTGAGATCGTGGCGACGAGGAGAGAGAGCAATGACCAGTATCTGTTGGAAAAGCGCAGTGACATGGAGCCTGCTCGGGCTGATGTTTCTGCTATTCATTCTGATAGTCGGCCCCCTTCCGGCGTTGGCTGGCCAGCCGGACGCGATCTTCTACGAGGTCACCGAGGACATGTACCTCCGGGACGGGGCTGGGAACCCGGTGAGCAGCGTCGTTCCGGGGGGCCGCCGGTCTGCCGTAGCCCAGCTTTCCGGTTGGGCGAAGGTTGGTACGCCGCTCTGCCCCTGGTTCGTGCTGTCGATCAACCCCAAGGCCAGGAAGTGCGCTGTGAACGCCACCGGCGCCGACAACCTCAGCCTGGACACGGGTAAGGGGACCCTCAGCGGGAAGTACGCCGTGGTCGTTCAGGGCGACAACAAGACGGACGCTCCGGAGTTCGTGATCATGACCGGGACGTTCGCTGGTAACGCTGACCTCTCACTGTCGCTGAGCGGTCAAGCGCCTTTGGGGTTCATCACCGACGGTATCGCGACGATCGACGGAAGCGCGGCGACGTTCAAGTTCACGGGGACGTTCCGGCTGCCCTTCGCGCTGGACGAGACGGGTCAGCGTTTCTGGCTCCGGAGGGTACGGGACGACGCCTACTACTTGGATGACCTCGGACACCCGCAGCGGGTCAAGGACAACGAGCGGTCGCTTGGCTATCCGACGGTGCGGCTCGAGATCGAGTTCTAGTCCGGATTCCTCGTCGCCTCGCGCCCGGGCCCGAGCCGGAACGTCCGGCTCGGGCCCGCGGCGTCTCGGAAGCTCAGCGAGTCACTCGGCCTTGAAGTACTTCGCCGCGGGATGATGGAACACGAGGCCCGACACGGACGCTTCCGGATCCATCATGAAGCCCTCAGTCAGGGTCAGACCGAATGTCTCGGGCTCCAGCAGCCTGAAGAGCGTGGCCTGATCCGCGAGATTCGGACACGCGGGATACCCGAACGACACGCGGATGCCCCGATAATGAGCCTTCAGCTTTTCGCTGATCGCAAGCTCCGGCGGATCTGGAAATCCCCAGAGGGTCCGCATCCGGGAATGAAGCATCTCCGCGAAGCCCTCCGCGGACTCGATCGCCAGGGCCTGAAGCGCGTGCGACCGCACGTACTCGCCGCGCTCCTTCCATGCTGAAGCGAGCTCTCGCACCCCTGCACCGCAGGTGACGGCAAACAGCGCGAGATAGTCGTCGGCGTCGTCGCGCACGTAGTCGGCGAGGCATAGGCGCTCGCCATCGCGCTGGCGCGGGAAGTCGAACCGTGCGGTTTCGCGTCCGGAGGGGTCGAAGAGGATCACGGCGTCCCCGGCGGCCCGAGCACGATACCAGCGGTACACACCCTGAGCCCCGAGGAGACGCTGGTCGACGGCGTCACGCTTCAACGCCTCCACGATCTCGTGGACCTCGCGCGCCTTGGGGTCCCCGGCCGCCAGCAGCCGCTCGACGAGCCCCCGCACGCCGAGATGCTTGCCGTAGAGCATCTGGAGATTCAGATAGGGATAGATGTGCGTGAGGGGCACGTCGCGGAGAACATGCCGCTCCAGGTCGGGAGGCGCCGGCACCGTGGCGCGCTCGAGCCGCCGCGCCGGAGACGACGAAGGCGCGGCAGGCGCCGGCTCACCCGTGCTCGCTGCGCTCGCCACCATCGACGCCTGCTCGCGCCTGAGCCGCGCGACCAAGGCGTCCCGGGTCGGCGCGGAGAAGAGCTGATTGGCCAGGTCGAGTCCGTCCATGGCGTCCTTGGCGTACACCGTGAGGCCGCCATACTCGGCCGCGATTCGGGTGGCCGCAAACCGTTTCGTGAGCGCCGCGCCCCCGACGAACAACGGGATCTCGATGGCGGCCGCGCGCAGGTCCTGCGCCGTCACCACCATCTGCTGCGCGGATTTCACGAGCAAGCCGGATAGTCCGAACGCGTCCGGTTTGTGGGTGTGATACGCCGCGATCAGGTCCTCGGGGGGCACCTTGATGCCGAGGTTGATCACGCGATACCCGTTGTTCGAGAGGATGATCTCGACCAGATTCTTGCCGATATCGTGAACGTCGCCCTTGACCGTGGCCAGGACGATCGTGCCGCGGGTAGCGGCCTCGGCCTTCTCCATGAAGGGCTCGAGGTGGGCCACCGCCGCTTTCATCGCCTCGGCCGACTGCAGCACTTCGGCCACGATGAGCTGGTTGTCGTTGAACAGGCGTCCGACCTCGTCCATGCCGCGCATCAGCGGGCCGTTGACGATCTCGAGCGGCCCCGCCTCGCGAAGCTTGGCATTCAGGTCGTCGATGAGTCCGTCGCGGCTGCCCTCGACGATGTAGCGCGCCAGGCGTTCGTCGAGTGTGAGGGTCTGCGCCGGGGGCGGGGCCTTGCGCTTCTCCCGGAAATAGGCGGCGAAGGCCGCGATCGGATCGGCGCCGCGTACGTAGATCAGATCCTCGGCGAGCCGCCGCTCCTCCTCCGGAATCGACGGATATCGCTCGAGCCGCTCGGTATTCACGATCGCGTAGTCGAGGCCCGCCTTGGTGCAGTGGTAGAGGAAGACCGAGTTGAGGACCTCGCGCCCGGTCGGCGGCAGGCCGAACGAAACGTTCGAGATCCCGAGGATCGTCTTGCATTCCGGGAACCGCTGCTTGATGGCGCGAATGCCTTCGATCGTCTCGACCGCCGACCCGACGTAGTTCGCGTCGCCGGTGCCGACCGGGAACACGAGCGCGTCGAAGATCAGATCACGGGCCGGGAGCCCGTACTTGCGGGTGAGCAGATCGTGACAGCGCTCGGCGATCGCCAGCTTGCGCCCGCGCGTGACCGCCATGCCCTGGCGCTTGTCCTCGTCGATACAGCCGACGACGACGGCGCCGCCGTAGGTGCGGAGCAACGGCACGACCTTTTCGAATCGTTCCTCGCCGTCTTCGAGGTTGATCGAGTTCACGATCGACTTACCCTGGCAGTGCCGGAGCGCCGCCTCGATCACCGCGGCGTCCGTGGAGTCGATCATGAGCGGGACCTTCACCTTGCGGGTGACCTGCGTCATGAACCGGTCCATGTCGGCGGGCTCGTCCCGATCGGGATTGGCCAGGCACACGTCGAGGACCTGCGCGCCGTTCTTGACCTGGGCGCGACCGACCTCGGCGGCTTCCTCGAACTGATCGGCGACGACCAGCTCCTTGAATCGCCGCGAGCCGATCACGTTCGTGCGCTCGCCGACGAACAGCGGGCGATTGTCGTCAGCCGGATAGAAGACCTCGATCCCGCTGACCGCCTGCGCCTCCCGGGCCGCCGGGACACGCGGCGGCCGCCCGCTCACCAGCGTCTTCAGCGCGCCGATGTGCGCCGGCGTCGTGCCGCAACAGCCGCCGACGAGATTCACCCAGCCCTCGTCGACGAATCGCGTCATCTTGTACGCGAGACTCGCCGGCGTCTCGGCGTACTGCCCGCGCTCATCCGGCAGGCCCGCGTTCGGGTAGACGCTCACGAATCGGGTCGACAGCGCGGACAGCGAGCGCAGGTGGTCGGTCATGAATTCGGGTCCCGTGGCGCAGTTGAGCCCGATCGAGAACAGATCGAGATGCTCGAGGGCCACGTAGAGCGCCTCGACGCCCTGGCCGGCCAGCATGGTTCCCATCGGCTCGATCGTGATGCTGATCATCAGCGGCAGCTCGACACCGGCATCCCGCATCGCCGCGCGAACACCGATCGCCGCCGCCTTGACGTTCAGGGTGTCCTGGACCGTCTCGAGCAGCAACGCGTCAACGCCGCCAGCGATGAGCGCCGCCGCCTGGAGCGCGTACGCCTCGCGGACCTGGTCGAAGGTCACGTTGCGCGTGACGCTGATGGACCGCGTCGAGGGCCCCATCGCGCCGACGACGAAGCGCTCCCCGGCGACCTCGCGCGCGAGGCGGGCGGCGGCCAGCGTGATTTCATGGGCGCGCTCGGCCAGACCGTACTCGGCGAGCACGTAGGGCGCGCAGCCGAACGTGTTGGTCGAGATGAGATCGGCGCCGGCCGTGAGGTAGGCTGCGTGGACCTTCCGGATGACGCCGGGCCGCGTCAGGTTCAGGTACTCGTTGCAGCCCTCGTACTCCGCGCCCCCGAAGTCCTCGGCCGTCAGGCTGGCGGCCTGGATCATGGTGCCCATTGCCCCGTCGAGGACGAGGATCCGCTCCTTCACCGCCTCGCGGAGTCGCGACATAGAGTTATAGTAGCGCACATGATCACTACCGCCCTCTCGCTCGACGGTGTCCGCGTCATCGATCTCTCGCGTGTCCTGGCGGGGCCCTTCTGCGGGATGCTCCTGGCCGACATGGGGGCCGACGTCATCAAGGTCGAGGACACCGGCTCGGGGGACGAGTCGCGCACGTGGCCGCCGCACAAGGGCGGGGAGTCGGCGGCGTACCTGGTCATCAATCGCAACAAGCGCGATCTGACGCTCGATCTCAAGGCCCCGGAGGGCGCCGACGTCCTCCGCAGTCTGGTGAAGCGCGCGGACGTGCTCATCGAGAATTTCCGGACTGGCACGATGGAGAGCTTCGGCCTGGGCTACGACGCGCTGTCCACGATCAACCCCGGGCTCGTCTACTGCTCGATTTCGGCGTTCGGGCGAACCGGACCCCGGAAGGACGGCGCCGGGTACGAGGCGCTCATGCAGGCGTTCAGCGGGATCATGTCGATCACGGGAGAGCCCAACGGTCCGCCGGTCCGGGCGGGCGTCTCGTTTCTCGACCTGACCACCGGAATTTTCTCCGCGCTCGGCATCTGCAACGCGCTCCTGTACCGGGCGAAGACCGGCCTCGGCCAGCGCGTCGACGGCTCACTCCTGGAGACCGCCGTGACCCTGCTGAACTACCACGCCGAGGGGTTTCTCCTGACCGGCAACATCCCGAAGGCGCTCGGCTCGTCCCATCCGTCGCTGGCGCCCTACCGAAACTTCCGCTGCCGCGACGGCCAGTGGGTGTTCATCGCCGGCGCCAACGACCGATTCTGGCAGCGTCTGGTCGCGGTGCTCGACCTCGCCCCGCTGCGCGACGAACGCTTCTCGACGAACCTCGGCCGCGTGCGGCATCGCGACGATCTCGAGAAGGCCGTCGGCGACGCGATCGCGACGTACGATCGTGAGCCGCTGCTGAAGCTGCTCGAGGACGGTGGGGTGCCGGCGACGCCGGTAAATACGGTCGAGCAGGTCATGAACGACCCGCAGACCGCGGCGCGTCAGATGATCGAGCGGGTCCTGCACCCCAAGCTCGGCGAGATCCCGGTGATCGGCACACCGACCAAGTACTCGCGGATGCGCCCGGGCGTCCGCAGACCAGCCCCGCTCCAGGGCGAGCACACCGACGAGGTGCTGGCCGAGTGCGGCTACTCCGCCGAAGCCATCGGCGAGCTCCGAGCGAAAAAAGTGGTTCGATAGATCGCCGAGGCCGCCACGCGATATACAGGACTCGGGTTCCTCGTCCTGGCCGGCTGCCTTCTCGCGACACCCGCCGCGGCCGAGCTCTATCGCTGGACCGACTCGGACGGGACGGTGCACTACACCGGGGATCTCGCGTCGATTCCACCCGAGTTCCGCGACTCGGCCGAGCTCCTCAACGCGCCTCAGCCGCGCCCGATTCCCCCGCCGGCTACCAACGAGCCCGTGGGGCTCAAGGTGACCCCGGGCGCGCCCATCACCGTCGAGGCCCGTCTGAACGGCGTCTCGCTCACGCTCATCGTGGACACGGGCGCCGACCGTACGGTGATCTCGCCCGAGGCCATCGAGCGTGCCGGATTGGGCGGCCAGGAGGGGCGCACGATCCAGGTCATCGGAGTCACCGGCACGTCGACCGCGTCTCTCGTGACCATTCCGCTGCTCGACGTCGCCGGCACCCGTATCGGGCCGATCGTCGTGGTCGCCCACGCGCTGCCGCCGTCGTTCCGGGGGCCCGAGGCGTCAAGCGCCGCGACCGGATCTTCGATCGACGGCCTCCTCGGCCGCGACGTGCTCGACGTCTTCACGCTCAACGTGGACACGGCCTCTGGTCGCGCCACGCTCACGCCGCGCTGACGGCCGGCCGCGTCGAGACGCCCGCGGTGACCGTTCGGATCAGCGAGGGTTCTTGACGCTCGGGCGCAAGCCGCTCATCCGCGCGATCACGTCGAAGACGACCGCGAAGTCGTAGTCGGCTAGGCCGAGCCCGCGCGCCGCGGTCATGAGCTCGTCGGTGAGCGCGACACTCGGGAGCGGCACGCCGAGCGCGCGTCCCATCTCGAGCGCCAGGCCGAGGTCTTTCTGGATCATGTCGACGTTGAACAGCGCCTCCGCCGGCATGCCGAGGACGAACGGGCCTCGGTACTTGACCATCGGCGAGGCGATGACCGACTTCAGCAGCACCTCGACGGCGCGCTCGCGCAGGATCCCGGCCTTCTCGGCGAGCGCCACCGCCTCGCTGAACGCGAGCATCTGAACGGCGAGCCCGAGGTTCGTCGCGATCTTCATCGTGACGGCGAGCCCGAGCTCGCCGACGTGGGTGATGGTCGGGCCGATGGCCAGCAACCATGGGCGGACTTTCTCGAGCGCCGTCGGATCACCGCCGACCATGAACGAGAGTTGTCCGGCTTCGACCGTCACGGCACTCCCGGACACGGGCGCGTCGATGAGGCTGGCGCCGCGCGCGGCGACCGCACGCCCGAGCTCGCGCGTGACCCCGGGGCTGACCGTGCTCATCTCGGCCCAGATTGTGCCGGGCTTGAGCCCGGCGATCACGCCGTTGGGGCCGAGCGCGATCGCCCGCAGCGCCGTGCTGTCCGTGACCATGCTCAAGACGCCGTCCGATGCCTCGGCGACGGCGCGCGGCGATTTCTCGAGCACGAGACCGGCCTCGACGAGCGCGCGGGCCTTCTCGGGCGTCCGGTTGTAGCCGACGACCTGGTGTCCCGACGCCAGCAGCCGCTTCGCCATGCGGCTCCCCATCGTGCCCAGCCCGACGAAGCCCACCGGTGGCATCAGCGGTCGCCCTCGTCCACGACGGCGATCGCGCTGATCTCGAGCTTGCACCGCGCGTGGGTGGCCAGGCGCGACACCTCGACCGTGGTCGTGGTCGGCAGGTGACCGCCGAGATATGCGGCCCACACGTGGTTCAGGTCGTCCTGCTCGGCGACGTTCGTCAGGAAGCGGGTGGCCGAGACCAGATCGGCGAACGTGCAGCCGGCGGCCTCGAGCGTCTTCTTGAGGTTCTCCATCGTGAGGACGGCCTGCTCGCGCATCGTCGTCGGCAGGTCGAACTCCTCGTCGCGATGCGGATGGCTGTGATAGACGGCGGCGGCGGTGACCCCCGAGAGGAACACGAGCTGGCCGCGTCGCACGACGATTCCCGGCGCGTAGGGCATCACCACGTCGGTACGCCGATCGGGGTGGTGGACGATCGAGATTTCCTTCGCCATCGAGATCCTCCGCGAATGCCCAGGCATCCTACCATGGGGCGCTGTGGCTCCCCGGTGCCTGGGAGTACACTCGGCGCGATGCCGGTGATCCTCGTCTCTGACGACGACGCGGCAAGCCGGGACGCCCTCGTGGGTACCCTGCGGCGACTCTTCGCACGGGCCCGGGTGGTGGCGGTACACGGCGCCCTCGAGCCCGCGGTCGTGCTGCGTGAGAGGGCCGACCTCGTGCTGGCGAGCCTCGCCGCGGCGGAGCGCCTCTGTCGAGCCGGAGCGCCCTCCGGCGTGTCGGTGGTCGCGTTGACCCGCGAGATGAGCCCGGATACCCTCTTGAGGGCCGAGGCGCTGGGCATGGCCGGGGCGCTGCGCGCGCCGGTCGGGGCCGAGCAGCTGGCGGCGGCGCTCGGCCCGATGCTCGACCCTGCGCCGCAGTAGACCTTCGAGAGGAGAGGGAACGATAGAGCTAGCCGGACGCGTCGCCGTCGTTACTGGCGGGGCCAGCGGGATCGGTCGCGCGATGGCGGAGCTCTTCGCGCGCGAGCACGCGAAGGTGGTTCTCGCCGACATCGATCAGCGCGCCCTCGCCGCGGCCGTCCAGTCGATCAAGGCGCGGGGCGGCGAGGCGGTCGGCGTGCCGACCGATGTCACGGACCTCACGTCCGTGCAAGCGCTCGCCGAGAGCGCCTTCAAGACTTTCGGCAAGGTCAACGTGCTCTGCAACAACGCCGGCGTCGCGCTGTGGGGCGGGCTCGAGACCGCGACGCACCGGGACTGGCAATGGGTGCTCGGCGTCAACCTGTGGGGCGTCATCCACGGCGTCGAGGCGTTCGTGCCGCGCATGATCGCGTCGACGGAGCCTGGACACGTCGTCAACACGGCGTCGATGGCCGGGCTGATCGCGTCACGCGGGCTCGGCGTCTACAATACCTCGAAGTACGCCGTCGTCGGCCTCTCCGAGACTCTGGCGAAGGACCTCCGGCCCTACAATATCGGCGTCTCGGTACTGTGCCCGATGGGCGTCGCCACCCAGATCCGCGAGAGCGCTCGCAATCGACCCGCCGACCTCGAGAACGAGGCCCCGAGCGTGTCGGAGCCGATCGAGCTGATCGGGCGCACGCTCGCGCCGGCCGCGGTCGCCGAGATGGTGCTCGCTGCGATTCGCGCGAACCGGCTGTACGTGATCACCCACGAGGAAGGCCTCGAGGCGCTCCGACGCCGGCACGAGCGACTCGAGCAGGCCATGCTCGAGACGAAGACCTGAGCGGGACGCGCCCTATCGCCACGCTCGGCTCTCGTTGGGTCGAAACCACCTCTGATCTCACCCAGGTTGCGCAGCGCCTCGCGGCGCCCGGCGAGATCGCCGTCGACACGGAGGGCGACAGCCTGCATCACTATCCCGAGCGCCTCTCGCTCATCCAGCTGGCGGTGGAGTCCGGCGATGCGTGGCTGGTCGATCCGATCGCGCTCGGTGACCTCGGACCACTTGCGTCGGTATTCGCCACGCCGTCGATCGTCACCGTCCTGCATGCCGGCGACAACGACCTGGTGCAGCTCAAGCGTCGCGGTTTCGCGTTCGCCGGGCTGTTCGACACGTCCATCGCTGCACGCTTTCTCGGCGCCAAGGCCCTCGGCCTGGACGTCTTGCTGGCGACCTACCTCGGCGTCGAGCTCCCGCCGTCGCGCCAGCGCGACGACTGGTCTCGTCGCCCGCTGTCCGAGGCCCAGCGTCGCTACGCGGAGTCGGACGTGCTGCATCTGTTCGCGCTCAAGGCCCGATTGACGGAGGAGCTCGCGCGCGTGGGGCGGCTCGCATGGGTCCGGGAGGAATGCGCGGCGCTCGCGGCCCAGCCGGCGGTCGAGCGCGTCCCGGACCCGAACCCGTTCGTGCGGCTCAAGGGCGCGCGTGACCTGCCGCCGCAAAATCTCGCGATCCTGCGCGAGCTCTACGAGCTCCGTGAACAGCTGGCGCGCGCGATGGATCGCCCGCCGTTCAGGATCCTCGCCGAGGAGACGCTGGTGCGGCTGGCGCAGACGCCTCCGGATGATCCGGCGGCGCT
>CAYVHH010000037.1:0-3360 GCA_964450175.1 uncultured bacterium | reverse complement strand
CCCACCGCACCCGCATCCCTTTCGCCGCAGCGAGGGTGGTCGCTTCGTCAGCGAGGCGCGTCTTGCCGATGCCGGGCTCTCCGGTGAAGAGGAAGAGTCGGCCGCGGCCCGCTCGCGCGTCGTCGATCGCCGCGCGGATTTCTGCGAGCTCCCGGTTCCGGCCGACGAAGTGACTCGTCCGCTCATCCGGCTCGCGCTGGACAGGCTTCAGCGCGCGCAGCGATCTTGGGATGTTGTCCTTGGTAGGCAGCGTGAGGTTCCTCTCGGCTCGGACGGGCTGCCGAGTGTCACGCCGAGGGGAAACGTAAGCAAGGCCCCGAGCGTCATGCATCCCCCGCGATGCACGCGGAGCTCAATTGAATTAGATGAGGACATCATGGCCGCACCCATCGAGTTCTGGTTCGATTTCAGCTCGGGATACGCCTATTTCACGGCGCTGGAGATCGATGACCTCGCCGCGCGTACGGGCCGGCAGGTGTCTTGGCGGCCGTTCATGCTGGGCGCCGCCTTCAAGGTAACCGGCGCCTCGGGTCTGTCGCGGACGCCCATGAAGGGCGACTATGCCCGCCACGATTGGCAGCGCATCGCGCGCTACCGCAACGTGCCGTTCCGGCCTCACCCGGATCACCCGATCGTGCAGATCCCAGCGACACGGGCCTACTACTGGGTCGAGCGCCACCATCCCCAGGTGGCGCACGAATTCGGCCGTGCCGCGTTCCGTGACTATTTCGGCGAGGGACGAGACCTGCGCATACCCGACGCGCTGGCCGATCTGGCAGCTCCGCTGGGCATCGCCAGACAGGACCTGCTTGACGGCATGGTCGCCCCGGAGATCAAGGAAGAGGCCAAGGCCGCTTCGGACGAGGCCCTGGCCAAGAACGTGTTCGGTTCGCCGTTCCTGATCGTCGACGACGAGCCATTCTGGGGCTGGGACCGCCTGCCCATGCTGGAGGAATGGCTCGAGCGCGGCGGATGGTAGTTTGACCGTTCACTCAGTCGAGAACCCCTCACTTCTTTCGGGGCGGCACGAAGGTCGTGAACGCGGTCGCGAACTGGGCCACGTCCACCGAGCCCCACCCGCTCGCGAGATCGAAGCCCGGGCCTGCGACGTAGCCGTTGAGCGGATAGTAGCCGTTGTTCCCGTCGGTGACGTCGCGGATGCCGACCGCGGACAGATTGCCGAGGTTGGCGCCAGCCATTGCATAGAGGAGCGGGTTGATGTTCCCGAACCGGCTGCCCTTCTTCTGCATCAGGATCCCGAGGATTCCGGCCCACTGCGGCGCGGCGATGCTCGTTCCGCCGCCGACCGCGCACGTCGGGCCGCTGGCGACGCCGCCGTTGTAGAGACCGAAGTCGAGACACTCCCAATAGCCCGGGGACGAGGCCGTTCCGCCGCCGAAGCTGATGTCCGGCACGCCACGCTTGCGGAAGTGGGCGCTCCTCACGCCCTTCTGATAGCGCGGCTTCGGAAAGATGGAGCTCACACCGCCCGTGCTCGCGGACTTGAACCTGTGCTCGACGACGTCGATGAACCAGACGGCCTCGGCTGGTACGCCGACGCCGGTGTCGTTGCCGTTCGCATCGAACTGCGGCGGGCTGATCTCCGTGGCGCCGATCGCGGTCACGTTCGGCGAGCCGGCGTTCTCCTCGATTCCCGGCTTCTTCGGCGCGACGCAGCCGTGCGTCTTGCGGCTGAACGCCGGTGCGCCGACGCCGACGTCGCCAGTAGCGACGAAGATCGACTGCCCCTGCGCCGCTCCGCGCGCGTAGGAGTCGTTCAGCATGCGGAAGAACGACTTCGGCTCGCCGCATTGCGCCCAGCTGATCGTGATGGTGCCGCAACGGTTGTCCGTGGTCGCCGCCTTGAGCGTGTCGACCAATCCCTGCGTGCCGAGGGCGGGGAAGTTGCCCGCATAGAGGACGATCTGTGCCCCGGGCGCGATGCCGTGCGCGTACTCGACGTCGACGAGCGCCTCGGCATACGGCGGCGAGCCCTGCGAAGCGGGCGGTGCCACGCCTGGGGCTCCGTCCGGATAGACGGTCGCCAAGTTCTGTCCGGTGACGAGCGGCGGGAGCCCGAAGACCGTGTCGAAGTCGTCGAGCGACGCCTGATCGACGTCGGAGCCCTCGAGCGCCGCGATGCATTGCCCGGCTCCGTTCATGCCGGCATCGAGGAGGCTCCGCTCGTTCGAGTAGGTCCAGACGTCGGTCGGGCCGAAGTGGTCCGAGAGAAGCCCGTCGTTGTTCTTCGGATCGGTGATCTGCGTGTCCATGACGGACGCGCTCGCATTGTGGAGCCCGGCGATGTGGCGCACCTTCGCCGCCAGCGACGCGGGAAGCATCGGCTCCGTGACGTTCGCGAACAGGCTGCCGTCACGGCTCCCCGCGATCGCGACCTGGAACGCGGCGGACGCGGTCGCCACGTCGCCCTCGAACGCAATGCGCCCCTGAGCGACGTCGGCCTGCGTGACCGAGAACCCGTGCTTCTCGAGCCAGGCGGTCAGCGCATCGACGTCGCCTTGCGTCGGGCCGAAGCGCGCTTCGTACTCGGCGGCCGACAGCCACCGATGGTAGTCGCGCGACCTCGGATCGTGTTGGCGTCGGAGGAGCCGGCCGAGCTCCGCCTCGTTTCGCGGCGCGAGATAGAGCTGCATCCGGAGCGATGCCGTTGGAGGCGCCACGGCCTCCGCCGCGAGCTCGGCAGCGATCTCGGGCCGGCTGCCGCTGATCGGCACGAGGGCCTCGGCACCTGCCGCCGCCGGGCAGGCGAGACGGAGCATCACACCCGCCCCGAGGACGATACCGTGCAGCGCACACCCGGTCGCTCTTACCGCCATCCGATCGCTCATCTCGAAATCTCCTCCGGGCGCTGGACCTAACACATGACGCGGGCAACGTAATCCGGCGCAATCGAGCCATTCGACGCCCGGTCCCGTTCCCGAGCGCGAGGTCGTGCTTCCTACGGCTCCTTGCCCACGCCACCGAACCTGCGCTCAGTCGACCCAATGCAAGACGTTGCGCAAGATGGACCAGCGCGGCGCCTTTGGCCGCGCGTCGCGCCCGAGCACCCAGTGCTCGTAGAGCGCTTTGATCGTGCCGTCCTTGGTCTTGAGGTCGATCCAGTTCGAGAGGAACCGCGCGGCTTCGACGTCGTGTCGGGCCACGGGGTACGCGAGCGGCAGCTTGATGACGACCGGGTGCGGGACGGCCACGGAAAAGGCCGGATGCAGGAGGCTGCGGAACGAGCCGCGCTCGGCGGTGTACACGAGCGCATCGACCGCGGGCCCCCGCCCGTCGAAGAAATCGCTGATGCTCGCATGGGTGAACGGGATGGGAACGACGTGGAGCCCCGGGAACTCA
>CAYVHH010000036.1:0-2672 GCA_964450175.1 uncultured bacterium | reverse complement strand
GACCGGTCTTCCCGTGATCGCCGACTGCGACGACGGCTACGGCGGCGTGCTTCAGGTCGCTCGCACCATGCAGGCTTTCGAGCGAGCCGGCGTGGCGGCGATGGTTTTCGAAGACCAGGCCGCGCCCAAGCATTGCGCCTTTTACGCAGAGTTCCCCCTTCGACTGATCGACAAGGAGGACATGGTTGCGAAGCTGAAGACAGCGCTCGATGCGCGCGTCGACGACGCGACGATGATCTGGGCGCGCTCGGACGCGCTCGCCGCGGGGCGTGGCGTTGACGAGACGCTGGAGCGGATCAACGCTTACGCGGACGCCGGGGTCGATGCGATCTTCGTGCCGTCCACGAAGATCGAGGACCTCGCGGCCTACGCGAAGCGCTGGCAGCGGCCGACGCCGCTTGTCATCTCCGCCACCGCCTTCGTTGACTTTCTCGACAACGAGAAGGTGAGGGAGATGGGCTTCGCGATTCGGACCGACGCGTTCGCCGCCATCCTCGCCGCGCTGCAAGCCGTTGAGGAGGTCATGGGCGAGTACCGCAAGACCGGGTCGCTGGCGCACGCGTCGAAGCGAAGCAAGACGTTCAAGCAGTTCGAGGAGCTGCTCGACACAGGAATCGCGGCTGAGATGGACGTGCGCTACTCCAAGGAGGCGGCGAAAGAGAGAGTTCCCGCGCGGAGGTAGGAGCGACGGCTCTCTTTCGGCGCAACGTTGCGGACGTCCTGAACATCGACGAGATGCGCGAGCGCGCAAAGTGGTTGCCGCGCGCCGTCTTTGACGCCATCGATGGCGGCGCTTCCGACGAGATCACCCTTCGCGCCAACCGTTCCGCCTTCGAGAACTTCTGGCTCCGTCCCCGGGCGCTCGCGGACGTCAGCAAGCGGGACCTGACGACGACCGCTCTCGGCACGCCGATCGCGATGCCGCTGATGCTCGCGCCGTGCGGTTTCGGAAGGATGGCGAACAGCCAGGCCGAGCTCGCGGTAGCTCGGGCCGCCGGCAAGGCTGGGACGGTCTTCGGCGTCAGCGGCTCGGCGAGCTACTCGCCGGAGGACATCGCCAAGGTCGCGACCGGGCCGCTCTGGTACCAGATGTACCTTCCAGGCGATCGCGAATCAACGCAGACCCTGCTCGACCGGATCGAGCGCTCCGGCTACGAGGTGCTGTGCGTGACGATTGACACGCCGGTGACTCCCAAGCGTGAGCGTGACTACCGCAACAAGCTCACGATGCCCCTGCAGTTCAGCCCTAGCCTGCTGCTCACTGGCATGTCCAATCCGGTATGGGCCAAGGACTTCCTGATGGGCCGGGTCGGCGACCGAGGCGCCGCCGGGCACATTTTCGGCGGCGCTCGCACCGCCTACTGGAACTTCGCGCGCATCGTGCGCAACGTGCGTCCGGTGACCTTCCCCGACGTGCGGTGGCTGCGCGACCACTGGAAGGGGAAGCTGGTCATCAAGGGCGTCATGCGAGGAGACGAGTGCCCCGAGATGTCTGAGATCGGGGTCGACGGAATCGTCGTGTCGAACCACGGCGGGCGCAACCTGGACACGGTCCGGCCGACGATCGAGATCCTCCCGGAGGTCCTCTCCGCCGTCGGAGGGAAGGTCGAGGTCTTCGTCGACGGCGGCATCAGACGCGGCACCGACGTGGTCAAGGCGGTCGCCCTCGGCGCCCAGGCAGTCCTGGTCGGCCGGCCGTACCTGTACGGACTGGCGGCGGGTGGGGAGGCCGGTGTGGCGAGGGTCCTCGAGATCTTCCGCACCGAGATCGAGCACACGATGGCCATGGCGGGTTGCGCCACCGTCGCCGACATCGATCGCAGCCTCGTCACGCGGAGCTCGCCTCCGTCGCGCCGGTCGGCTCCGGCGCAAGAGATGCTGTCTGCCATCGGCTGAGACGGGTCGACAAACAGGCCGTCGCCGCGCGCTGCTTCTCGACGCCGGTGGCACCGTCTACACGGAGGGCATGCACCCGATCGAGGGCCGAGCCGCGGCCCTCCATGACGAATTTCCCGGCATTCCAACCGCTGAATGCATGGATCTGGCGCAGCGTCTACAGCGTTCCACCCAGGTGGCCCTGCACGGGGGCGTGCAGCACACCGACGACATGACGGCCTCCGTCTTGAAAGAGTTCGCGGCGAAGTCGGTCCCTGCCTCTGATGCGACCGCAAAACGGGTGAGGGCCGCCATGGTGCGGTCCATGTTCGGCGCCACACCGTACTTCGCGGGCGCCCCCGCCCTGTTGGCTGAGGCCCATCGGCTCGGCTACGCGACGGTCCTTGTCACGGACACGACGTGGCACTCCGACAAAGACCTCTGGGAGCGCATCCGCGAGATGGGCCTCGTCCCGGGAATCGACCACGTGGTGTCGTCCTTCGAGCTGGGGGTGCGCAAACCGGATCCGGAAGTGTTTCAGACGGCGCTCGCCAGGGCGGGCGCCGCGGCGTCCGACTCGATCATGGCGGGAGACAGCGAGGCGAACGACATCGAGCCGGCGGCCGCGCTCGGCATGGCGACGGTCCGCGTCACGGTGCAGTTTCCGCTGGCGGGAAGCACGATTGCCGATGCGGTAGTCACGAATCTCGACGAGCTGAGGGAGATCGTCGTGTCGTGGAGCGGCTAGGGCCTCAGGCCTGGGTGCTGGTGTAGCGCGTGTCCATCTCCGCCGCAAC
>CAYVHH010000035.1:0-5040 GCA_964450175.1 uncultured bacterium | reverse complement strand
GGGCAGATATCCCTCCAGGTAGAGGAACCGCAACAGCGAGCGGGTCCCGCTCACCACCGTGCGCGCCGCGGAGACGCTGCGCCCCGGGCACTCCCGCAGCACGAAGGCAGCCACCTCCGCGCCCTCGAGGCGGGACAGGTGCTCCTCAACCGGCTCGGACAGCCCGCTGAGGAACAACCGGGCGACCCTCTCCCGTAGCCGGACCGTGCCAGCCACCAGCCCTCGCTCATCGATCAGGTAGCTCCGGTAGGCGCCGGCCAGCCGGTCCACCGTCGTGCACGGCACTGGCTCAGGCTCCGGCGGCGCCACACCCAGACCGCGCAGGAATCCCAGCAGCGGGGCCAGCGCCCGTCCTGACACCAGGCGCACGTGGCTGCCACGCCGGACTACCAGGAACTCGGCGATCCGCTCGGCCGTCAAGCCGGCCGCATCCGCTCCCTGCTGGTCGAGCCAGCCGCTCACATGGGCCATCAGCCGCAGCTGGTCCTGCGAGGACGACGGCGCATAGCCCTGCCGTGCCAGGTACCCCCAGAAGTCATCCGCGTAGGCCATGATGTGCGCTTGCTCGATGGCGCCGCGATACAGCATGACGAGGGCTCGGCGATTGGCCGTGTACGTGTCGGTGCCCTGGCTCACGAAGTGATCCGTCCACTGCTTGAGCTTCAAGGTGGTGTCGGCATCCCAAATGTTGAGGTGGCTGACCAGCGCGGTCTGGTGCGCCTGGCTGCGACGGACCAGGAGCGTGGTCGCGAGCGCGACGCCTATGCTGCCACCGATGTTGCGCACGACGTTGTAGGCGGCGGTGGCGTTGCCGAGGCGCTCCAGCCGGATCGTCGCGAGCGTGAGGGTTTGCAGCGGCGGGAAGATGAAGCCCATCGCGAAGCCCTGAAGGAATCGCGGCCACGCGAGGCTCCAGTAATCCATCCCGAGCGTGACGCTCGTCATCATCGTCGCGGCCACGGCATTCAGCAGGCATCCGCCGATCAGCATGAGGCGCTGATCCGCGCGCGCCACCAGCCGGCCCGAGATCATGAGCGAGATCATGGTGCCCAGGCCACCGGGCGCCAGCACGAGCCCGGCGTTCCACGCGTCCCACGACAGCACGTTCTGCGCGAAGAGCGCGACCAGCAGCACGCTCGAGTTGAATCCGAGCCCGACCAGCGCGATACAGATCGTGCCGACCGCGAAGTTCCGGTCGTTGAACACACTCAGGTCCAGGATCGGCTCCGGAGCCAAGAGCTCGCGGATGACGAACGCCGCGAGCGCGCACCCGGCCAGCATGAACAGCGCGATGATGAGCCCCGAGTCGAACCAGTCCTTCTTCTCGCCCAGATCGAGAAACAGCTGGAGCAAGCCGAATCCGAGCACCATCAGCACGAGGCCCACGGCATCGATCCCGCGCGGCTTCTTCACGAACGGCGCGTCGAAGAGGAACACGCTCACCATCACGAAGCCGGCGAGGCCGATCGGCAGGTTGATGTAGAAGATCCAGCGCCAGGACCAGTTGTCGCAGATCCATCCGCCGACGGTCGGACCCAAAATCGGCGCCAGCATGATGCCGGCGCCCCAGACGGCCATGGCGGTCCCGCGCTGCCGCAGCGGGAAGATCTCCCACATGATCGCCTGCGCCATCGGGATGACCGGCCCTCCGCCGAGACCCTGGAGGATGCGCATGGCGACGAGGAACTCCAGAGACGGCGCGATCCCCGACAGGAACGAGCTCGTGGTGAAGATCACCGTGCAGATCAAGAAGAACCGACGGCGGCCGAATCGGGCCGAGAGCCAACCGGTCGCCGGGATGATGATCGCGTTGGCGGCGAGGAACGACGTGATGACCCACGACATCTCCTCGATGCCGGCCGAGAGCGAGCCCTGCATGTGAGGCAGGGCCACGTTGGTCACGCTCGAGTCCAGGACCTGCATGACCGTGACCATCATCACGGAGAATGTGATGGCCCACCGGCGGGCCGAGGAGATCTGCCCTTCGGTGACCGGCTCGACGGAGCTCACATCACAACACTACGTCATAACGGCACCCGCGTGGGCGCTCGATTGATGCGGCGCGTGCTGATCGTTGGCCCGGCTCTTGCTCTCCTCGGAAGATCGTACGCCGGGCTCACCCGCGCCAGACCAACCGAGGCCGGCACAGGAGGGATCCAAATGCCTCCCGCGCGGCTGGTGGCGGTGCTTGCCCTTGGTGCGGCGTTACTGGCAATCCGACCGGCGCCGGTCGACGCGCAGGCCGAGCTCCAGATGTGGCTCAACCCGGAGATGGGCAAGCAGATCCCGCGCGCCGACTACCGGTACACGTTCTACCCGGAACGCAAGGTCGAGGATCAAGACACACACTTCGCGATGACCGAGCAGCAGATCACTTTGTTCACGCCGCTCTATCAGGACTCCAGGGACGAATGGGCCTTTGCCGCAAAGACCCTGTATCAGGACATCGACACGCACGCGCAGTTCCCCAAGGCGGGCGGTGTGGTTCCAAGCGAGCTCTGGGACGCGAGCGCCGGGCTCAGCTATCGACACAAGTTCGACAACAACTGGACCGGGGGACTGGCGCTGACGGTCGGCTCCGCGAGCGACGAGCCCTTCAAGAGTATCGACGAAATGTATTTTCACCTGGTCGCCCTCGTGCGTGTCCCGTCCGGCGAGCGCAACTCCTGGTTCTTCACGCTGATCTACGCAACCGACGAGGAAGTCTTCGGCCAGACCTTGCCGATCCCGGGTATCGCCTACGGGTGGAACCCCTCCGAAACATTTCAGGCGGTGATCGGCTTTCCGTTCTCGATGATCCGGTACAAGCCGTTCGAGAGCCTCACCCTGGACGCCGAGTACTACCCCTTCTGGACCGTGCGCACACGCGCCACCTGGGAGATCTTCCGACCACTCCGCGCGTACGCGGGATTCCAGTGGGACAGCGACCACTTCTATCGCGCGGACCGCGACGACAAGGACGACAAGATCTTCTACCGCGAGATGCGGCTCTACGCCGGGATCCGGTTCGATCTGCGGTATGTCGGTGTCGAGGTCACCGGGGGCTACGCGTTCAATCGCTTCTACTTCGAGGGCGACAGCTATTCAGACCGGTTCAGCAACCGGATCGACGTCGGCGCCGCGCCCTTTGTCGTCGGTAAGCTCAACGTGCGCTTCTGAGTCGCGCCGGACGAGCGCCCCGAGCCGGGCGGCGGCACGGCGCTCGACGAGATTGATCGCCAGCAGCACATAGGCGATGCCGAGGGTCAAGCCACCCGCGACATCCGATAGCCAGTGCGCGTCCAGGTAGAGGCGACTGAACGCGACCGCGAGCACGATCGCCACGCAACCCGCGTAGCCGAGCCGCCGCCGGGTTCGCGTCACGGTCGACGTGGCCAGCAGATAGGTCATGAACCCGAAGAACGCCACCAGACTCAGCACGTGACCGCTCGGAAAGCCCCACGCGGCGAGATTCGGCCGCGGGCGGTCGATCGCCCGCTTCGCGACGAACTGGATGGCGCCGGTGCCGGCCATCAAGAGCGGCAGGGTCACGGCCCAGCGACGGCTCGAGCGCCACACGATCGCGACGCCGAGCGCGATCAGCGGGATCAGGCCGTAGCTCTCGCCCAGTCCGGACACTGCGTTCATCACCGGATCCAGGGCCGGAAGTCGGCTCAGGTGAACCAGCTCTCGAGTACGCCGGTCGAGATCGGAGATCTGATGCGTCGCCGCGATGAGGGCCAGCGCCAGGAAGCCGGTCAGAGACAAGAATGTCGGGAGCAGCAGCCGCCGCGGAATCCCCGACACCGGAGCTCCGGTGTTCACCGGGGAAGTATGTCACGCCGTCAACGCTCGTGCCACCGATGGCACCGGTGTTGCTACGTCAGAATCACGTGCGTGCCTTTCGCTCGCTCGCGACCGTCGCCGGTCTCGTGATCATGATCATCCTCATCGCCCGGGTGGGGAGCGACGAGGCCCTCAGGGCCGCCGCGCGCGCGCTGGGCTGGCGCTCGCTCCTCGTCTGCCTGCCCTTCGCGCTGATCATGGCCGTCGACACCCTGGGATGGCGTTACGCCTTCTCGTACGACCGCGTGCCCTTCCTTCGGCTGGTCGCCGCGCGAATCGCCGGCGAGGCGGTCAACGTCGTCACCGCGGTGGCGCCGGTCGGAGGGGACGCGGTCAAGGTGTGGTTTCTCCGGCCGCACGTCGCGTATCGGGACAGTGTCGCGTCGGTGATCATCGCCAAGACCACCATCACGCTCTCGCAAGCCTTGTTCTTGCTGATGGGCGTGCTGGCCGCAGTGGCGCTGGCCGTCGACGCGAGACTCGTGCGGGCGATGCTCTGGCTCTTGCTGGTGGAGCTGGTCGGCACCGGCGGCTTCCTGGCCGTGCAGGTTGCGGGCTTCGTGACACGCGGGGCCGGCTGGATCGAACGCTTCAGGAAGCTCCAGGCGCTGGCCGCCGCGGAGAATCTCGACCGAGCCCTGCAACGTTTCTATCGGCGCGAGTGGCGGCGGTTCGGCCTCTCGGTCGGATTTCACCTGCTCGGCTGGATCATGGGCGCCTTCGAGACGTGGCTCTTCCTGCGCGTGCTCCAGATTCCGGCGTCGATCACGACGGCGCTGGTGATCGAGACGCTCGGGTCCGCCGTGCGCTTCGCCACCTTCTTCGTTCCCGGCAGCCTCGGCGCGCTCGAAGGCGCGAACGCGGCCGCCTTCGCGGCGCTCGGGCTCGGCGCCCAGGCCGGGTTGGCGTTCAGCCTTCTCAGGCGACTACGCCAGGTGGTGTGGATCGGACTGGGCGCTTTCGTGTTGCTGCTGGCGCGCGCTCGGATGCGACTGGCTCCCGAGGCGCCGGCGTGATCGGCGGAATCTCGGCCTGCGCCGCGAACTGACGAGCTTGCAGGCGGTCGAGGCTGCCCGCGGGAGTCAGGAGCGGCAGCACGCCGTCGAGAATCCGCACGTCCTCCGGCTTGCGCCGGTTCACGCGCACGCGGACGTGGCGGCCGCGATAGAGACTGATCTCGTCCCGGCAGCCCGGCACATCGAGCATCACCTTCAC
>CAYVHH010000034.1:0-11836 GCA_964450175.1 uncultured bacterium | reverse complement strand
CCATGCCGCGGCAGACCGCGTTGGTGATCTTGTGGATGCGCGCGAGCGCGGCCTTCTTCTTCGCTTCCTCCAACGTCGAGTATCGACGCGCGGTCAGCGACGTCTTCACCCCGGCCTTCGCCAGCGCCGACACGCGGGCCGGTCCGCGGTCGATCGCCCGGCTCATGATCGCGGTCAGCTGCTTGGGCCGGTAGCCGAACTTGTGATAGAGGTACAGGTGCTTCGGGCTCGTCGGGTACGTCACGCAGCCGTGCAAGGTCGCCTTGTTCTCGTCGAAGAAATCCTGCGCCGCCCGGATGAGCTGTTGCCCGATCGTCTGATTGTGATAGTTGGTGAGCACGGCGACCGGCCCGAGCACGCCGACGGTCCCCCACGTCACCGCCAGCGCGGCGCCCACGATCTTCGAGCTGTCTTCCTCGGCGACGAAGCAGCCCCACGGCTCCATCAGCCAGCGATGGTGGACGTACTGCGCGCCGCCGAACGCCTGGCGCGGCCGCGTGCCCAGCTGGCGCTCCAGGAAATCGCCGAAGGTCTGCTCCATGACGTCGCGGACCTTCGACAGGTCGCCTTTGCGAACTCGACGGATCTGCACTTTGGGAAGCCGACCCTGAGGGTCGAGCCCGGCACGATCGACGGTGGCCCTCACTTCGAGAGGCCCGCGAGGTCTTCCAGCAGCGTGATCACTCCCGAGTGATCGAGGCCCCCGCGCCCCTTCACGCGGAGCGCACTGAACAGCTCCTGGACCGCCGCCGTCGCCGGCAACGGCACGCCGAGGGCGCGGGCGGATTCCATGATGAGTCCGAGGTCCTTGTAGTGCAGGTCGATCTTGAAGCCCGGATTGTACGTGTCGGCGAGGTAGTTCGGCTTCTTCTGATCGAGGCACTTCGACCCCGCCAGCCCTCCGGCCAGCGCGGTCAAGGTCAGCTCGCGGTCGAGCCCCGCCTTCTTGGCCAGGGTCAGCGCCTCGCCGAGTGCGGTCAGGTTGACCGCGACGATGATCTGGTTCGCGAGCTTGGTGAACCCCCCGGCGCCGAGCGGCCCGAGGAGGGTGATCGTCTTACCCATCGCCTGGAAGATCGGTAAGGCCTTGTCGAAGACCGCCCTATCGCCGCCGACCATGATCGACAGGACGCCATCGATCGCACCCTTCTCACCGCCGGACACGGGCGCGTCGAGCATCTTCACGGATTTGGCAGCGAGCGCCGCGCCGATCTTCTGGGAGACGAGCGGAGAGATCGTGGACATGTCCAGGAGCACCATGCCCGGCCGCGCGCCTTCGATCACGCCGTCACGGCCGAGCACGACCTGCTCGACGTCGGGCGAGTTCGGCAGCATCGTGATCAGCACATCGGATTGGGCGGCGACATCCCGCGGCGAGGTGCCTACTTTTGCGCCGGCTCCGGCGATCTCGTCGACGGGTCCCCGGCTCCGACTGTGGACCACGAGCGAGTAGCCCGCCTTCAATAGGTTGCGAGCCATCGGGCGTCCCATGATACCCAGCCCAATAAATCCAATCACTTGCGCCATAGGACCCCCGTGATCCGTGTCGAAAGGAGTGCCAACAAATAGCACACCGACGCGGAGAGGGTCAAGAGACGACCGCTCGGAGGGCTTGGCGGAGGGCTTCTACCGCGCTACGACTTCTTGCCCCAGAGGTCCTTCGACAGCCAGTCCAGGCCCAGCTCTTTCAGGGTTTTCGGCCAGGGTTTGCCCGTCTTACGGTCGAAACCGACCTCGGCGTACCAGGTGTCCAGCATCTTTTCCCACTGCGCGCGGATCGCCTGGCCCTTGGCGGGACCGTCCACCGGGGTCGAACCGTACCGGGCGGACGGATATTCCATCGCGCCGGTGTGGCCACAGCGCAGCGCGGTCGCCCGATTGATGACGGCGGTGCGCCGCCCGAAACGCTGCGCGTCCTCGACCGTGAAGGTCCAGCCCGTCGCCGCGGAGAGCGCGCGGCAGATGTTCTCGAGCCGGGTGCGCGACGTGAAGATGCAGATGCCGAGCGAATCCTCGAAGCCGCGTCGCCCGCGGAGCCCCGCGACGTACTTCGCTACCTGCTCGCCGTCGAAGGGATTGATCCGCGCGGGCTGGCCGATCTCGGTCGGATGAACGGGATTGCCCGTTTCCATCGTCGCGGTGGACGACGTGCACGTGTCGAGCATTTCTTCCCAGCGCGCGCGGTGGTCGTGGCCTCGGGGCGTCGCGCCCTTCTCGATGTAGACCGCGCAGTCCTTGGCGGGCCCGCCGAGCTTCTCGGCCGCGCGCTTCACCCCTTCGGCCAGCACGTCACCGAAGCCTTCGCGTCGCGACACCATCTGCAGGAGACGGGCCGCGCCCTTGATATCGCCCCACTTCAGCTCGAAGCCGAGCTGCTCGCGCGTGATGTAGCCCTTCTCCTGGCACTCCATGACCCAGCCGCAGAGCCAGCCCCACTCGTTCACGTCGACACACGCCTTGTCGCATTCGGTGTTGAGCCAGGCGACGCCGTCGCGGTCGGCCGCGCCGATGGCCCAGCCGCAGCCCGACCAGCCTTCGTACTCGGGCTCGTCGACGATCTGCCCCTTCTTGTCGCCCTGCCGGATGACCGACATGTGGCAGTGATGCATGCCGCAGGCGTTGCACTGATGCCCGCGGTGGTCGAAGTTCTCGCGAAGCTTCGGCGCCTCCCACGCGGCCATGTCGGCGCCGGCGACGTTGGAGGTCAGGTTGGTCGTGTAGTTCTTGATCGGTAGCGCGCCCATCTTGGACAGGTTCACGACGCCGGGCAGGGTGCCGTACTCGTAGAGCGAGCGCGCCGAGGCGTCCGTTTGAAGATCGTGCGACATGTCCTCGGCCGCCTGCATCAGACCGCGGGGGTCGGCGGCTCGCAGAGCCTTCGTCCCCTTGACGATCGCGACCGCTTTGAGTCGCTTCTTGCCCATGACCGCGCCGCAGCCGTTCTTCGACGCGACGTGACCGAAATCGCCCTGGATGGCGGCGAACTTGACGAGGTGTTCACCGGCGGGGCCGATCGAGTACACCGAGAGCTGGTGACCGACGAGCCCGGTCTCACGGTAGAGCGCGTTTTGCGTCTCCCAGGTGTCCAGGCCGATCAACGACTTCGCGTCGCGAAGCTCGATGACGTCGTCGTTGATGTAGAGGTAGACCCAGTCCTTCGACTGTCCCTGGATGATGATCGCGTCGTAGCCGCAATATTTCAGATTCGTGCCGAAGAATCCGTTGGCCTGGGTCGACGTCGGGCCGTTCGTGCCGGGTCCGATCGTGCACACGGTGAGACCGCCGGTACCCCACACCGGCAGGCCCGCGAGCGGGCCCGTGCCCAGCACGAGGCGATTGTCCGGATGATCCCACGCGACGTTTTTCTTGCCGCCCTTCGCCGCGGTCTCACGATAGAGGATCATCGCGCCGAGACCGACGCCGCCGAGCTCGGCGCGCATTCTGTCCGGGCTCCAGGGCTCGGCCCAACACTTGCGGCGCGTGAGGTCGACGCGCAGGAGATTGCCGGCAAAGCCGCCGGGGCGCGCGGTCGTGGCGGTCTTCGTCTTGGTCGGCTTCGGCGCGGTCGCGGTCACAGGAGTCATACGGCCACCGGGGTTTCCCCAGGCGCCTTCGACGGGCGTCCCAGGATGGTTTCGGGTAGCAAGCGGCTCGTCGTCTTCGTGGCGATGAACGCGGGCTTGATGTCGAACGGATTCTTCTTCAAGTGCGCCTTCCAGCTTCCGAGCGCGACGCCGGACTGCACGAGGCCCTTGAGCATGCCGACGTCATTGGTCGTCCAGATGTCGCTCGAGGGACCCAGGATGATCGCGCCGGTCAGCCGATCCCCGCGCCAGAGGAGCTTGCGATACGCGGGCCGGTCGGCCTTGACGCCGCTCGCCGTGTCGGCCTTCGCGTCGTCCCAGGCGCCGAACGACGCGACGTCGAGATGGCAGACCTCGACGATGTTGATGATGAGGCTCCCGCGATAGCGCACGTCCTTGCCCGCCATGTTGGCGCCGACGACGCGCCCGTGCTCCTGCGCGGTCGGCTCGATCGCGTGGACCGCGTTGGTCTGCGAGATCAGGTCGCGCCCCTCGGCGACGTCGCCGGCGGCGTAGACGTTCGGGACACTGGAGCGAAGGTGATCGTCCACGACGATCCCCTGATTGACGCTGACAGCGGAATCCTTGAGCCATGCGAGATTCGTCCGGATGCCCGTCGCCATGATCACGACGTCGGCGACCAGATCGCCGCCCGCCGCCATCTTGAGCCGGCGGCGGCCCTTCGCCTCGTCGATGCGCGTGAGCTTGGCGCCGGTGCGCACGGCGACGCCGTGCTTCTCGAGCCACGCTTGGACGAGACCGGCACCGGTGTCGTCGATCATCCGCGGCAGGATGCGCGGCGCGACCTCGACGATGGTGAGCTTGGCGCCGAGCGAGAGGATGGAGTTGAGGATCGTGAACGCGATGAAGCCGGCGCCGACCATCACCACGTGACTGCCCGGTTGTATCTGCGCCAGGACACCGCGCGCCTGATCGAGAGTCCAGAACGAGTGCACGCCCGGCCCGTCGGCGCCCGGCACTGGCGCGCGGACCGCGGACGAGCCCGTCGCGATCAGGCAGTCGTCGTACTCGACGGTCGTGCCGTCGTCCAGCGTGCACGTGTTCGCCTTGGTGTCGAGCGCGGTCGCGCGTTTGCCGAGATGCGCCGTCACGCCCCAGTCGCGCAACACGCGCGCGGTCGCCGTGAACACATGCGACTCGGCGATGGAGCGGTCGAGGTAGTACGGCAGGACCATCCGGGAGTACGGCTTCTCGGCGCTCACCAGGGTGATGGTGGAACGCTCAGCCTCTTCCTCGCGGATCGTCCGGATCGCGTTCATCCCCGCCGTGCCGCCGCCGATGATCAGATGTCGCCGGGCCATCACCGTGCCTCCGCGAGAACCCGCACGGTTCGCTCGCGCGCGAAGTCGCCGATCCAGTCCGCGGTCTCGACGTCTTCGTAGGTGATCGCCGCGGTCGGGCACGCGTCGGCGCAGGCCGGCGCGCCGCCGCAGAGGTTGCACTTGAAGGCTTTGCGCGTCGCGGGATCGTAGAACATCGTCCCGTAGGGGCACGCGATCGTGCACAGCTTGCAGCCGACACACCGGTCGTCCTGGACGTCCTTGGCGCCGACGGCATTGATCGTGATCGCCCCCACCGGACACGCCGTCATGCACCAGCCTTCCGCGCACTGCGTGCACGTGTACGGCGCGTACGAGGTGTGGCCCTCGAAGGGCGAAACGCGAATCACGGACTTCGCCGGCTGATACTCGCCTGTCTGCATATACGAGCATGCGAGCTCGCACCGCAGACAGCCCGTGCACTTCTCCGGATGAATCTTGAGAACCCTCAACGCCTCTTCCTTTCGCTGCGGCGGCGGACGGTGCCGCGCTCCAGCCGGCCGATGAACTCGTCGAGCGGAATCGCGGCCATCGTCATGCCGGCGACGCCCCCGCGAGCGCCGAGCTCGACGGACACGCGCGAAATCGTCGCGTTGTCCGGCGCCTCGATGATGGTGACGAAGTCGTACGGGCCCAGGACCGCGTACTGGGCGACGACGCGCGCGCCCATGCGCTGCACGTCGGCGTTGACCTTACGAATCCAGCCAGGCCGCCCGCGGAGGACCTTGCGTCCCGATTCGGACAGCGTGCTCAGCATCACGTACGTCGCCACGATGGCCCTCCGGCGCCGCTCACGCCCGGGTCAGCATATCAGACCGGCGATTCGCGGCTTGATGCTCTGAGAAACATATAGATCGACGAGAAGTCTTTCCGGCCAAAGCCGTGGGACGACGCGAGCCGGAGCGCCTGCTGCGCCGCCGGCGCCACGAGCACCGGCACCCGCAGCTCGCGGGCGGCGTTGACGACCAGCCCGAGATCCTTCGCCATCAGGTCGGTGGTGAAGCCGGGCGCGTAGTCGCGGCTCGAGGGCGCCTTGCCCACGAGCCCGGGCACGGGATGCATGTGCTCCATCACCCAGGTGTTCCCCGATGACTTGGAGATGACGTCGGTCAACACCTTGGGATCGACGCCGAAGCCTTCGGCGATCCGGAACGCCTCGCTGACCGCGACCGCGGCGACGCCCGCGACCAGGTTGTTGCAGAGCTTGGCCACCTCGCCCGCGCCCACGGGCCCGACGTGGATGATGTTGGCGCCCATCGCCGCCAGCACCGGGCGCGCCTCCTCGAAGTCCCGCGCGTCGCCGCCCACCATGATGGCGAGCGTCCCGTCGGTGGCGCGCGGCACGCCGCCGGACACCGGCGCGTCGATAAAGCGCGCACCGCGCTTGCCGGCGGCCTCGGCGACTCGCCGCGACACGCTCGGATCGATCGTGGACATGTCGATGCACAGGCGTCCGGAGCCCACGCCTTCGAGCACGCCCCCCTGGCCGAGGTAGGCCGCCTCGACGTGCGAGGACGACGGCAGGATCGTGATCACGAGCTCGCTCTCCCGGGCGGCCGCGGCGCACGACGCAGCGCGAGTGGCGCCGGCCTTGACCGCGCCGGCCAGCGCGGCCTCGACCACGTCGTACGCGACGACCTGATGGCCGTGCTTCACGAGGTTCGCCAGCATCGGCTGGCCCATCGCGCCGACTCCGATGAAACCGATCTTCATTGAGAGACTCCTTCGATGGTCGAGACGCCGCGGACGATGCCGCGCCCGGGCTATGATCGCGGGGTGCATCGAGCGCGTCAAGCCCCCCGGACCGTCGTCGGCCTGGTCCTCATCGCGCTCGCCGCGATCTCCTGGGGCACCAGCGGCTCGGTGATGACCGTGCTCGCCGAGCGTGCCGCGGCGAGCCCTCTGCTGGTCGGCGTCGCGCGGCTGTGGATCGCCGCGATCTTCCTGCTCGTGGCGACCGTGGTCACCGCACGCGGATTCGTCGTCGTGGCGGACGACCGCTGGCGCTGTCTCGCGATGGGCGGGTGCATGGCCGCCTATCAGGCCGCCTACTTCACCGCCGTCACGCTCGGCGGTATCGCCGTCGTGGCGCTCGTCGCGATCTGCTCGGCGCCGCTCATGATCGCGGCGCTCGCGCCGTGGCTGCTCGGCGAGCGCCTCCATCCGCGGGTGCGAGGTGCGCTCCTGCTCGGCGTGCTCGGCACCGCGCTGCTCGTCGCCGCACCGTCGGGAACGCTCGACCTGTCGGCGCGCTTTCTCGCCGGCGTGCTGCTGGCGTTCGTCGCGGGTCTCGCCTATGCGCTGTACGTCCTCGCCGCGAAGGCGACGCTCAGACGCTCGGCGCCGCTTCCCACGACGGCACTCACGTTCACCATCGGAGCGCTTCTGCTGACGCCGGCGCTGTTGTGGACATCCGCGCCGTCGACCCAGCTCGCGCTGGGCTGGCCCTGGCTCTTGTATCTCGGGGGCGTGGCGACGGCGGGAGCCTACGCCATCTACACATTCGGCCTCCGGAGCGTGCCGGCATCGGTCGCCGGCGTCACGACCTTGCTGGAGCCACTGACCGCCACGATCCTGGGCGTGGCGCTCTTCGGCGAGCGGCTTGGCGCCGCCGGGGGCGCGGGCGCGCTGCTCCTGGTGACCGCATTCGGCCTGCTGCTGGCCGATCGCGGACGAGCTCCTTCATAGCCACGCCGTTCGCCATCGTCGCGCCTCGGCCGGCAGGCCCCGGCCTCCGACGGCCCGCAGCGCGGGCTCGCCTACAGCGGTCGGATCGGGCGCGATACGGCCCGACTGAAGGTGCAGTTCGGGACGACCGCCGAGTGCTTGCCCGGGCCGCCCGCGACGATCACCATCACGTCCTCGGGCGACGGCACCTGCGGCAAGAGGGCGTTGTCGTCGGTGACGGCGTGCATCCAGCGGGGCCAGTCGTGGATGCCCCACATCCCGCCGAGCTTCAACGTGCGCAGCGGCAGACGCGCGTGCTCGAAGATATAGCGTTGAACGTCCGCTCGGCTCAAGCCGTCGCCGGCGACCGTTTTCGCGTGCTCCGGCCCGAGCACGATGAGCAGCTGGCTCTGCGAGAAGTACCAGCCGACGTTCGACCCGAGCGAGACCGCGGTGTCGGCTACCGTGGCCAGAATGCCGGCGGCGGTCGTCGAGACGTGGTCGTTCACGTTGTGCGGCGGCTCGCCCCCGAAAACGGTGACGGCGTCGTCCTCGCGGAGCGCGCCCCACGGCGACGCGTCCGCGCGCTCGGCGATGCAGTACGAGAATTTTGCGGGGCTCCCCTGGGTCGCCATATCGTGACGACCCGGCCAGGCGCCGCCGACATTCAACAAGATGAGCCGGATCGCGCGACCGATCGTCGCGTTGCCGCGGAAGCCGGGACCGAAGCATCCACTACCGGAGTGGACGCCGAGCTCGGCCGCAATCGGTCCGTGGACGATCAGGAGCGGCGCGACCGAGTGCGTCGTGGCCTGCACGCCGTAGAGGTTGAACGACGGGTCGAGCATCGCTTCGACCGCGGCGACGATCAGCGGGAACGCCGCGGGTCGACAGCCGGCCATGACCGCGTTCACCGCGAGCTTCTCGAGTGTCGCCAGCCGCCAGAGCGGCGGCATCACGCCGAGCGAGCGAGCGCCGGGCGCGCCTGCCAGCATGGCGCGCACGCGCTCCTCGGTCGGTGGAATGATCGGCAACCCATCGCACCACTGACGCTCGCAGAAGGCCTCGAGGACGGCCTCCGGCGTATCTTCTGTAACGAGGTCCGTTGTCGCGGGGTCCGTGAGGCCGGCTTGGACCGCGAGTGGCCTGAGAGAGGTGCTTGCCGGCTCCGCACGTGCAATCTCACCCGTGCGCCTGCTGACCTTACCGAGGAGGCCTTTGATCTGGTCGACGGCCTGGCGGGCTCTTCGGGTGACGCCCTCGCTACGCTCCCCGCCGAGCGGATGCTCGATCGCGACCATGGAAAGACCCGAGACGCCGAGCGCCCGCATCTCGCTCTGGGCGAGCCCCTGGAAAACCGTCGTCCCGATGACCGCACTCGGGGTTCCCGCCTTTGCCAGCTCGATGGCGTCGTGGAGACTCCACGATGTGCAAGATCCTCAGTCGGCGGAGCCGGCGAAGACGACGTCGCAATCTTTCGCCAGACCCGCGAGAATCTCCGGGGCGGCCGGCGTCGCGGCATTCGCCTTGCGGCGCCGGATGATGGTCTTGACCCCATGTTCCGCGGAGAGGATCGCGCCGATCTCGTCGGCGAGGAGATCGAAGTTCGCTTTCCGGTTGTCGATGAAGCCGACCGTGCGGCCGGCCAGCGATCCGGGCAGCGGCGGCACATTCAGCGTGTCGGCGGCAGGCACACCCACCGGGCTCAGGACTTTGATTTGGCTCATGACGTTCTCCGTGCGCTCCCGGTAGACCGGACGAGCAGGCGCCCCAGGTTTTCGTGCAGCTCGACCAGGACCGTTCGCTTGATCGCAACCGTGACGGACTCGACGGGCTCGGGATTCCCTTCGCGATGAATGACGAGCGAGCCCACGAACTTCTCGGCGCGCTCGTCAGTCGCCGCCAGGCCTCTCAAGGTGAGAATTTCCCACGTCTCGGACATGGGGCTATCTTAACTCAGTGGTCATCGCGCTCGACGTCGGCACCTCGTCCGCGCGGGCCGCGTTTTACGACGGCGAAGGTCGGCCGATCGCAGGGCGCTCCCACCAGGTGCAGTACACCCCAAGGCTCACCCCGGACGGCGGCGTCGAGCACGACGCGAACGTACTACTGGAGGCGGTCGTCGCGTGCCTGGACGCGATCCACCCCAATCGGCCCCCCGACGAGACCCGCGGGGTCGGTATGGCGACATTCTGGCATGGGCTTCTCGGCTTCGATGCGGGCGGGCGGCCAATCACACCCGTGTATATGTGGGCAGATACCCGAAGCTTCGCCGAAGCCCAGGTGCTTCGCTCGGCGCTCGATGACGACGCGCTGCACGCGCGTACGGGATGCCATCTGCACTCCTCGTACTGGCCGGCCAAGCTGCGGTGGCTCGTCCGTGAGCACCCGGCCGAGTCCAGTCGCGTGGCGCGATGGGGCTCGTTCGGGGAATTCCTCGAGCTCAGCCTGTTCGGCGAGGCGCGGACGAGCGTATCGATGGCGTCCGGAACGGGCTTGATCGACCAGGCAACCGCCCGGTGGGACCTCGAGGCCATGGCAGCCGCCGAGGTGGACGAGGGGCGCCTCTTTCCCCTGTGTGATCGCACGGATCCTCGATACGGGCTGCGCGCTCCGTGGGCAAGTCGCTGGCCGGCGCTGCGAACGGCGAGCTGGTTCCCAGCCGTCGGCGACGGAGCCGCCAGCAACATCGGGTCGGACTGCGTCGATCCGACGCGGATTGCCCTGAACGTGGGCACGTCGGCTGCGCTCAGGGTCGTGACTCGTGATCAGCCACCCCCGCCGCGTGGACTCTGGCGCTATCGGGTCGACGGAACACACGCGATCCTGGGTGGCGCGACCTCCGAAGGCGGTAACATCTATGCGTGGTGCCGTCGCGTGCTGCAGCTCGGAAGCGACGAGGACATCGAGGTGGCTCTGGCCGCGTTGCCGCCGGATGGCCACGGCCTGACGATCCTCCCGCACCTGGCCGGGGAGCGCGCGCCGGGATGGCGCGACGGGCGCCGGGGAGCGATCAGCGGCCTTCGCCTGGACACGCGCGGCATCGAGATCGTCCGCGCTGCGCTGGAGTCGGTCGCGCTTCGGCTCGCCGCGGTGTACGACCTTCTGGCGCCTCGCGCCTCGGCTGGACACGCCATCGTCGCCTCGGGCGCGGCCCTGGGACACTCCCGCGCCTGGACCCAGATCATCGCGGACGCAATTGGTCGCCCGATCACGTATTCCGTCGAGCCCGAGGCGACCAGTCGCGGTGCCGCGCTGCTCGCCCTGGAGGCACTTGGGGTTCTTCCCGATCTGTCATCGGCCCGCCCGCTCACCGGGGAGACCTTCGTACCCAATACCGCCCATCACATTCGCTACCGAGAAGCGCTCGAACGCCAGCGCCGGCTGGACGAGAGGGTATGATCTGATCATGGCCTCCGACGCCACTCTGACCGTCTGCGCAGATCCCGCGGCGCTCGCCGAGACCGCCGCCAACCTCATCATCGACGTCGCGACCGAAGCCGTCCGGGAGCGCGGCCGATTCATGCTGTGCCTCGCCGGAGGCGAGACGCCACGCAAGACCTACGAGCGCCTGGCGCTGCCCGCCTTCAGCGAGCGCGTGCGCTGGGACCGCACGTGGGCGTGCTTCGGCGACGAGCGAGTCGTGCCGCCGGACCACGCCGAGTCGAACTACCGCATGGCGTACGAGACGCTCCTGTCGCGCGTGCCCATTCCGCCCGCGCAGATCCTCCGGATGCGCGGCGAGGACGCCGACGCCGACAACGCCGCGGCGGCGTACGCCGCCGCGCTGAGTGAGGTGTTCGGCACGCGTCGCGGCGAGCTGCCGCGCTTCGATCTCGTGCTCCTCGGCCTCGGTGTCGACGGGCATACGGCGTCGTTGTTCCCGGGCTCTCCGGTGCTGCGCGAGGTGTTCCGCACCGTCGCGGCCGTGCACGTCACGGCGGCGCAGATCCCGCAGCGTCTCACGCTCACCTTCCCGGTGCTCAACGCCGCCGCGCGCGTGATCTTCCTGGTCGCGGGCGCCGAAAAGGCGAAGATCGTGAAGGCCGTGCTCTCGGATCAGGCCATGGTGCCGGCGGGAATGATCCGCCCCACCGACGGCGAGCTCATCTGGCTGGCCGATCGGGCAGCGGCGGCGCTCCATCCCATCGGCGGAGCTCGCTAGCGATGCCGGCGATGTCCGACGAGCCCTTCACGCTCGTCATCTTCGGCGCATCCGGCGATCTGACGCGACGGAAGCTCGTC